>NZ_CALMAW010000052.1:49679-62801 GCF_937859915.1 uncultured Sphingomonas sp. | reverse complement strand
GCGGTGGTTTCCACGGCGGCGGCGGCGGCTTTCACAGCGGCGGCGGTGGCGGCTTCCACGGTGGTGGCGGCTTCGGCGGCCGCGGCGGCGGTAGCTTTCATGGCGGGCACGGCTACGGTCGGGGCTATCGGGGTGGCGGCTATTACGGTGGTGGTTATTACGGCGGCGGCTACCCGATCGGCTATTATGGGTATGGCGGATATGGCTGCGACCCGTACGCCAACCCCTATTATTGCGGCGGCTACGGATATTGAGGCGCAGTGGCGCCCTAGCGATACGGCTTATCTGGCCGCTCTCGCGATAGGCGGGGCGGCTTGACCGCTAGGGGTGGTCGTTATTGCCACCCCCATGGTTGGAAGTAGCGGGGACCGTCGTGCTGTTCGCCGTGTCATATTGCGCGACGTTGCTGTCCATATCATTCTCGCCGAAATCGGTATTGCTCGCGGCGCTATCGGCAGCGGTGCTGCCGCTGTTTGCGCCGGACGCATTGCCGGCCGATCCGCCCGAATTGTTGGCCGTGTCGCCATGATTGCATGCCGCCATTACCAACGCCATGCCGACCGCCATCATTGCGCGCGCTGCGCGCTTCGGGTTGGAATAATCCACGCTCGGTCTCCGGCCAGTGTCCCATATGCCGAACGGTGAAGACGCTGTAATAGTTGCGTCTCCGGTAGCAGATGACGAGCGAAACGGGCCGCCGATGCAGGCGGCTTCGGTTCCCGCATGCGACATCGCGGTGACGAGCGGGAAATGGCAACAGATTGCAGCGGCCGCTTTGGCGCAATCGTGTTCCAGAAATTCGCCCGGTCCTCGCATCCATTGTGCCGGTCTGGCGTTTTAACCATAATGGTGGCATGTCTGTCGGCGTGGCATTTGCGCGATCACGAACGTTTGCGTCACGTATGTGGCCGGCGATGGTGTTGCCGCCGCAGTTTCGCACGATGATGGGCAGCTTTTGGTCGCCTGCTCTCACTATCATATGGAAGAGGCGATGATCGGAGCTCTGGCAGGATGGCGGCGCCACGAAACTCCGCATGGAATCGTACTCAACCTTCAGATCGCTGCATCCGCGGAGAAAATTGCGGCGCGCGACTTCATGCCAGTGACGGTCGTGCTCAATGATCGCCAACTTCGGTCGCTGGCACGCGATCTGACGCGAGCGGCGGCATCGCGAGGAATCGATCTCTGGCCCCGGCAAAGCCTGTGGAAGACGCTGATCGGCCGCACCGCTGCACGAGGGGGACATGGCAGCGGCAAGTCCTAGTCGACAGGCCGTGACGCGGGCGAAGTGGATCCACTGATCGACCCGTCGCGGCGTGATCAGAAGATGTCTGGCGACGACGACAGTTAACCATCTTTCGCTGTTGCCACGGCCTTGGCGCTGTGATTCTGTCGCGCAGGAAGGAGGACGTCGCAATGTCGGCTATTGCAGGTCTCTTATTCGGGTGGAAGCGCCGCAATACTGGTCATTGCCTGGTCTTGACGATGAAGGTCCTCGACGACGACGCATTGCGTGCAGGCGATGCGAAGCGCGTCCATCTCGCGATCAGTGATGAAAAATTGTGCTCGCTTGCCCGCGATCTGCATCGCGCCGCGCAGGAACGGGGTCTGATCGTCTGGCCGCGCAATGCGTTCATCGGCCGGCCCGTGAGCCTGTTGGAACGTCTTCTCGAAAGTTTTGCGCGTCGATTCCCCGCCAAACCCGTCGCGCTTCTGCCGGCGCCGGAGCGCGTGCGGCTGGGCACCTCCCGGAATCAGGGCGGCTAGGCGCGAAGATCGTCGGTCCTGTCGATGCGGCCGGCGGGCAAGCAACGCGGGGGCCAACGGCCGCCGCACCCCGCTTATCGTTCGCGTCGTGAACGACAAACATGTTACGCCCCCGTATCGGAACGGGGGCATCGATGAATTTCGGCATCAGGCGGGCTATCGCGGCGGATTGGCCTGCGGTGCGGCATCTTCATGAGCGGGCGGTCGCGCATGAATTGCCCTTCGTCGACAATGCGGACCGGCCACGCATGGCGACGCTGCAGCATGTCTTTCGTGGCGACTTGTGGGTCGCCGAGGCAGCCGGCTGGATATGCGGGTTCGTCGCCTGCGTCGGCATCGACGTGGCGTGGCTCTACGTCGATCCGTCGCGGTTTAGGCAGGGCGTCGGTCGGGCGCTGCTGCGCGTCGCGGTTGCGCACTGCGGTGCCATCGTCACTGCCCGCGTCCTCGCCGGGAATGTCGCGTGCCTCGGGCTGATGGCGTCCGAGGGCTTCGTGGCGGCGGGCATCGAGACGGTCAGCATCGCCGGCCATGGCGAGGTGAAGGTGCAAGTCGTTCGCCGCGTCAATCTCGTCGTCGAACGCCGATCGACGCGCGAAGCGCCCTCCATGCCGATGCCTTTGCCTGTGCGGTAGCGACGAGGCCATGGCCGGAATTGTATCGCGCCCGGCATGCCGCCGACGCTTGTTGGACGGCGGTCAGCGTTGTTTCTTCGCTGTCGTCGCCGTGAAGTCCGGATCCTTCTTCGCCACCCAGTCGACGAATTTGCGGACGTTCGGATTGTCGAGCAGACCCGTGACATCCATGCCGTGACGCTGGAGCTCGGAGTTGGTGAAGTTGGCGATCAGCGTCTGCTGGCAGATCGGGTGCATCGGGACGACATCGCGCCCGCCGCGGCTCTTGGGCACGGGATGGTGCCAGACGATGGTCTTGCCGGTCGGGCGGCCGCATAGCCAGCAGGGCGGGATCGCCGCCGGCGGCGCGTCCTCCTCGCGCTGCACGTCGTCAAAGGGCTCATGCTTCGAATGTTTGCGGGCCATAAGCTCGATCTGGATCCCTGTTTGCCGGTTCGCGTGAACCGCGTCGCGGCACCCCTAGCACAAGGCCGTCCCTATCGTGAGCGTCGCGCCCGTCGGCATGGTGCCCGGCAGCCCAACGCCGCCGTGCAGCAACCCGGTCTTGGCGGCGCCAAAGCGAAACCCGCATTGTCGATCGGCTCGCGGGGCTCTAGCGCCGGCCGGTCAGGAGATCGTGCGATGCAACATCAGGACGGCGCGTTCGCCGATCGCAACCATCCCGGCCGCGATCATCGATGCCGGGACCGCTCCGCGTGACGCTCGCTCCCTGGCGCCAATGGCTGTTGTTCGCACTGATCGTGACCGCAGGCGTGCTCAACTATGTCGATCGCCAGATCATCGCGGTGCTCAAGCCGCTGATCGAGACGGATCTGCACTGGACCGATCGCGACTATGGGACGCTCGCCTCGCTGTTCCAATTCTCCTCCGCCCTTGCCTTCGTCGCGACGGGATGGATCGTCGACCGGCTCGGCATACGCTGGGCCAATCCGGTCGCGGTCGCGGCTTGGAGCCTCGCCGCAATGGCACATGCCGGCGCGCGCAGCATGGCGCAGTTCATGGCGGTGCGACTCGCGCTCGGCGCGACCGAGGCGATGGGTACGCCGACCGCGGTGAAGACGATCGCCGCGCTGTTCCCGCCCAACCGCCGGTCGGCCGGCTATGGCCTCTCCAACGCCGCCAACAATTGCGGCGCGATCGTCACACCGCTGGTCATCCCTGCGGTCGCGCTCGCCTGGGGATGGCGCGGCGCGTTCCTGCTCACCGGCGCGCTTGGCGTGGTCTGGGCCGCGTGCTGGCTGCTCGTGACGCGCGGCGTGCGGCTCGATCCGATGCCTGTTGCGTCGGCGCGCGCGGTCTTGCCCGGCCGCTACCGGCTGCTGCGCGATCGCCGCAGTTGGGTGGTCGCCGGCGCCAAGCTGTTCTCCGACCAGACCTGGTGGCTGCTGCTGTTCTGGATGCCAGACTTCTTCCACCGTCGCTTCGGGTTGAGCATCATCGAGCTCGGCATCCCGCTGGCGACGGTCTATCTCTGTGCCGCGATCGGATCGGTGATCGGCGGCGCGCTTCCCGCGCGGCTGCTCGATCGGGGCTATGATCTCGATCGCGTGCGCAAGGGCGCGCTGCTCGTCTCCGCGCTGCTGGTGCTGCCGATCCCGCTTGCGCTGTTCACCAGCGACTACCGCGTGGCGACCGCGATCCTCGGGCTCGTACTCGCCGCGCATCAGGGTTTCTCGACCAACATCTTCGCGCTGATCGCCGATGTCGTGCCGCCGGCACGGGTCGGCAGCGTCACCGCCTTCGGTGCGCTGGTCGGCAATCTGGGCGGAATGACGGTGCTGTATGTCGCGGGCATTCTGCTCAGCGCAGGCACGGGCTATCTGCCGCTCTTCCTGTTCGCGGCGATTTCCTACCTGCTCGGGTTCGCGGTGGTACAGCTGACGATGCCCCCGCTGGGCCCCCTGCAC
Source organism: uncultured Sphingomonas sp. (assembly GCF_937859915.1). Taxonomy (GTDB): domain Bacteria; phylum Pseudomonadota; class Alphaproteobacteria; order Sphingomonadales; family Sphingomonadaceae; genus Solisphingomonas. The sequence continues at coordinate 58,492 of NZ_CALMAW010000052.1, read as the reverse complement.
GCCGCAATCGTCGCCGAGGCGGACGCGTGACAGGCTGACCGGGGGCGAATGGCCAAAGCCTATCCCATGGATAGGAAATCTTTCTTCCCCCGATCCAGGCCTGCCGATAGTCGACTGCGCACCGAGGCAAAGGGGAAAGCCATGCAGACGAAGCTTTGGGGTGCGGCGGATCCGCGTGCCCGCCGGATCGGTGGCAGCGTGCTGTCGGCGATCGCGCTCGCAACGGCGCTGGCCGCCGCCGGTCCGGTACTGGCGCAGGACGCATTGCCCGCGGCCAAGCCTGCGCCCGCCGCCGTTGCCACGCCTGACGCTGCGACGGATACCGGCGCGATCGTCGTCACCGCGCGGCTGCGCACAGAGTCGCTCAACAAGGTGCCGATCTCGGTTGCCGCCCTCGACGGCACCAAGCTCGCCGCGCATGGCCAGAACGACATCGCGTCGATCGCCACCAATATCCCGACCGTCGAATTCCGTACCGGCGCGTCGAACAAGGACCGCGACGTGTTCATCCGCGGCGTCGGCACGATCACGACCTCGCCCGGCGTCGATCCCTCGGTGTCGACCGTGATCGACGGCGTCGTGCTGGCGCGGCCCGGCCAGGCAACGCTCGACCTGATGGACATCGACCGGATCGAGGTGCTGCGCGGGCCGCAGGGCACGCTGTTCGGCAAGAACGCGTCCGCGGGCGTGATCAACGTCGTCACCAAGGCGCCTACCAACCGACAGACCGAGGAGCTCGAGGCGTCCTATTATCAGGGCGACGAATATCGGTTCCGCGGCGGCGTGTCGGGGCCGATCGTGGCCGACAAGCTGCTGTATTCGATCACTGGCCTGTTCGCCAATTATGACGGCAACGTCCGCAACATCACCACCGGCGACGAGGTCAACGGCTACAAGCGCCGCGGCGTGCGCGCCAAGCTGCTCGCGAAGCCCAGCGACAATCTGACGCTGACCTTCGGCGCCGACTATGTCTACACCCACGACACCGTGCCCGCCGGCATCTACATCAGCAGCGGCCGAACCGCCTATCCGAGCGGCGTCGTCACCGCCAATCCGACGCTCGCCGCGACGCTCGCCGGCGAAGGCATCAAGCCCTCGCCCGACAACCGCACCGTCGCGCAGAGCTTCGACACCGACGTGCGCGACAAGAATTACGGCACGTCCGTCCAGGCCGATCTGGCGATGGCGGGCGGCTATTCGCTGACCTCGATCACCGCCTACCGGCGCTGGCGCAACTATCAGCACCAGGATTATGACGGCTTCGCGCAGCCGACCACCGCCTATGTCCAGGGCGAGGATTACGGCCAGGTGCGCGAGCATCAATTCTCGCAGGAGGTGCGCATCGCCTCGCCCAAGGGCCATCTGATCGACTATGTCGTCGGCGCCTATTACATGCATGTCGTCAACAATGAGATCTACCAGCGCACGATCACCTCGGTGACGCCGGGCGTATCGTCGGGCTCGGGCACCGCGCGCTACGGCACCACCAGCGACGACATGGCGCTGTTCGGCGAAGCCAATATCAACCTCACCTCGCGTGCGCGGATCATCGCCGGATATCGCTCGATCTGGGACGATCTCGATTATTATCACGTCCGTACCGCGAGCTTCGCGACGCCGGGCGCGACCTCGACGACGGGCATTGCGGGCTATCACGCCAGCCGCGGCACCACCGATCCGCACGGAAACGCCTACCGGGTCGGCGCTCAATATGATCTCGCGCGCGATGCGAGCGCCTATTTCACCTATTCGCGCGGCTATAAGGGGCCGGCCTACAACGTCTATTTCAACATGCTGGCGCGCGACGAAGGCGCACTCAAGCCCGAAACCTCGAACGCCTATGAGATCGGCTTGAAGGGCAGCGCGTTCGACCATCGCCTGCAGGCAAGCGTCGCGGGCTTCATTACCAAGTTCGACAATTATCAGGCCAACGTGCTCGATCTCTACCAGGGCGCGCAGGTCAGTCGGCTGATCAACGCGGGCAAGGTGTCGAGCAAGGGCGTCGAGGGCGACCTGTCGGCGCGGCCGATCGACCCGCTCGCGCTGACCTTCTCCTTCGCGCGTACCGACGCCAAGATCGACCAGTTCAATTGCCCGGCGGGCGCCGCGGCGAGCTGCAATATCAATGGCGAGCCGCTGCCGTTCGCGCCCAAGTGGAAGCTGCACGGCGACGCGACCTACACGCTAAGGCTGAGCGACGCCTTCAGTCTGCAGCTCGACAGCGACTATAGCTGGCAGAGCAAGACGCAATATCAGCTGACCGAGACCCCCGACACGATCCAGCCCGCCTACGGCATCTGGAACGCCAGCATCGCGCTGATCGCCAAGGATGGCTGGCAGCTGCGCGGGTTGGTCAAGAATATCGCCAACAAGCATTACGCCTCCTATCTCGGCGCCGGCACGCTGGGCGGGCTGGTGCGCTTCGTGCCGCGCGACGACGATCGCTATTTCGGGGTGATCGCCAGCGCGAAGTTCTAGCGACAATGCAGACGGTCGCGACGCCACGCCCGTCGAACCTGTCCACCGCCGCCTCGGTCTTCGACCCGGGATCTCGCTGTCTACGACGGTAGGCTAGCGGAGACCGGCGGGAGGCCGGTTCCGATGTCGCGGCCTCAGGTGTCGCGTCACGACAATAGGCGGCGACGACACTGCACGCTGGTGACGGTGAGATCGGTAGCGCCTGCTGATGGTCGGACGGGGTCTGCGCAAATGACGTGACGTTTCCGTGCCACGGCGTTCGCTGTCCTGGGAAGCACCGACGCCAACCCGGGACGGGCGACGGCTCGAGCGTTTCAGGATCGGATTGGCGAGCGGTGACGCTTATCCCGGTCGCGAAGCCGGTGCGACGATCGCGTCCGGATCACCGAGATCTCCATCCGCAGCGCGACGTCGCCGACGCTCGCACAATGTCTCGCGGATACGCGCTGCCCATTCGACATCGGGTCCGTCGGCATCCACGCCTAGCCAATATGTCGGATTCTCCCGGTCTCCGATCGACATCCCCATCCTCCCCGTGCTGCTTTTGCAGCTCGTCGCGAAGATATACCAAAACATCGTGGGAGTCGTACATGGTTCGCGGCGGCAGACCGAGCTGTCCCAGTGTCTGACACTTCGCAATCGCCCCGCATTGAGCCCCGCGCTCAGGCCGGCGCGAGCGGGCCGTGATCGAGCCGGGGCAGGACATGGCGCGCGAACAGGTCGGCTTCGGCCTGGTGCGGATAGCCCGACAGGATGAAGGCTTCGATCCCTTCCGCGCGATAGGAGTCGAGCTTGGCGAGCACCTGGTCGGGATCGCCGACGATCGCGGCGCCGCAGCCCGAGCGCGCCCGCCCGATCCCGGTCCACAGATGATCCTCGACATAGCCTTCGCCGCCTGCCGCCTCACGCAGCTCGGCTTGGCGGCGCACGCCGGCGGACTGGCTGTCGAGCGACTTGGCGCGGATCGCCGCGCCGGCCGCGTCGTCGAGCTTCGAGAGTAGCCGGTCGGCGGCCGCGCGCGCCTCCGCCTCGGTGTTGCGCACGACGACATGGACACGGTAGCCGAAGCGCAGCGTCCGGCCGTGGCGGGCGGCGCGTGCGCGCAGGTCGGCGATGGTCTCGCGCACCACGCCGATGCGGTCTGGCCACATCAGATAGACGTCGGCGCCCTTGGCGGCCGCCTCGCGCGCGTCCTCGGACAGGCCGCCGAAATAGAAGGCCGGGCAGCGACCCGACACGGTCGAGATCCGCGGCGGATCGAGCGTGAGGTTCCAATATTCGCCTTGGTGGTCGAGCGGCTTGCCGTCGAGCAATGTGCGCAGGATCTGCATCGCCTCGACGGTGCGGCGATAGCGCGGGCCGCTCGCCAGCGTCTCGCCGGGCAGGTCGCTCGAGATGATGTTGATCGTCAGCCGTCCGCCGAGGATGCGATCGATCGTCGCGATCTGGCGCGCGAGTTGTGGCGGCCAGCTCTCGCCGATCCGCACCGCCATCAGCAGGCGGATGCGGCGCACCAGCACCGCGATCGCCGCGGCGAAGGCGGTCGTGTCGAGGCCGAGCGCGTAGCCCGAAGGGAGCAGCACATTGTCGAAGCCTCCGCTTTCGGCCGCGAGCACGATGTCGCGGCAATGCTCCCAGCTCGAGCGTAGAGCGGGGTCGGGCTGCCCCAGAAACTCGTAGTCATCGTCGCACAGCGCCGAGAACCAGCTGACCTCGCACGGGTTCACGGCAGTTTGGTCCCGGTCGAGGCCTCGAACACCGCATACCATTCGGCCCGCGTCCAGCCGACCGTGAGCGCGTCCATCGACTCGACGATGCGCGCGGGCGACTGGCTGCCCACGATCGGGATCGGGGCGGCGGGATGCGCCATGATCCAGGCATAGGCCGCCGCCGTGCGCGACACGCCGCTGGCTTCGCCCTTGGCGTCGAGCAGCGCGGAGACCGCGTCGCCGCCTTGACCGATCCGCCCGCCACCGAGCGGCGACCAGGCGAGCACCGCCATGCCATGTTGCAGTGCCTGGTCGAGCAGGCCGTCGGTGACCGGCGCGGTGTGCAGTGCGGACAGCTCGGGCTGGGTCGCGGCGAGCGGGAAGGGCAGGTGGGCTTGCAGGGCCGCGGTCTGCGCCGACGTGAAGTTGGACACGCCGATCGCGCGGACCTTGCCGCTCTCTACCATCCGCTCGAGCGCGGCGGCGACGTCGGCAGGATGCGCGAGCAGATCGGGACGATGGATCTGCCAGAGATCGACCTGCTCGACACCGAGCCGCGCCAGCGACGCGTCGAGCGCGCGCGCGAGATAGTCGGGGCTCGAATCATAAGGGACGCCGGGAACGATCCCACCCTTGGTCGCCAGCACCATGCGGTCGCGCAGGCCCGGTGTGGCGCGCAGCACCTCGCCCAGCAATCCTTCGGCCGCGCCGAAGCCGGGTCCGTCGACGCCGTATATGTCGGCGGTATCGAACAGCGTTATGCCGGCGTCGAGCGCGGTTTCGATCAAGTGCTGCGCATTGGCGACGGGCTGACCGGCGAACCGCCACATCCCCCACGCTATCGGAGACACAAGAATCCCGCTCTTGCCGAGCAGGCGGGTTTCGGAAGAGAGGGGCTGCATTCGAGAGCCCATGGCATAGGACTAAGCGGGATGCGAGATCACATTCGGTACGGCGTGGTGGGCACAGGGATGATGGGCTGCGAGCATATCCGCAACATCGTGCTCTTGCCGAACACGTCGATCACCGCGATCGCCGACCCGGTCGAGAACTCGCTCGGCTGGGCCGACGCCTCGCTCGGCGAGCAGCGCCCGGCACGCTTCCGCACGGTCGAGGAGCTTGCCGAAAAGGGCGAGGTCGATGCGGTGATCGTCGCCTCGCCCAACTATACGCACCGCGCCGTGCTCGCGCCGCTGTTCGAGCGCGGTGTCGCCATCCTCTGCGAAAAACCGCTGGCGACGACGATCGCGGATGCCCGCTGGATCGTCAAGCGCGCCGCCGATCACGCGGCACCGTTCTGGACGGGGATGGAATATCGCTACATGCCGCCGATGGCGCGCTTCATCGAGCAGGTGCATGATGGGCGGGTCGGACAGCTGCACATGCTGTCGATCCGCGAACATCGCTTTCCCTTCCTGGTCAAGGTCGGCGACTGGAACCGGTTCGCGCGCAACACCGGCGGGACGATGGTCGAGAAATGCTGCCACTTCTTCGACCTGATGCGGCTGATCGTGCAGAGCGAGGCGGTCCGTGTCTATTGTTCGGCTGGCCGCGACGTAAATCACCGCGACGAGCGCTATGGTGGCGAAGCGCCCGACATCATCGACAATAGCTATACCGTCGTCGACTTCGCCAATGGCGTCCGCGCGATGCTCGATCTCAGCATGTTCGCCGAAGGCGTCGCGCATCAGGAGGAGGTCTCGGCGACCGGCGATGCGGCCCGGCTCGACGTGCTGGTGCCACCCGGTGAACTCGTCTTTTCGCCGCGCGTGCCGTTCGGCACAGCCAAGGCGATCGAGCGCGAATTGGTGGTGGTCGAAGACGCGGCGATGGCGGCGGGATCGCATCACGGCGCGACCTATTACCAGCACGTCGCGTTCGCGGCGGCCGTGCGTGGCGGCGGATCGGTGGATGTCAGCGCGGAGGACGGGCTGCGCGCGGTCGAGATCGGCGTGGCGGCAGAACGGAGCGCCCGCGAGAAGCGCGTCGTCGAGATCACCGAAATTACGGGCGCGCAACTGGCAGCGTTTCAGGGGAGCACGTGAGCCGCAGCAAGTGCGGCGCTGTTGAACAAACGTCCGAAGTCGGGGCGATAATGGCGCGCCGGATGACCGGCTCTGAATTTACGTAACGCCGGATTATCCTCTGAACCCCGACCGCGTCGCCGCTGTCCGTTTGCCATTTCAGCCGATCCGACACGGATGAACCTTGATCCAGGCTGGCTTTGAGCGCACGCGCCCTCGACGCGATGTGCAGAAATCGGTTTGCCGCTCGCCGGCGCCTGCATCGCCACAAGGGGTCGGTTGTGGTTCGTCGAACGCAGGAAGTGATTCCACCGATCAGGCCGCTGCGCGCGGCCAGCGTTGGCGTGCCCGAAGTGCTGGGCCTCTCATTTCCCGGCAACGCCGAAGCCGCCAAGGTCCGCGCGCTGTTGCTGGGTACGCGGATCGACACGCGCAACGTCCGCAGCTTCGGCGAGCCCGACGCGCTGATCCTCGACGGCATCGGCGCCGCGTTCGTGTTCCGCTACGGCGTGCTGGTTCTGTTCGATGCGACGCCTGAGAGGGAGCGCGACCTGATCATCAGTCTCGACGGGCATGTCATCGAGCCGATGGCGACCCCCGAGCTCGAGACCGCGTCGATCGAGATCCGAGCCGGCAGCGAAGAATTGGTCCGAACGGACGGCCACATCCTCTTGCGCGAGGCGACGCCGGAGCGCCTGCTGCTCACCGCGACTGTCCTCGCGCGCAGCGTCGTGCTGGCGCGCGATGAGGCACGCATTGCCGACGCCTTCGACCGCATCGAGCCGCTCGTGACCGATCTTCGCGAACAGGGACGCGCGCGGCTGCCGATCCGCCGCGTGATGCAGCATATTGGGGATGTGCTCGCCGCCCAACACCGGGTCGTCGGGCGCGCGCAGATCGGCGAGAAGCCGGATATGCTGTGGGACCATCCTGAGCTCGATCGGCTCTATGCTCGTCTCGAAGCCGAATTCGAACTGAATGACCGCGCCCGGGCGATCGAGCGTAAACTCGAGGTAGTCGGTGACGCCGCCGACGTGTTGCTCAATCTGGTCCAGGACAAGCGGTCGCTGCGTCTCGAGATCGCGGTCATTGTGCTGATCGCCTTCGAGGTGTTGCTCAACCTCTATCACCTCGCCTAGCCGCATCGCCGCTGCCACGAGACAGGCATAAGGCTGGGCGCGCCAGCGACCACAACACGCTTGCACGTCGCGCGGTCCACGACGTCGCCCCGCGGCGCATGGCCGGGTGGCACCGATGTTGCCCATCTTCAACATGGTCGATTGCCGCCGCAAGCAGCCTCTCGCAGCATTTGCCGTTCGCCCTGATTGGCCTGTCGTGCTCCCTGCAAGCGGACTCGACGCGATGGCGACGATCCCCCCCGCTGTCCGGAATGTCTCCGCGCAATAGCGAGACGGCGCGGGTGATCGCAACGCTATGACGCAGGATAGAACGCAAGCGTGGCGTCTAAGCGAGCCCCTATTTGCGAGCGGCGGTCACGAAACCCAACTCAGTTTTCCCAACCTCGATCTTGACCACGACGATCCTCCTTGTCCGCTTATGAGCTCCGGTCGGCGTGCCCATTTTTACTCACCGCGTAATGTGTGTGGGACCGGTCGGCCTTGGATCGACAGCCGTTCTTCAACAACAGTATGCCGTCATGCGACTGTCACAAAATCCTAATGCTGCCTTTACCATTGCGCTGCTAGCCGGCGCCCATGCTTAGACCGCAGCGCGCACCCGCTCCCATGCCGTCAGACGCCTCGCAGGCCGCGTCCCTATGCAAGCCGGGAAGCGCGGATATCGCGGTATCGGTTGACGCGTCGGCAGCGCGCGCGATCGAAATATTCCAGGCTCAGCCCGACCTGCGGCTGTTGCCCGTGATCACCCAGACCGGCGAACCGATCGGCGCGATCTTCGAGAAGGATATCCGGCGCATCCTCTTCAATCCATATGGTCATGCCCTGCTGCAAAACCCGAGCTTTGGCCGAACCTTAGGGGGACGTATCCGCCCGTGCCCTACGGTCGAAGCGGATCAGACCATCGGCGCTCTGCTAGCGTATTATTCGGATGCGGGCGGACAGGAAGGTGTGATTCTGACCCGGAACGGTCGCTATTTCGGCCTGATCGAGAACCGTGAGCTCGTCCACGCCGCAGGCTTGCACGAGCGAGACCGTATTGCCCAGCGGGAGGCCGATCTTGACCGCTTGCGCGTGGTGGGCGCCGATTTCGAACGAGACGTCGGCACGCTGGCATCCGCGTTCGCAACCGTATCGGATGAGCTCGGCGTAGCCGCCGCTGCGACCGCGGAGCGCGGGCAAGCGACGCAGCAGCGCGCATTTGCTGTCGCCGCCGCCGCCGAGCAGACAGGCCATACGATGGCAAGTGTTGCAACGCACGGCACAGCGCTCGCACAGGCTTTGAGCCAACTCCACGATGAGACGATGGAGGCGACCAGCGCGGCTCGCCGTGCGGTCGGGCTGGTGGAAGCCGGTGCTCGCAGGTCGGACACATTGTTCGCATCAACCGGCGAGATCGAGAGCGTCACCGGTTTGATCGATGGTCTGGCAGCAAAGGTCCATGTGCTTGCGATCAACGCCACCAT
>NZ_CALMAW010000052.1:4800-49669 GCF_937859915.1 uncultured Sphingomonas sp. | reverse complement strand
CCTTCGACCTCGCCACCACCGCGCGGCTGCTGAAGCGGCGCGGGCAGGCGATGCCGGTCGCGGTTTCTCGGTCGTCGCTCACGAAGTCCGGGACCTGGCTGGGCAGACGCGCGAGGCCGCGACGCGGATATCGCATCATGTAGGGGAGGTGCGAAAGGCTGCGATCGACGTCGTCGAGGGACAGGGTGGTATCGAGCAGGTCGTCGTCAGCGTCGCCAACATGTCGCGCACGGTCGACGCGACGGTCGAAACGCAGCAGATGATGACGCACGGAATCGCCGAAGGCGCGATCCAGGCCTCCGAGGCCAGTCACGAGATTCATCGCAATGTGGCAGCGATCAGCGATACGGCGCAAGCCGCAGCAGCGGGTGCAAACCAGGTGCAATCCGCGGCGACGCTGTTGTCTGCGACGTCGCGCAGTCTCACTAGGCGCGTTGACAGATTTCTCGAGGATGTGCGCGAAGCGTAAGGCTCGCTTGGCGAAAATTCAAACCGCCGTCACCTGATCGCAGAGGGATGGCAGACGTCGGGCGCCGCAAGGCGTGGCGTGGACGCGCCGGGAAGGGATCAGCTGAGCGACGCCTTGCCACGTGTCGCGCCGTCTCGATTAAGGTCGCGCTCTACAAGACGGTCGCAACGGCGGACAAACCTGCAAGACTGCGCTGTCCGGTCTGCTGAAAACGAATAAGATAGGTCCGTATTGATCGCATCCCCCCATTCCTCTCGCCGGCAACTGGCCAGAGGTCAGTTAATCCCATGCTGAGCCCTGTCCTGCATTGACCGGTTGCGCGATGTGAACGGTGGACGGATCGTGCGCCAATTAGATGGTCCGTCCTCAGTCAGATCGAGGCGCGCCTAGGGTCGTGCAGCATATAGGTCTGCTTTGCGACGCTTCAGCGCCGACGCAAGAACCAAACCCATGCCAACCTGTAGTAACCCATACGCCCGTCGGCGTGCCGGGTAGCCGGCAAAGGGGCGCACGAGAAGGTCCACTGCGCTGACGTCCGATCGCCAGAGTTCCACATGACGCCTTGGTTGGAGCAAACCCAGCAGTCCGTCCCCGATCATAAACACCGCGGCCATCTCTGCAGACCGTTGGACGCCAAGCTGTACTGCGGTCGGGCCGGTCATCGCTTTTCTCCTACGGCATCAACGCGTGCCGCGGCGGTCCGGGCGCATCTTGCCACGCCAGAGTGCTCCGAACCGCCTCGCCCAACGTCGACGTGTGACCGCAGTTGGGAAGCGGGAATCCCGCGGCCAAGTGCTGGTTATGGGTTTAGTGTCGCGCGGCGACTAAGCAAAGCCGTCGTAGAGGGGGGTGGACTTTCGGATGCGGCGAGGTCCCATTAGCGCTTCACGAACCGGAACGCGAAGCGATCGGTATGGCCCTTGACCGCGGGGTCGAACACCTTGACCGAATGCGTGTCGCCACTGTTCGCGAGGATGTCGGTCTCTGCGGTGAGCACGAAGCCGGCCGTCTCCACCTCCTCGCGGACGGCGGCAGGATCGATCCGATGCAGCGATTGCGCGTCGTTCGTGCCCGTTCCGTCTGTGGCGGCGTGATCGACGATGATATAGGCGCCGCCGGGCGTGAGCCGCTCCAAGACCGCGTGGTTGAAGCGGGCGGCTGTGGCACCCCTGGCCTCGATCAGCTTGGTGTGCAGATCGTGGTAGAACAGGTGTACCCACACGACATCGACCGGTTGCGTGACGTCGGCCATCGCGATCAGGTCCGCCGAAACGGCTTCGACATTCGCCCGGCCCGGCTCTTTCGAAAGCGCCTGCATTTTTCCGAACGGATCACTCTCGAAGTGGGCGACTTCGGCAGGCACGAAGCTGTAGATATGCCCCTCCGGACCGACGATGTCGGAGAAACGGCGCGTCCAGTCGCCGTCGCCGGGGTAGACATCGATGACGGTCGAGCCCGGCCCGACGTGCGCGAACCGGATCAACTCTGCGATTTTGGATTCATCGTTCACAGAAATCTCCTTTCGATTGGTCGTCCATCCGCGAGGCTCGCGCCAAGGCCTGCGTGTCGATATATTCCTGGATGCGCGTCACCTTGCCCTCGCGGACGATGATGTCGAAAATCCATTCGTCTTTGAACCGCTTTCCTGTAGCCTTGATCGTCCCCGTCGCGACGCCGACGACGATCACCCGGTCTCTCTGCGCGATGAATTCCGGCGGCTTGGGATAGGTCGTTTCCACCGCCTCCAAGGCCTTGCGATGCACCTCCGCCACGCCGGCGTGGCCGCGATGCGTCCCCGCCAGTGGCCAGCTTTCGCCCGGGATGATCCATTCGATGTCCTCGGCCACCAGAGCCATCAGACCATCCTCGTCGCGGCTCCCGATCGCGGCGAAGAAGTCCTTCACGATTTGAATGTTTGTCTCGATGCCCATGGTAGACTTTCTGATGTGCTTGAGTCGGGTCAGACCTGGGCCATGCCGCCATCGACTGCGAGATCGACGCCGGTGATGAACGAGCTCTCGTCGGATGCCAGGAACAAGACGGCCGCCGCGATTTCCTCTGGTTCGCCCCTGCGACCCATCGGGATCTGCGACGAGAACTGAGCGGCCGCCTGCTCGGCCTGCTCGGGGGTGAGACCCGTCGTGGTTGCGAGGGCCGGGGTATCGATGGGGCCGGGGCTCATGGAATTAACGCGGATTTTGCGATCCTTCAGTTCCAGCGTCCAGGCGCGCGCAAAGCTGCGCACTGCAGCCTTGCTCGCGGCATAAGCGCTGAAGGCCGGCAATCCCATGATATTGGAGACCGACGAGGTCAGGATGATCGCGCCGCCGTTCTTAAAGAGCGGAAGCGCCTTCTGAACCGTAAAGAACAGCCCCTTCACGTTGACACCGAAGGTCTGGTCGAAATGGGCTTCGGACGCCGTCTCGAGCGGCGCGACCGTTCCCGCGCCCGCATTCGCGAAGAGAATGTCGAGATGGCCGTGCTTCTCCTTCACGATGGCGTAGAGCCGGTCCAGATCGTCCAGCCGGGACACGTCGCCGACGACCGTGGTGACGTTTTCCCCGATAGCGGCTGCGGCCTGTGCCAACGCCTGCTCCCGTCGTCCGGTGATCACGACGTGCGCGCCTTCTTCGACGAACCGCTTGGCCGTGGCCAACCCGATCCCGCTGCTTCCGCCCGTGATGACGGCAATTTTGCCTTCCAGCTTTCTCATGGTCTTCGTCCTTTGATGTGCGTGTGGATCCGGCGCGGACCGTGTCGAGGTCAGAGCTGCGCGAGGCCGCCGTCGACGGCGACTTCGCTGCCGGTCATGAAGCTGCTGTCCGACGACGCGAGGAAGGCGGCGGCTGCCCCGAGTTCCGTCGGATCGCCCATGCGCTGGAGGGCGGTCATCGCGCCGTAGGCCTTCAGGCCCTCCTTGCCGAGCGCCGCCGTCGCGAGTTCGGTTGCTATCGCCCCGGGTGACAGCACGTTCACCCGTATGCCGGTGCCCTTGAGGTCCTCCGCCCAGGTCCGCGCGAGGTTGCGAACGGCCGCCTTGCTTGCGCTGTAGGCGGTGAACGCCGGCGCGCCGGTGGTACCGGCACTCGACCCGGTCAGGATGATCGAGCCGCCCTTGGGCATCAGCGGGAGCGCCTTCTGAACCGTGAAGATCGTACCCTTCACATTAACGTCGAAGGTCTCGTCGATGTGTGCGGCGGTGATCTCGCCGAGCTTCAGCTGGCTTCCTACCCCGGCATTGGCGAAGACAATATCGAGCGTCCCGCGCTCCGCTTTCACCGCTGCGTAAAGGCGGTCGAGGTCGGTCTCATCGGAGACCGAGCCCGTCACCGCACGGGCATTCGACCCGAGCACGGCCACAGCCGCGTCGAGCGCGTCCTGCCGGCGGCCGAAGATGAAGACGAACGCGCCTTCCTCGATGAAGCGCTTCGCCGCGGCCAAGCCAATACCGGTCGCGCCACCGGTGATCACCGCAGTCTTTCCATTCAATCTGGTCATGTCGCTCGTTCCCGTGTCGCCGCTTCGGATATCTCATCTGCCGGGAGGCCCCCGGTGAGCCGCAACATGGGGCCGTCAAATTCGCTCGGCGAGTGCGGAAGCACGCACATTGGTGGTGCGAAAACAATCCGGGTCGCCGGACAATGCAGCGCGGGCCGTGGCAATAGAAGCTCGGCATGCTAGAGCACAGGATCCGCAGAGAAGACTTGCGGCGCGGGAATGCACCATGATCGACTGGGATGACGTTCGTTACTTCCTTGCCGCCGCACAGGAAGGCTCGGTGCGGGCCGCCGCCAAGCGCCTCGGCGTAAATCACGCGACGGTGCTGCGCCGCATCGCCCAGCTCGAGCAGCGCCTCGGGGCGCAGATGTTCGAAAAGCTGCCCTCGGGTTACCGTTTGACCGAAGCTGGCGGGGAGGTCCTCGAACTCGCAAGAGAAATGGAAACGTTGTCGCACAAGTTGGAAACGCGCGTGATCGGACGCGACCAGAGCGTGCGCGGGGTCCTGCGGGTGACGCTGACACCGATCCTCGCGACCCATCTGCTCGTCCCGGACTTCACCGATTTCGCGCGGCTGCATCCTGACATCGAAATGGATATTCTGACGACCGGCGAGCTGGCGAACCTGACCAACCGAGAGGCCGACGTGGCGATACGCGTCGTCTATGATCGCAAGACGCTGCCGCTCAATCTTCATGGCATAAAGGGTCCCGAAGTGTTCGGCGGCGTCTACATGTCCCGCGATCGACTGGATGCATGGCGCGCGGGCGGGCAGGATCCCATGCGGTGGATCGTCATCAGCATGCACGGCATTCCGGATTGGGCCGTCGCGGGCGAAGTCCACACCACTGCAATTCCCTTCAGGACCTCCGACGCCGCGGCACAGATCGTCGCCATACGGCAAGGGCTTGGGATCGGGACGCTCCCATGTTTCGTCGGAGATGCCGACCCGATGCTGGCCAGAGTGCCGGGCACGGATATGCACCTGTATGGGACGCTCTGGATTCTCACTCAGGGAGAGACGCGCAAGACAGCACGGGTCCGGCTCTTCACGGAGTTCGTATCGCGCAGGCTTGCCGCCGCCGCTCCGCTTCTCGGTGGATCGTCAACGAAGCGCGACTGATGCGCAGCGCGTCGCTGCGATGGGCTCGTTCTCGGTCGTGCCGCTCGAAGGCGGCCTATCGAAACAGGCAGACCTTCCCAGGGTCTGCCAAGGTCCTGTCTGCGCATCGTTTTTGTGGGCGCCCAAGAGGATCGCGGAGCAGGCGCCGCAAGCATTTTGGCAGGTGGCCCGCCAGATGCGGGTAGGTGTTCCACAGGGTTTCTGCGGAAGGTCCACACGCCATGGGTGAGGGCGAGTTCGAACCGCACATTGGTCGCATCCGGTCGCGCGTTGGGAAGAAGGGACGCCGATATATCGGCAAAGTGGTGGCTGCCGCGGCGCGCACACGCACCGTCGGTCATGCCCGCAGCCGCCGCTTCGACGGCAGCCGGATCGGACGCGCGCCGCTACGGCGCGGCTGCTCTCGGATCGCGACCGCCATGCCGACCGCCGTGCCCGACCGCGGTGGTCAAGACGCGACTGGTCGGGCTCGCGACGCGGCGGCCGGCGCTTTCGCACGCCACCTATTGCGACGCGTCGCGCAGCACAAGCGGGCGCTTTGGCGTACAATTGGCCTCGAACCGCTCGGCCGCCAGGCGGTGCCGACGCTGTTGACGTAAGGTATCGAGAATTGGACGCATAGTCGCCTCCTCTACTGGATGAACCAATGCTTGAAGCTTAGAAGCGCGGTAGGGGGCTGAACGTCTGGTTCTGGGTCGAGGTGTTTGCCAATTTTCGTGCGGTCCAATAGCTCAGTGCGTGTTCGACGCCGATGCATTGGTGCCGCGTCTTGGATCCTGTCCTGTCGAGGAAAATATGAACGGCACATAGGTGGTCAGGCGCCCCGTAGATGCCCTTGAGGACGGGCACTAACGAAGCGGAAGCGTCATACTCGGCTGCCGGCCGAAGCCGCGGAGTTCGACGCGATCGGCGAAGACGTCGAGACGCGCATAGGCGGTCTCGCTCGTATCGAGCATCGCCTTGAGGTTCACATAGTGGATGCCGTCGCGGATGCCGTAATTGCCATCGTGGTTATGGCCGTCGAGCCACAGCTTCACCGACGGGTGCCGCGCCAGCATCGCGGTCACCGCGTCGGCGTTCCACAGATTGTGCGGATTGGCGGGATAGACCGGGAAATGGCTGAGCATCATCACCTTCAGACCGCGTTGATCGGCCTCGACCAACCGCGCCTCGATCCAGTCCATCTGCGCCTCGTCGATGCCGCCGTCCCAGAGCGGTGCAGCGGGATAGAGGCAGGCATGGACGGCGTGGCTGCGGATGTCGTTGGCGCTTCCCGCAGGCCAGCCGTAGCTGCTCAGGCCATTGCCGTCGGTGACGACGAACATCCAGCCATGCTCGACGAAGCTGTAATAGCGCGCCGGCATCCCCAGCCTGGCGGGCACGGCGAGCTTGCGATCCTCGGCCACCGCGAAATCATGATTGCCGAGCACGAAGCGCCAGCGATGGCGAAGCCGCTGTGCGATCGGCAGCAGCGTGTCGAAGCTCGTCCAGTCGCGATCGATGAAGTCGCCGAGCTGGACGACGAAGGCAAGCTTCTGATTGTTGAAATCGGCCACAGCAGCGGCGAGCTTGCCGGGGGCGGTGCCGTAGAGCCGCGGGCTTGCATCGGGCTCCGCGGCATATTGGCAGTCGGCGATCGCGCCGATGCTGAACTGCGGGCGCTCGGCCGCGATCGCCGGCCATGCGGCCAGCGCGAGTAGCAGCCCTGCGATCAACGTGACGGACGGCGTACGCACCATGACCTCTCCTCCCAGGGCGGCGTGGTGGTGGCCGATCGACGCGCCGCGCACCAGCCCGTTTGTCACGCAGGCTTCATGATCGCTTTCTAGACCCGGACCGACTTGGGAGGGTGGGAAGCGTGATGACCAAGCCGGCGACGCATCGCGCCTCGGGCATGTCCCGATGACCGAAATGGTGCCGCTGGTCGGCCGCCGCGAACGCGTCGCGGGCGAGGTGGATCTGCGGCTCTCGCTGCAGCGATTCATCGAGGCGAGGCTGCGCGACCCCGTTGAGAGCGAGGATCTGGTGCAGGAAACCTATCTGCGCCTCTACGATTATCGTCGCACGCGTAGCATCGCCGACGTCGGTGCCTTCTGCTTCACCGTCGCGCGCAACCTGATCCGCGACCAGTTGCGCCGCCGCCGGTCGGCGCCGCTCCATGCCGAACTGGTCGACGAGATCGCCTGTCCCCAGCCGCGCGCCGACGAGATCCTCGCCTATCGTGAGCGCGTCGAGGTGCTGGTGCAGGCGCTGCGCCGGATGCCGGCGCTGCGCCGCGAGGTGTTCATGCGCCAGCGGCTCGACGGCGACGCGGCGGCCGCGATCGCGACCGATCTCGGGCTCAGCCGCGCCGCGGTCGACAAACATGTGTCGCGCGCAGTGGCCGATCTGCGCCATGCGCTCGAGCGACGTGGGTTGGGGATGGGGCAGCGCCCATGACCGCCACCGCAAGACCGCCGACGCGCGTCGACCTGTTGAACGATCTGGCGTTGGCCGAGGCGCTCGCGACGATGGCGGGCTTCGCGCGGCTGTCGAACGACGAGGTGCGCGCGATGCGTGCCAGGCGGCGGCGCGCGCTGGGGTCCGCGGGGGCGCTCGCGCTCGTCTTCGCGATCGGGCTCGGCCGCTGGTGGGATGGGAGTGGCGCCATAACATGGCATTATCAGACCGCGCGCGGCCAGCAGCTCGCGGTCGCGCTCGTCGACGGGACGAGGATCCGCCTCAACGGTGCCACCAGCCTCGACGTCACGTTCGCTCCCGCGCAACGCCATGTCACGCTGGCGCAGGGGGAGGCCTATTTCGACGTCGCGCACGACGCGAAGCGCCCGTTCGCGGTGGAGATCGGGGGAGTCACCGCGCGCGTGCTCGGCACCGCCTTCGATCTCGAGCGGACGAACGGCCAAGTCGAGCTCGGCGTCTATCGTGGCGCGGTGCGGTTCGCGGATACGGCGTCGCCTTCGTCGGGCGTGGTGGTGCGCGCCGGCTGGCGGTCGCGGTATCGCGACGGCACTGTCGGCTCGCCGACGCGCTTCGATCCTGCGCAGCAGGATTGGCGCCAGGGCTGGCTCGACACCGAGGGGATGCGGCTCGGCGATCTGGTCGACGCACTAAATCGTGGCGGCGGCCCGCTGGTCGTCGCGCCGCCATCCGCGCTTGCCGCGCTGCCGATCGGCGGCCGTTTCAAGCTCGACGATCCGGGGCAATTGCTCGCGGCGATCGGCGCGGCTTACGGTTTCTCCGTGGTTCCCGAAGGTGATCGGCTGCGGCTTCGCGCGATAAGCGACTGACTGCTAAAGGTTTCGCTTTCGTCACGAAAATGACATTCAACTGACTGTGAATCATAACAAAACTATTTTGTCCTAATCCGGACGGCGCTCCGTCTTCCGTTCGAGGGCCGCGGGGGTTGCGGCCGAACGGAGGGACTTCATGCGACGCCATCATCTCTTGTGTACGATCAGCTTCGCGGCGGCCCTGGCCGCCGGTACGGGCATGGCACCGGCTGCGGCGCAGGCGCCATCCACCGCTTTTGCGCGCGAGCAGGCGTTCGCAATTCCCGTCGGCGACCTGCGCGACGGCATCTCGGCCTTCTCGCGCGCAACCGGCGTCCAACTGGTGATCGCGCCCGCCGCCGCCGAGGGCAAGCGCACCGGCGGCGTCACCGGCACGCACAGCGTGCGCGACGCGCTCGCGCTGCTGCTGCGGGGCACCGGGCTGCAGCCATCGATCGACGGCGCGGTCGCGGTGCTGCGGCCGGGCCCTATTCCGCGCCGTCGCGCGCCGGTCGAGCAGGCAGCAGCGGCGGCGGAAGCCAGCGCCGGCATCGGCCCGGCGTCGGGTGAGACGCCGGGCGTGCCCGACGAGATCGTCGTCTCGGGCTATCGCGAGAGCCTGCGGCTCGCCGAGGACTATAAGCGCAACGCGGTCGGCTCGGAGGACGACATCCTCGCGCAGGACATCGCCTCCTTCCCCGATCTCAATCTTGCGGAGTCGCTGCAGCGCATTCCGGGCGTCACGATCACTCGCGACAGCGGCGAAGGGCGGCAGATCACGCTGCGCGGGCTAGGCCCCGATTTCACGCGGACGCAGCTCAACGGCATGGAGGTGCTCGGCAACACGGCGTCCGGGATGGACAACCGGGGCGGCGTCAGCCGCACCCGCGCGTTCGACTTCAGCCTGTTCGCCTCCGAGCTGTTCAACCGCGTGTCGGTGCAGAAATCCTATGCGGCCGATCAGGACGAAGGCGGCATCGCCGGCACCGTGCAGCTCTACACCGCCAAGCCCTTCGATTATCCGGGCGCCAAGTTCGTCGTATCGGCCCAGGGGCAGACCAACACCAACACCAGCGGCGTCACGCCGCGCGTCGTGGCGCTGGCGTCCGATCGCTGGGGCGACGTCGGTGCGCTCGTCTCGGTCGCGTATTCGCAGATCAAGAGCAACGAATATGGCTATCGCAACTGGGGCTGGGGCCAGGTCAAATACAACCCCGCCAATGTCGGGCCCAACATCGACCCCAAGACCGCAGCCCTACTGGAGTCAGGTACGATCTACGCGCCGCAGGCGGAATCGCCGTCGACCTGGACCACCGACCGTCGCCGCCTGGGGGTGACGACGGCGCTGCAATATCATCCTGGGAGCAACTTCAAGCTCGACCTCGACGGTCTCTATGGCCGGCTGTGGGATCGACGCGACGATTATGCGATCGCGGCCGCGGGCACCAACGCGCTGACCGGTAGCCCGATCGGCGGCACGCAGGTGATCCAGTCAGCCACGATCGTCGGCAATACGCTCGAGGCGGCGAGCTACACAGGCGTCGACCAGCGCAGCGAGCAGCACATCATCGAGAACCACACCGATTTCTACCAGGGTGTCGCCAATGCCAGCTGGCAGCCGACCGATCGGCTCAAAGTCAGCGCGCTCGGGGGCTATGAACAGTCTAATTTCCGCCAACCCGTGTTCGACAAGGTGTTCCTGGAATCGAAAAATCACGCCTTCAGCTTCAACAACCTGCCGAACGAGCCCGTCAACAGCTACGGCTTCGACCTGACCGATCCCGACCAGTGGAATCTCCAGCGGCTCGACACGCAGGAGAATGCGATCACGACGCAATATGCGAATGGCAAGATCAACGCTGACTACAAGCTTAGCGGCAGTTCCCATATCGAGGTCGGCGGCGAATATAAGCACTTCATCAACAGCGCCTATACCTACAACAACAAGGTCTTCCACAACATCCCGGCCGACACCGCGATCCCCGACAGCCTGAAGCAGGTGATCGGCGCGGATACGCAGATCCCCTACATCGTCGGCAATGTCGACGGCGTGTACAGCTACATCGGCGATCCCCGCGATCTCTCCGCCAAATATCTGACCGCTGGCAGCGACTATCGCGTCGACGAAGAGACATGGAGCGGTTACGCGCAATATGACCTCGACACCTACATTTTCGGAATGCGGTTCCGCGCCAATGCGGGCGTCCGCTATTATTCGACCGACCTGATCTCGTCCGGCCATCTCGCCACCACGGTGAACGCCGCCACCGTGCTCGATCCGGTCGCGGTGAAGAGCAACAGCCATGGCTGGCTACCCGCGGCCAATATCGCGCTCAGCCTGACGCACGACCTGTTGCTGCGGGTCAGCGCCAACCGCAACGTCAACCGCCCCGCGCTGGCCGACCTCGCCGCCGCCGGCACCCTCACCACCCGCCCCAACGGCGGCAGCGTCAGCTTCGGCAATCCCTTCCTCAAGCCCTATAAGGCGACATCGGTCGAGGGCTCGCTCGAATATTATATGGACCGTGCCGGCTTCGCGTCGCTGGGCTTCTTCTACAAGCATATGGACAGCTTCACGACGACGACGACCAAGGAGGAGCCGTACAGCCAGACCGGGCTGCCGCTGTCGCTGCTGATCCAGGGCGAGGACGCCAACACGATTTTCGACGTCAGCCAGCCGATCAACGGCCCGGGCGCCGACATCAAGGGTGTCGAGGCCGCGATCCAGCACGATTTCACCTTCCTGCCCGGCGTTCTCCGTCATTTCGGGATCAGCGCCAACGGGACCTGGTTCGACGGCCATCAGTCCGCGATCATCAACGGCGTCACCTATCGCATCCCGCTGTTCAACCTCTCGAAATGGGCGGCCAACGCGACGCTCTATTACGACACGGACCGCTGGGGGGCGCGGATCTCGACCGCCTATCGCAGCCGTTATCTGACCAGCGCGGGCAGTGGCGGCAACGTCGGCGACGGCATCCGCGCGACCAACAACGTCGACGCGCAGGCGCATTACAACCTTACTCCGCGCCTGCGTGTGGTGGTCGACGCGATCAACATCACCAACCAGGCGATCGAGCAGTTCGCCGACCTCGCCGCCAACCGCACCGAAGTCTACACGACCAGCGGCCGCACCTTCACCTTCGGGGTGACCGCGGAGTTCTGATGCGACCGCGACCGGCGCCGGCCTCTGGGAGGTCGACGCCGGCTGCGGTCTCGTCACGTGATCCTTCATCGTTCGCCCGCGCGATAGTCTCGCGCATCAAGCCGCAAGATCAGCCATGTCTCCGAAAGCGCGACGACGACGCATAGTAAGGAACGACTGGAGTCCGGTAGCGGGCATGCCGACCAGAATGTCGCCTTGTGGGTCGCTGCGGCCGCGAAGCTGTCTGGCGGATCCTTCTATGAGGCCCGGGGAGCATCGTTTGGTAGGCTCTCGTTGAACCGGCTTGCCCGCCTGTTACCATGTCAGGATGGAGCAAGAAGCCAATCGCACAATCCGCATAGCGGCGGCACTGATTGACGATGGGGCTGGACGGCTGCTGCTTGTCCGGAAAACCGGGACACGATGGTTCATGCAGGCCGGGGGCAAGATCGAAAATGGCGAGCACGCTCTTTCGGCGCTTCGACGCGAGCTGACCGAAGAGATCGGACTGTCGCTTGCCGATGAAGAGTTTCGCCACCTTGGTCGATTTTCGGCGGCGGCGGCGAACGAACGGGACTTTGTCGTCGAGGCGGAGGTCTACCACATACGAGTTCGGCATACCCCCAAGACGCAGTCGGAAATCGAGGAAGCAGTGTGGGTTAGTCACGCGGAAGCAACCGCGATGCCGCTTGCGCCGCTCACGCGCGAGCATGTCCTTCCGCTCTCTCAGACGTTCTGACCTTCTTCCCTGCCGAGCGAGCCCAGGGCAACCGTCGTACGACCGCTACTAGAAGCTACTCCGCCGGTCGCGTGCGCTTAATCGGATCGGACCGGATCGCCGAAGCCCGGCCACGCGATAGCTACTGACGCAGCTCATAATAGCGATTGACGCCGGTTTTGACGTCGAACGTTGGACTGGAGCGCACTTCTCCCGTCGAGAGCCGCCGACGGATCTCGGTCATGCTGGCTCGCCAATCCATCGACCGGAAGCGGTAGGTCGCGGCGTAACGCGGAAGCGGATAGCCGGCGGGACTGTCCGACGCGACGATCTCATACCGCTGTCCGGCCAGGAAGCCCGGGTTGCCCAGCACCCCGTCGATATGCTCATGGTCGTACCAACGGTTGTACTCAGCCTCATTACCCGCGGTCGGGCTGGACAATACGACGAGCTCGAAATGCCCCGCACCCTGCGGCACGACCGGCTTGATCGCGGTATGGCGCGGGCCGAGCGTGCGATACACGGCGACCGTCATGTCGGTCGACGTCGCCTTGGCCGCCGTATGGTCGGATACGAGGCATTCGGTCAGCATCGGCTGAAGCCCGGGGGCCTGCGAGATCTCGCGCTTGAGATCGAGGATCTGGACCGAATGCGCATGCCCCGTCGTGCAAGGGTTGACGACGGGCCCGGTCGTCGCCGTTTGGAACACCATCATCAGCAGCGGTGCCGCCACCGCCGGGGAGGTCCCGGCGGTGGCGAACGCCAGCACAGCGATGCGAAGACAGGCGTCGCGCCGCCGCGACGGCCTCACCGGAAGTGCACCGCGGCGCGGACGCCGTAGGTGCGCGGCGGCGACAGCACGGCCGCGGTGAGGGACGTGTGCGTGGTATATTGCTTGATCGCGACGTCGCCGAGATTTTCGACGAAGGCGCTGACCGACCAGCGCTTGTCCGGCGGCGTATAGGTGAGCGAGGCGTTGCCGGTGATGTAGCTGCGCTGGAGATCGGTCGGCGTGAGGTTGATCGCGGTGTAGGAGTTGGTCTGGTAATGCGCCCCGGTGAGCAGGTTGATCACGCCGCCGCTGCTCAGCTCGAAATCCTGGCTGACGGTGGGGCTGACCACCCATTTGGGCGAATTGGGCGGCGTCTGGCCCTGGCAGTTGAGCGTATAGGTGGTCGTGCCGTGGACGCTCGAGCAGAGCGTGCCCGCCGCCGGCGCTGCGGTCTGGACCAGCAGGAATTGCTGGAATTTGGAGTCGAGATACTGGACGTCGACGCCGAATTGCGTGTTGCGCGCGGGCTGATATTTGAGATCGAGCTCGGCGCCGCGCGAGCGGGTGCGGCCCGCGTTGAGAGTCGCAAACACTTGGTTGCCGACGCTGTCCCGCGTCGAATAGGCAAGCTGCTGGTTGCGGAACTTCCACTCGAACAGCTCGAGATTGACCTGCACCTTGTTGTCGAAGAAGCGGTTCTTGGTGCCGATCGTATAGGCGGTGACATATTCCGGCTTGAACGCGGGATTGTCGGCGGTGAAGTAGAAGCCGCCCGAGCGGAAGCTGGTCGAGACCGTGCCGTAGAGCATCGACGTATTGGTGACGTCATATTGCGCGCCGGCGCGGTAGGTCACTTTGGACGCCTTGGCCGAGTCGTCGACGACGACATAGACCGGATTGGCGATGAACGGATTGTGCAGCGAGCCATCGAGCGACTTGGTCTCGTTGGTGTAGCGGACGCCGCCGATCAGCCTGAGCTTGCTGGTCAGCTTGGCGGTCAGATCGGCGAACACCGCCTTGGAGTCGGTGTCGCCCTGATAGATTTGCTGATTGCCGGTGCCGTTGAAATTGTTGATGTTCTCGAACACGTTGATCTTGTCGTGCAGGTAGAAGCCGCCGACGATCCAGCGCAGGAAGCCGCGGTCGTTCGACGCGAAGCGCGCCTCGACGCTCTCCTGATTGTCAAACTCATTGTCCGCCTCACCACCGCCATAGGCCGAGTTGAAGTCGAGATGCGCGTGGCGATAGGCGGGCAGGATCGTCAGCGTGCCGAGATCGGTCTTCCAGTTCATCTCGCCCTTGAGACCGGCATGGCGATCGTCGAGGAACAGCGAGTTGGCGGGGATCGGGGTCAGCTTGCGTGAGACGTAGAGCGCCTGGACGCGCGGATCGGTGAGGCCGACGCGCTGATCGGGGCTGAAGTCGCTGACGTCGACGAAGCCCGACCCGCGGCCGCCCTGGTGGACCATGTCGGCGCTGATCAGGAAGGTGAACGCGCTGCTGGGCTCGTAGAGCAGCTGCAAGCGCGCCGATTGCGTGTCGTCGTCGGACTGGCCATCGGACGTATAGCCCGAATGATTGGTGCTCTGGAACGACGCGCGCGCGGCGAGCGTGTCGCCGAGCGGGACGTTGAGCGCGGCGTTGGTCTGGATCGCCTGGTAATTGCCGTAGGACAGGCCGCCGTCGAAGCTGAACTCGTGCGTCGGGCGCTGCGGGATGAGGTTGATCGCGCCGCCGGTTGCGTTGCGGCCGTAAAGCGTGCCCTGCGGCCCTTCGAGCACCTCGACGCGCTCGAGATCGAAGAACTGGCCGTTGCTGTTGTACTGGCGGGCGAGTGGCACGCCGTCGAGCGAGAGCACCACCGCACTGTCGGTCAGCGAGTTGGTGCCGAACGAGCCGCCGCCACGCAGGAAGAAGACGGGGAAGGGGCCGGCCGCCTGGCCGATCTGCGCGGAGGGCACGAGCTGCGTCAGCGCCGTGGCGTCGGTGACGTGGCGCTGGGTCAGCATCGCGGCCGAGACCGTATCGATCGCGATCGGCGCCTTCTGGACATTCTCGGCGCGGCGCTGAGCGGTGACGACGATCTCCTGCAGCCCGGCGCTCGGCGCGGGGGCCGACGTTTCGGGCGCGGGTTCGGAGGCGGCGAGCGGTGCGGACGCGTTCGGACCGGCCGGCGTCTGCGGAAGATCGCCGGTGGCGGATTGCGCATGGAGCGGCGCCGTCGCCAAAGGCAGGACGGCGGCCGAGATCAAAAGCGCGAGACGTGTGTTCATCGTTCCTCCCCAGGGTCTGTTCTTACTGGCGACGACTTGACCGGATGCCGGCTGGTCTTCGCTCTCGCGGCTTCGAAAGAGGTCCGCTTGTGGCGTCGAGAAATAGGATTTTGCCGAATCCGGTCAAACGACAAAGATGCGAGCTCTGGTTGAGTTTTCGATGGGCAAACAGGAGATGTGCATCGGCCCTTGCCGCGACGCAGCGAAGAAATGAGCCCAGGGTCGTCGCCGCCCCTGCGGATTTCTCACGTCAAGCGGGCGGGTTCGTCGCCCTTTCGTCGGCGAGCACCTTGCCGGGGTTCATCGCCTGACGCGGATCGATCGCCCGCTTGATTTGACGCATTAATTTGATCACGTCGGGCGACTTGTAGTGAGCAAGTTCTTGGACACGCAGCTGGCCGACGCCGTGCTCGGCGGTGATGCTGCCCCCCGCCGCGGCGACGCGATCGTGGATGCAGGCGTTGACGCGCGCCTCGAAGCCCGGCTCGGCGCGTTGCTCGAGGCTCGGGATGACGTTGAAATGGACGTTGCCGTCGCCGACATGGCCGAAGACGTTCGCGCGCGCGCCGGGGAACGTCGCAATGATGTCCGCTTCGCACGCTTCGATCAGCGCGGGCAGGCACGAGATCGGCACCGAGACGTCGTGCTTGATGCTGGGACCAGCGGCGCGCTCGCCTTCGGTGATGCTCTCGCGGACCAGCCAGAAGGCGTCGCGTTGCGCGTCGCTCTGCGCGATCACCGCATCCTCGACGATCCCCGCCTCGATCGCGGTAGCGAGCGCGGTCTCGAGCAATCCGCCGAGATCGATGTGCGCGCTGCCCGAACCGACCTCGACCAGTACCGCCCAGCCGTCGCTGAACGGCCAGTTCGACTTGGGCAGATGCGCGACCGACAGCGCACGGGCCTGTGGCGAGATCAGCTCGAAGCTTGACAGGAACTCGCCGAGATCGGCGCTCAACATCGCATAGAGATTGAGTACGCCGCCCAGCGACGCCATCTGCAGCACCGCGGTCTGCATCTGCACGATGCGGGGGGAAAGCCGCAGACAGACCGCGGTGACGATGCCGAGCGTGCCCTCCGATCCGATAAACAGCTGCTTGAGGTCGTAGCCGGCATTGTCCTTGCGCAGCCGGCTCATCAGGTCGAGCACGTGGCCGTCGGCCAGCACGACCTCGATCCCCAATACCAGTTGGCGGGTATTGCCGTAGCGAAGGACGTTGATGCCGCCGGCGTTGGTCGCGACCGCGCCGCCCACCCGCGCGCTGCCCTCCGCGCCGAAGCTGAGCGGCAGCAGGCGACCAATATCGGTGGCGGCCTGCTGAGCGGTGGTGAGGATGCAGCCGGCTTCCACGACAATGACGTTGTCGATCGGATCGACGTCGAGGATGCGCGTCATCCGGTCGAGCGCCACGACGAGCTGCGTCCCAGATCGGTCGGGAGTCGCACCACCGGCGAGCCCCGTATTGCCGCCCTGCGGGACGATCGCGACGCCGTGTTCGAGGCACAATCGCACGACGGCGGCGACCTGCGCGGTCGACGAGGGCCTTGCGACCGCGAGCGGCGCGCCGTCGATCTTGCCGCGCCAGTCGCTCGCATAGGGGACGAGATCGGCGGGGTCGGTGAGCAGGCCGTTTGAGCCAAGGACGGCCGTTACGGCATCGAGAAAAACCGTCATGCCGGTTGTGTCACCCCTTGGCGTTGCAAGAAGGTAAAGTCGCAGCCTTGGTCGGCCTGCGTGATGAACTGTGCGTGCAGCCAGTCGTGGCCGCGCACCGCAGGAGCGGCCGGCGCGGGGAGGGCGGCCCGCCGCTGTTCCAATTCGGGCGGATCGACGAGCAGTTCGAGCCGCCGGTTGGCGACGCTGAGCTCGATCGTGTCGCCCGAACGGACGAGCGCGAGCATGCCGCCCGAGGCCGCGTCGGGGGAGACGTGAAGCACGACGGTGCCGAACGCGGTGCCGCTCATCCGCGCGTCCGAGATGCGGATCATGTCCTTGACGCCCGCCTGCGCGAGCTTGCGCGGGATCGGGATATAGCCCGCCTCGGGCATCGACGACGGGCTGCATGGGCCTGCGTTGCGCAGGATCAGCGCATCGTCGGCGGTGACGTCGAGATCGGGATCGTCGATGCGCTGTGCGAGATCGTCGAGGCTGTCGAACACGACGCAGCGCGCCTGACGCTCGAACAGCCGCGCGTCGGCAGCCGAACGCTTGAGGATCGCGCCGCGCGGCGCCAGATTGCCGAACAGCGCGACGAGCCCGCCCTCCGGATCGACCGGATCGGTGCGCGGCCGGATCGCCTTGGTGTCGACCCACGGATCCCACGCATCGATGCGCTCGCCGATCGTCTCGCCGGTGATGGTCATGCAATCGAGGTGAAGCAGGTCGCGGATCTCGCGCATCACCGCGGGGATTCCGCCCGCCGCCGCCAGATCCTCCATGTAGAGATCGCCCGTCGGCTTGAGATTGACCAGCACGGGCGTGGTGTCGGAAAGATGGTTGAGGTGGCGCAGGTCGATCGGATGACCGAGCCGGCCGGCGATCGCGGTGAGATGCAGGATCGCGTTGGTCGAGCCGCCGATCGCGAGCAGGATGCGCAGCGCATTCTCGATCGCGGGCGCGGTCATGATCTCGCTGGGGCGGCGCGGCGCATCGATCAGCGCGACCGCGATGCGGCCGGTCTCCTCGGCGATCCGCAGCCGTTGCGCGTCGACCGCGGGCACCGCGGCGGCGCCCGCGGGCATCATGCCCAGCGCCTCGGCGATCGCCGCCATCGTGCTCGCGGTGCCCATCACCGCGCAGGTGCCCGCGGTCGAGGCGAGCTTCTGCTCGACGGCGTCGATCTCGGCGGCGTCGATCTCGTCGGCGCGGTAGCGTGCCCAGAAGCGGCGGCAGTCGGTACAGGCGCCGAGCCGTTCGCCGCGGTGCCGCCCGGTCGACATCGGGCCGGTGACGAGCTGGATCGCGGGCAGGTCGGCCGATGCCGCGCCCATCAATTGCGCGGGCACGGTCTTGTCGCAGCCGCCGATCAGCACGACCGAATCCATCGGCTGCGCGCGGATCATCTCCTCGACGTCCATCGACATCAGGTTGCGGTATTTGAGGCTGGTCGGCGACAGGAACACCTCGCCCAGCGAGATCGTCGGGAAGTCGATCGGCAGAGCGCCCGCCGCGAGCACGCCGCGCTTCACCGCCTCGATCAGCGCCGGCACGTCGCGGTGGCAATTGTTGAAACCGCCCGCCGCATAGCAGATGCCGACGATCGGCTTGTCTAGCATCTGCCGGGAATAGCCCATCGAGCTGGCGAAGCTGCGCCGCAGATAGCGGCTGAAACCGGCGTCGCCATAATTGGTGAGGCCACCGAGCAGGCCGCGCGGCGCGTCGGTCATGCCGGCGTCGACGGCCGGAAGCAGGGCACCGGCGTGCCGCTCTTC
Source organism: uncultured Sphingomonas sp. (assembly GCF_937859915.1). Lineage (GTDB taxonomy): Bacteria > Pseudomonadota > Alphaproteobacteria > Sphingomonadales > Sphingomonadaceae > Solisphingomonas. Next base: position 30,970 of record NZ_CALMAW010000052.1, on the reverse strand, counting down.
GACGGCTGGAAGACGAGCTCGACGGGCTGGCCGATCCGCAGCGCGTCGGTTTCGCATTCGACGATGTTGGTCATCATCGTCGGCCCCTCGGCGAGCGTCACATAGGCCATCACGAACGGCGGCTCGGCCTTGCGCATCACGCTGAACGCATAGATCGTGCCCTTGCCCGATCCCTCGCGCCAGTCGGTGTCGCTGCTGTGGCAGAGCGGGCAGAGGCCGCGCGGATACCAGTGCGCCTTGTCGCAGGCGTTGCAGTGGCGGACGAGGAAGCGGCCTTGCGCGGCGGCGTCCCAGAAGGCTTGAGTCTCGGGCGTGGGTTCGAGGTCGCCGGGGGTGCGGGCGCCGATGATCATGCGAAACGCTCCAGGATCAGCGTGGCAGGTGCGTGGCGGACCGCGAGCTGCCCACCGATCGCGTTGACCAGCGCGAGATCGCAACCCGGCACCTGCACCGCGGGATGCGCCTCGCCGCGCAGCTGACGGACCGCCTCGATCACCTTGGTCATGCCGCCGCGGTTGGACGGGTGGTTGTTGCACAGACCGCCGCCGTCGGTGTTGACTGCGAGCTTGCCGCTGCCCGAGATCAGTCCGCCGTCCGACACGAACGCGCCGCCCTCGCCCTTGGCGCAGAAGCCCAGGTCCTCGAGCTGCATCAAGACCGTGATCGTGAAACTGTCGTAGAGCGAGGCATATTTGATGTCGCCGATCGCGACGCCGGCCTCGGCGAGTGCGCGCGGACCGGTGCGCGCGGAGCCGCTGGTGGTGATGTCCATATAGCCGCCATTCTGCCCCTGCGTGGTCTCGGCCGAGCCGATCAGCCCGACGAGCGGACGCTTGAGGCTCTTGGCGATCTCGGGGCGCGTCACGATCAGCGCGCCGCCACCATCGGTCACGACGCAGCAGTCGAGCCGGTGCAGCGGATCGCAGACCAGCGGCGAATTGACGACGTCCTCGACGGTGACGAGATCGCGCAGCAGCGCCTGCGGATTGTGCTGGGCATGATGCGAGGCGGCGACCTTGACCCAGGCGAGCTGCTCGGCGGTGGTGCCGAACGCGTACATGTGGCGCGCCGCGACCATCGCATAGACGTTGAGCACCGCGAGGCCGTAGGGCTGTTCCCACTGGAAGTCGGGCTGCTGCGGATTGTCGGTGCGCGCCAGCGCGCCCTTGGCGCGACCCTCGGCGCGCGGACGGCCGGCGAGCGTGATCAGCGCGACGTCGCACTTGCCCGCGGCGATCGCCTCCGCGGCGTGCGCGACGTGGACCGTATAGGATGAGCCGCTGGTGTTGGTGGTGTCGAAGTGGCGCAGATTGAGATTGAGATAGTCGGCGATCGACAGCGGTCCGGTGCCGGGCGCGTCGGGGCCGCAGAAGAAGCCGTCGACTTCGTCGATCGTCAGCCCGGCATCGGCGAGCGCGCCCAGCGCCGCCTCGGCCTGCAACTGCGCGAGCGACTTGTCGGGATAGAAGCGCTCGGGCAGTTCATAGGCGCCGACGATATAGGCGGAGGGCGTACGCGTCATCGCGTCAGGCCGCTTCGGGCTTGAGCCAGCGCGCAAAATGCTGCGTGCGGCCGGCGTGCTCGGCGTAGATCAGCTCGACGCGCTGCCCGATCCAGCTGCCCTCGGGCTCGTCGCCCCGCAACTGGCTGACCACGATCGGGCCTTCCTCGAGCTCGATCGCCACCGAATTGTAGGGCGGCACATGGTCCTCGAAATATTGCTTGTGGAACACGACCCAGGACAGGATCGTCCCCTTGCCCGAAACGGGGGTCCATTCCGCGTCGGCCGACAAATCGTGCGGGCAGACCGGTGCAGGCGGATAGCGGAACGCGCCGCATTCCCCGCATTTCTGCAACTCCATCGCGCCGCGCTCGATGCTCGCCCACATGGGCTTGTCGTCGAGCCCCATGACGATCTTGCTGATGCCCATCGCGGAACGCTCCTACTTGCCGTAGATGATCGACACGGCCTTGCCGGCGACATCCGAAGAATAATGCGCGAATTTGCAGTCGGGCACCTGCCGCGCGCCGCATTCGCCGCGCACCTGCCTGACCGCTTCGACCTGATGCGCCCAGCCCTGCATGTAGCTTTCGGAGAGATGGCCGCCCGCGGTGTTGACCGGCAGGCCTTTTTCCACCGAGATGCCCGTCTCGCGCATGAACTTGCCCGCCTCGCCGACCTTGCAATAGCCATAGCCTTCGAGCGCGAGCGGGATGTGGCACGAGAAGCTGTCGTAGATCTGCAGGCAGTCCATGTCCTCGGGGCCGACACCCGCCATGTCGAACACCTGCGCCGCCACCGCCTGCTGCGCGGGCAGATAGAAATTGGTGAGGCGCGGGATCATGCTGGTCGCGCCGCTGTTGAGATCGTGGCGGCCGACGCCGTGGATCGGCACGGCCCTGCCGCCCATCGTCTTGGCGCGATCCGAGGTGGTGATGATGAAGGCGACGCCGCCATCGTTGACCAGGCAATAATCGTAGAGGTGGAGCGGCTCGCAGACGAAGTTGGAGGCGAGATAATCCTCCACGGTGATCCGCTTCTGCATCAGCGCATGCGGCGTGATGCTGGAATGGAGGCGCTGCGCGACCGAGACTTCGGCGAGTTCGGCCGAAGTCAGCCCGCTCTCCTCCATGTAACGGCGGAACATCATCGCGTAGAGCGCGCCCTGCGAGGTGAAGCCCCACGGCGCATGATAGACGTAGGAGAGGAAGTTGCCGCCACCGGCGGCATTGTCGCCGCCGTAATTGACCGCCGCCGAGCGTTGGTTGTTGCCGTAGACGCAGGCCACCGTCTCGCAGAGCCCCGCGTTGATCGCCATCACCGCCTGGATGACGCTGAGCATCGCATCGCCCTGTCCGCCCCATTTGACGTCGAGGCCGAGCACTTCCCCCATACGGTCATAGGCGGTGGTCGGGCCGACGATCAGTCCGTCGATGTCGGATTTCTGCAGGCCGGAATCGGCGAGCGCGACCTTGAACGCGTCGGCGGCGTAGCCGACCGAGTCCCGCGGCTTCTCGCCGGCGCGGACGCGCGCCCAGTCGCCACGATAGTCGGTCTGGCCGACGCCGACGACGGCGGCGACCTTCGCAAGATTTCTGTTGGCCATCAGGCTCCCCGGGGAATGATCATGAGAGATAGGTCTTCGCCAGGCGGACATAGTCCTCGCTCTGGCTGAGCCGCTTGGTGAGCGGGCGCGGATCGGGATCGGCGGGCTCCTCGCCGGTGCGCTGGAGATGCAGCCGACGATGATGCGCGCCGACCGCGTCGAAATGCGGCTGGTGGCCCTGCAGCCAGATCTTTACGCCGCGCGCTGCGACATCGATGGCGGTCGCGTCCTTGATCGCGGTCGCCAGGATCAGCGGCTTGCGCGCATTGGCGGCGAGCGCGTCGAGCGCGTCGAGCGTCTTTATGCCCGCGACGAAGATCGCCTCGGCGCCGACGTGCTCGAAGGCGGTCTGGCGCGCGAACAGCTCGGCGCGGTCGGCGACCAGCGCGGCGTTGGTGCGGCCGACAACGACGATGTCGGCCCCCGCCTCGATCCCGGCGCGGATCTTGGCGGCGGCGGTCGCGATCGGGAGCAGTTGCTTGCCCGTCCCGGGCAGCTCGGTATCCTCGATCGTCACCGCGGCGGCGCCCGCGGCGGCCAGCTCGATCGCGGTGCGCCGGACCGACAGCGCGTCGCCATAGCCATGATCGCCGTCGACGAGCAGCGGGAGCGGTGCGGCGCGGGCGATCCGACGGACCTGCTCGACCAGTTCGCTGAGCGTGATCAGCGCCAGATCGGGCGCGCCGAGAATCTCGAGCGCGGCGACCGATCCGCCGAGCATCGCCAGTTCATAGCCGATCTCGGCGGCGGCGCGCATCGACAGCGGGTTGGCGACGGACGCCGGCCGGACGCAGACGTCGCCCGCCAGGATTGCGCGGAAGGCGGCGACGGTCATGACGACGCCATCACCAGCGGCGCCGCGGTCAGCGCCTGCAGCGCGTCGAGCGTCAGGCCCGGCACCATCTCGACCACCGCGAAACCGGATGGGGTGACGTCGAGCACCGCGAGATTGGTATAGACGCGCGTCACCGCGCCCGGCGCGGTCAGCGGGTAGGAACAGTGCTCGACCAGCCGCGGTTTGCCGTCGCGCGTGACATGCTCCATCAGGATCCAGATCCGCTTCGCGCCGACCGCGAGGTCCATCGCGCCGCCGACCGCAGGGGTCTTGTCGTTCGACGAGGTCGTCCAATTGGCGAGATCGCCGTTCGCCGCGACCTCGAACGCGCCGAGCACGCACAGGTCGATATGCCCGCCGCGGATCATCGCGAAGCTGTCGGCATGATGGAACAGCGCCGCGCCCTTGAGCAGCGTCACCGCCTTCTTGCCGGCGTTGACCAGCCACGGATCGACCGCATCGGGGGCAGGCGCCGGGCCCATCCCCAATATGCCGTTCTCCGAATGGATGATCACCTCGCGGTCTGCAGGGATATGGTCGGCGACCTGGGTCGGCACGCCGACGCCGAGATTGACGAACCAGCCTTCGGGGATGTCGCGCGCGAGACGCGCCGCCATCTGCGGCCGATCGAGCGGGGTGACGCCGGCGGGGATCATGCCTTGGCCTCCGCGGGGATGGCGACGATGCGATTGACGAAGATGCCCGGGGTCACGACCGCGTCGGGCGCGATCTCACCGAGCTCGACGATCTCATGCACCTGCGCGATCGTGCAGGTGGCGGCCATCGCCATCACCGGGTTGAAGTTGCGGCCGCTGCCGCGATAGCTGAGATTGCCCCAGCGATCGCCACGCCACGCTTCGATCAACGCGACGTCGGCGTGCAGCGCCTCTTCCAGGAGATATTCCTTGCCGCCGAACATCCGCGTCTCCTTGCCCTCGGCCATCTGCGTGCCGACTCCGGTCGCGGTGTAGAAGCCGGGGACGCCGGCGCCCGCCGCACGGATGCGCTCGGCGAGCGTGCCCTGCGGCACGATCTCGAGCTCGATCTTGCCGACGCGGAACAGGTCGTCGAAGGCGGGCGAATTCTTGGGAAAGCTGCACACGATCTTTCGCACGCGGCCGAGGTCCAACAATTTGGGGATGCCCGTCTCGCGGTTCCAGCCGGCGTTGTTGGCGATCACGGTCAGGTCGGTCGCACCCTGATCGGCGAGCGCGTTGACGAGGAAGTCGGGCTGGCCGACCGCGCCGAAGCCGCCGATCATCACGGTCGCGCCGTCCGCGATGTCGCGCAGGGCCTCCGCCAGGGTGAAGCGCTTGTCGATCACGTCGTTCGCCTTCTCTCTGTTCGCTCAGCGCCCGCGATAGACGGGTGTGCGCTTCTCGGCGAAGGCCTTGCGGCCCTCGATGCGATCCTCGGTGTTGCGCAGCACGCCCCACGCCATTCGCTCGGCGCGGATGCCCGCTTCGAGCGGCAGGTCCGCGCCGGTGACGGTGAGGTGCTTGACCGCGCGCACCGCCAGCGGCGCGTTGGCCGCGATCTTGGCCGCGATCGCGGTGGCCGCGGCGAGCAGTTCGGCGGCGGGGACGACCCGCGTCACGAGGCCGATGCGCAGCGCCTCGGCCGCATCGATCCGCTCGCCGGTCAGCATCAGATGCAGCGCATGGCCCATGCCGACGACGCGGGGCAGGCGCTGCGTGCCGCCGGCGCCGGGGATCGAGCCGATCGCCACTTCGGGCAGGCCGAACTTGGCGTCGTCGGCGGCGATGCGCAGGTCGCAGGCGAGCGCGATCTCGAGCCCGCCGGCGAGCGCATAGCCGTTGATCGCGCAGACGATCGGCTTGTCGACCTTGATCAGGTCGGCGAGCGACTTGTCGCCCTCTCCCCCAAAGGCCGCGCGCGCATAGCCTTCCTCGGGCGGATAGGTATTCTTGAGATCGGAGCCGGTGCAGAAGGCGCGGCCGCTACCGGTCAGCACGACGACGCGGATGCTCTCGTCGGTGCGGATGCGATCGAACGCCTCGACGCAGGCTTGGCGCATCTCGGCATCGATCGAGTTCATCGCTTCGGGGCGGTTGAGCGTGATCGTCGCGACCGGGCCGTCGACGGTGAAAATCAGCCTCATTTCGCTACCATCTCCCATGCATCTGCGCCGCGCTCTCTTGCGGGCGGGCGGTGCCTTGGCCCAGCAATGCGCATCCAGACAAAAGGGGTCAACCGACTAAGCCTGTCTTTTCGATTGAGCTTATCTCACGCGACCGAGAAAGGCGCGACGTGACGCGCGATCGCATCGGCGACCGCGCGCGGTGCCAGGATCGGCATGGCATGGCCGCTGTCGATCACCGCGAAGCGTGCGTCGGCGATCGCCGTGGCGATCGGCTCGACCAATGCGGGCGGCCGCGTTCCGTCGTGCGCGCCCGCGATGACGAGCGTCGGCGCGGCGATCCGGGCGAGGGCATCGCCCAGGTCCATTGCGCACAGCATGCGGTAGGTCGCGGCATAGGAATGCGGGTCGTTCTGGAGCAGCCGCGCGCGCACCGCTTCGCGATCGGAGCGGCCCTCGAAATAGCGCTGCGGATAGCTGTGATCGAAGCGGAGTTCGATCCGCGCGCGCATCCCGTCGCGCTCGACCGCGTCGGCGAGATCGAGCAGCGCGGGGCGGCGATCGGGGGCGATGCCGGTAGCGGGCGCAAGCAGGACCAGGTGCGACACCCGCGCCGGATGGTTTGCGGCGAACCGTATCGCCACCGCCGCGCCGACCGCACACCCCGCCAGGACGATCGGCCGGCGAATGTCGAGCGCGTCGAGCAGCGCCGCGAGATCGGCGGACAGCGTCTCGACGCTCGGCGGCGCGGCGGGCTTCTCGGACAGGCCCGCGCCGCGCGCGTCATAGGCGAGGCAGGCGTAATCGTCCGGCAGTGCAGCGATCACGCCGTCCCAGCTTTCGAGGCAGCCGCCCATTTCGTGGAGCAGCACGACGATCGGGCCGTCGCCCGCGCGCCACCGGTAGCGCAGCATGACGCCGTCGGCGTCGATCCAGCTCACGCGGCGGGGGCCGGATTGTGCGCCTCGCTCGACAGGGGCGTCGCACGGACCGAACGGCGCTGCGCCACCTCGTCGAAGAAGTCGCCGAGCCCGGCCTCCCGCCAGTCGAGCGCAGGCAGGCGAAAATCGGCATAGGCGAGCGCGCCCGCCAGCGCGATGTCGCCGAGGTCGAACCGTCCCGCGGGTCTCGATCGCGCCTGTCCCGCCGCGGCGACGAACGCCGCGTCGAGCTTCTCGGTCAGCGCGGCGACATAGGTCGGCTGGAGCGGATCGGTGCGGCGGCGCTCGCCGAACAGCTTGACCATCGCCTCGGTCATCCCCTGGCCGAGCGCGTGGCGCGCGAGCACGTCCCAGCGCCCGTCGCCGGCAGGCGGGATCAGGCGCCTACCGCCGGCCTGTTCGTCGAGATAGAGGCAGATGACGAGCGAATCGTAGAGCGCCGTCCCGTCCGCCAGCCGCAGCGCGGGGATCTGCCCGAGCGGATTGACCGATGCGACCTCGGCATCGCGGCTGGTGTTGCTCACCACGCTCGGGCGATGCGCGATGCGATCGATCAGCCCGGTCTCGTGCGCCGCGACGACGACCTTGCGCACGAAGGGCGAGCGCGTCGAGCCGTAGAGGATCATGCCCGGAAGCTCCGCTCCATCAGAGCACCACCTCGATGAGGAAGGGCCCGTTGCGCGAAAGCCCGGCCCGCATCGCGCTGGAGAATTCCTCCATCGTCGTCGCGCGCGCGCCCTCGACGCCCATGCCCTTGGCGAGCGAGACCCAGTCGATCGCGGGATCGTCGATGTCGAGCATCGCGCTGGCAATCTTGCCGGCCTCGCCCGCGCCGACGTTGACCAGTTCGCCGCGCAGGATCTTGTAGGTGCGGTTCGCCCAGATCACGGTGACGACGTTGAGCCGCTCGCGCGCCTGCGTCCACAGCGCCTGCAGCGTGTACATGCCGCTGCCGTCGGCCTGGAGGTTGATCACCTGGCGATCGGGGCAGGCGACGGCGGCGCCGGTCGCGAGCGGGATGCCCATGCCGATCGCACCGCCGGTCAGCTGCAGCCAGTCATGCGGCGGCGCGCCCGCCGTCGCGGGGAAGAGCGTGCGGCCGCTGGTGATCGACTCGTCGGCGACGATCGCCTGCTCGGGCATCAGCGCGGCGATTGCCTGCGCCACCTTGTCGATGGTGAGCTCGCCGGTCGGCATGTCGGGGCGCGACAACGTCTGCGGCGCGACGTCGCTTGTCTTGGCGCCGAGCGCCTCGGCGACCGCGCGCAGCGCGCCGGTGATGTCGTCGCCGGGATTGGCGAGCGTCAGCACGCGGCAGCCCTCGGGGACGATCTCGCTGTTGCGGCCGGGGAAGCCGAAGAAGGTCACCGGCACCTCCTCGTCGACGAGGATCAGCGTGCGCATCGTGCTCAGCCGCTTGCGGATATTCTCGAGCGGATTGGGGATGCGGCCGATCGCGACGCGGCCCGCGCCGCGCTCGATCCGCGAGCTGCGCCCGATGCTCATCACCTCGGCGCCCGTCTTGGCGCCGATCGCCGCGGCCAGTGCGATCGGCTCGGCGCGCAGCCCCTTGTAGCCGACCAGCAGCATCGCGCTGCCCTCGCGCAGCGCGGCAACGACTTCCTCGACGACCTCGTTCGGCACCGGCTTGGGTGCAGCGGGCGCGGTGATCACGCCGACGACGCCGCCGTCGGTCCAGGCGGTGTCGGCGGGCAGGATCAACGTGGCGATCTGGCCGCGCGGCGAATTGGCGACCGCGATCGCATCCGCGGCGTCGGCGCCGACGCTGCGCGCGCTGCGCGAACTGCGCACCCAGTCCGAGACCGGTTTGGCGATCGACTGGATGTCCGAGGTCAGCGGCGAATCGAGGTGGAGATGGTAGCCGGCATGGTCGCCGACGATGTTGACGATCCCGCTGTGCGCGCGCTTGGCGTTGTGCAGGTTGGCGAGGCCGTTGGCGAGCCCCGGCCCGAGATGGAGCAGGGTTGCGGCCGGCTTGTCGGTCATCCGGTAATAGCCGTCGGCGGCGCCGGTGACGACGCCCTCGAACAGGCCGAGCACGCAACGCACGCCGGGGACGCGGTCGAGCGCCGAGACGAAGTGCATCTCGGACGTGCCGGGATTGGCGAAACAGGTGTCGACGCCACCGCGCAGCAGCGTTTTGACGAGACTTTCGGCGCCGTTCATTCGATCATCCTCTCGGGGTGCGGAGCTAGTCCGTCCAGGTCTCGCTGCCCGCGACGAACAGGCTGTCGACATCGGGGCGATGATCGATGAAGCCCTGTTCATGCAGGAAGCGCGTCAGCGTCTCGACCGCGCGGCGATTGCCGTCGGTGAGGCCGTAGCGGGTCGTGTCGTCGCCGTCGGCAACCTGATCCCAGACGCGCTCGGCGAACGGCAGGAAGCCGGCGCTCAGCTTGCGGGCCAGCGCGCGGCGGCGGGCGGCGACATAGGTGTCGAACAGGTCGCGCGCGAGCGCATCGTCCGCCGCATGCTGCTCGTGCAGGACGACGGTGTGCATGATCGGGAAGATTCCCGTCGCCTCGAAATAGGCGCGCTCCTGCGCCGCCGGGAAGGGGATCAGGCAGCGCAGCGCGGCGCGGTCCTTGGGCTTGCCGGTGACGATCGCGTCGATCTCGCCCGCGATCAGCATCGCCTCGAGATTGCCCGCGCGGACCTCGCTGCGGATGCCCGCGGGCGTCGGGAAGCGTGGATCGGGGCCGGTGACCCAGTCGATGTCGCGCCAGTCGAGTCCATGGTCGTCGTGGAGATGGCCGCGCGCCCACACCGCCGCGGTCATCGCGAATTCGCTCACCCCGACGCGCTTGCCGGCGAGTTCGGCGGGGCTTTCGAGCGGGCTGTCCTTGGCGACGAAGATCGCGCTGTTGCGGAAGGCGCGGCTCGGGAAGACCGGGATCGCGGGCAGCCGCCGCGCGCCCGTCGCGTGCAGCATGATGTGGTTGGCGAGCGAATATTCGGTGGCGTCGAACGGCTGCCCGCCCAGCACCACCTTGCTCAGCGCCATCGCGGGCGTGTGGCGGTAGGCCAACGGGCGTCCGCCGCTCGCCCCGGCGAAGTCGAGCGTATGCTCGTAATCGCCGCCCTTCACCTCGATCGGGTCCGCCGTCATCGGATCAGCCCAGCGTCGTCACGAACTTGGTCGCGAAATAGGCCTCGATCGCCTCGCTGCCGCCTTCCGAGCCATAGCCCGAATCCTTGACGCCGCCGAACGGCGTCTCGATCAGGCCCAGGCCCTGGTGATTGACCGACACCATCCCGCTTTCGATCGCGGCGGCGGCCTGGTTGGCGGTCGAAAGCGAGCCCGAATAGACATAGGCGCCAAGCCCGAAGGGCAGGCGATTGGCCTCGACGATCGCATCGTCGAACGTCGAAAAGCGCGAGAACAGCGCGACCGGGCCGAACGGCTCCTCGTTCATCGCGCGCGCGTCGATCGGCACGTCGGTGAGCACGGTGGGCTGGTAGAAATGGCCCTTGTTGCCGATCCGCTCGCCGCCGGTGCGTACCGTCGCACCATGGCGCACCGCGTCGGCGACCATCGCCTCGATCGCCTCGACACGCCGGCCATTGGCAAGCGCCCCCATCTCGATGCCCTCGTCGAGCCCGTTGCCGACACGGATCTGCGCCATCTCGGTGGTGAAGTGGCCGACGAAGCGGTCATAGGCCTCGTCCTGCACGAGGAAGCGCGTCGGCGAGACGCAGACCTGGCCGGCGTTGCGGACCTTGTTCTGTGCCAGCATCTTGGCATTGGCTTCGAGATCGGCGTCGGCGAACACCAGCACCGGGGCGTGGCCGCCGAGCTCCATCGTCACGCGCTTCATGTGCAGCCCGGCCAGTGACGCGAGCTGCTTGCCGACCTGCGTCGAGCCGGTGAAGGTCACCTTACGCACGATCGGGTGCGGAATCAGATAGCCCGAAATCTCGGCGGGCGAGCCGAAGACGAGGTTGACGACGCCCGCGGGAAGCCCCGCATCGGCGAGCGCACGGACCATTTCGGCGCACGACGCCGGCGTCTCCTCGGGGCCCTTGATAACGATCGCGCAACCCGCCGCGACCGCCGCGCCGACCTTGCGGATCGCCTGCGAGATCGGGAAGTTCCATGGCGAGAAGGCCGCGACGACGCCGACGGGCTCCTTCTCGACGCGCTGGACGACGCGGCTCGACCGGCCTGGGATCGTGCGGCCGTAGATGCGCCGTGCTTCCTCGGCGAACCATTCGAGGATGTCCGCGGCGGTATGGACCTCGACCACGCCCTGCGCGAGCGGCTTGCCCTGCTCCTGCGTCAGGATGTTCCCGATCGTGTCGGCGCGCTCGCGCAGCAGAGCCGCCGCCTTGCGCAGCGTCGCGCTGCGGTGTGGCGCGGGCGTCTTGCGCCAGACCTTGAAGCCGGCCTCTGCGGCATCGAGCGCGGCGTCGAGATCGGCGATCCCGGCATGGGCGCAGGTGCCGATCTGCTCGGCGGTGGCGGGGTTCTCGACCGCGAGCGTCTTGCCGGAGGCGGCGGGCTGCCAGGCGCCGCCGATGAAGAGGAGCGTGTCGGGATAGGCGGTGGTCATAAGTCTGTCCTTATGCTGCACGAACGGTCGGAACTTCGATGGCCCCGACCTCATAGAGCGCTGCGATCTCCGCGTCCGTCATTTTGGCGACGCGGCGCAGCACCTCGTCGCTGTCGGCGCCGATGGCGGGCGCCTCGCGGGAGATGCTGAGCGGCTCGCCGTCGAACTGGAGCGGGAAGCCTTTGGCGAGATCGCCGGCGGGTGTCGACTGGAGCGCATGAGTCCACACCGCATCGCCCGCCGCCATCACCTCGCGTCCGTTCATCGCGCGCGCGGCGGCGACGCCGGCGGCGTGCAGATGGTCGAGCGCTACCGATGCCGCCTGGCCGCCGATCCAACCAGAGAGGTCGGCCGCCGATGTCCCCAGCGAGGCGAGCGCCGACGACTGGTCGTCACGCACCGATAACGCGATCCAGCCGCCGTCGTTCGATCGGAAGCATTCCTGGACGGCATAAGGCGCCTGCGCATTGCCTGCGCGCGGCTCCTCGATCCCGGCCCCCGCCGCGACGAACGTCTCGCCGGACAGATAGGAGGTGAGCTCGCGCTGCGACAGGTCGAGATGGACGCCGCCGTCGCGCCGGTCACGACCGTGCCAGGCGGTGACGATCATCGAGGAGGCGAACAGCGCGACGATCTGGTCGGGATAGTTGAGATCGACGCCGCTCAGCGTCGGCGGGCCGCCCGCATAGCCCGTGGTCGTCGCCAGGCCCGCGACGGCCTCGAGCGTCGATCCGTAGGAGACGTAGCCGGCTTCGGGGCCGTCCTCGCCCTGGCTCGAGATCGATGCGAGGATGATCCGCGGATTGGCGGCGCGCAGCGTCTCGAAATCGAGACCGAGCTTCTGCAGGACTCCCCGGCGGAAATTCTCGACGACGACATCGCTCTCCCGCACCAGCTTCAGGAACGCCTTGCGACCGAGCGGCTGCTTGAGATCAAGGCTGAGCCCGAATTTGCCGCGGTTGGTCGCGCGGAAAAAGGGCGAGAGATCGGGGTCGGCGTCGATGGGCCGATCCGACAGCCAGCGCCGGAACGGATCGCGATAGGTGGGCGACTCGATCTTGATCACCTCGGCGCCGAAATCGGCGAGCACCGCCGATGTCGCCGCGCCCGCGGTGATGATGCCGAGATCGAGCACGCGACAACCTGCCAGCGGCTTCATGCGCGGATCTCCGCCGCGGCGCCGCTGCCGAAGCGCGCGCCGTTCCAGATCACGGGGGGCAGGGGGCGCAGCACCGACGCGCCATCACGGTCCGCGGACCGCTGGAGGAAATGGCGCGCAACATATTGCGGATCATGTTCGAGCTCGGCGGGGGTCCACACCGGCCCGAGCGGGATACGCCGCGCGAGGGCTATGTCGCGAAGCTCGGCGCGCGTCTTCGTCGCGAAGGCATGCTCGACGACGGCGTTGATCCTGGTCGCATCGCGACGCCGTTCGAGGCGGTCCTCATACCGCAGTTCGTCGAGGCGGTGGTCGCCCACCAAAAGCTTGAGCTTGGGCCAATCGGCCTCGAGATAGACCAGCGCCAGCCAGCCATCGGCGCAGCGGATCGTCCGCCATTCGGCACCGTCGCCGAGCCGGCTCGGCACGCGCGCGCTCCAGCTGCCCATCGCTACGCTCTTCCAGTTGAGCCAGACCGCGACGTCGGCGATGTTGACGCGCAGCGTATCGGGCGCGCCGCCGCCCTGTCGCCGGCAAAGCTCGCCCGCGATGCCGGCATAGACTGCGAGGCCGGCCGAATAAGCGAGCTGATGACCGCCCAATCGTAACGGCTCGGCGGCGGGATCGCCGACCAGATCGAGCAGGCCGCCGACCGCAAGCAGCGTGAACTCGCTATCCGGCACGTCGGGCCTTTGCGCACGATCGCTCACCAGGACCACCGATGCGCGGCCGGCATCGGCGCCTACGATGTCGCGGAGGATGATGTCGGCCGATCCGCCTTCCATCACGCGTGCTGCCGGTGCCTGTTGCTTGTCGCGATCGATGAAGCGGGACAGCGCGGATTCGCCGTCGACCAGCGGGTCGATCGCGCGACGCGCGCGCAGCAGCGGCGCCTCGACCTGGACGACGGTCGCGCCAAGATCGGCCGCGACCCGGCCCGCGAACGAGATTGCCAGCCCGACCGCGATCGAACATTCGTCGGACAGCCATTCGACGATCCGAATTCCCTCGAGAGGCGCCTTTACCTTCACCCGTCCCCATCCACCTTTTTCAGGACGATCCGCCGGCCGTCACGGATGGCGCCTTGTCGGATCGACCTGTTGCGTATTTCTCGCGCCGGCCATCGCCGTATGTCCCTCGAAACTGGCGTTAAGGGGCGTTTGGGTCAAACGACTAAACCTGCCGGTTGCGTGAGCGGTGATCATCCAGCGCGGCGCGGATCGGCGGTATCGCGTGCTTTAGGATGCGGAGCGGCTCGTGACCGGTCGTGTGGCGATGCGGGCGGCGCCCTTAGCGCAGGGTCTTTTCAGTTCCGGACATATCCGCTATGAAGTTGAGAAATAATCATACAGGAGAGGTGCGATGGCGCCGCGTCTTCCGCCGCTGAACGCGGTCCGTGCGTTCGAGTCGGCGGGCCGTAACCAGAGCTTCACGCTCGCCGCGGACGAGCTTCACGTCACCTCGGGTGCGATCAGCCGGCAGATCCATACGCTGGAGGATCATCTGGGGTTCGAGCTCTTCCGCCGTAGCCACCGCGAAGTCCGTCTCACCCCCGAGGCCGCCGCCTATCTCGAGACGGTCAGCGACGCGCTGGAGCGGATCGAACGCGGCACGTCGCGGCTCGTCGATGCGCGCAAGCAGCGGCTGCTCCACATCCACAATTCGATCACCTTCACCTTGCGCTGGCTGGTGCCGCGATTGTCCGGCTTCCACGCGGCCTATCCCAAGACCGAGATTCGCCTGTCGACCGCGCTGCCGTCCGCCGCCGAACTGATCGCCTCGCCGACCGATGTCTCGATCCAGATCCGCGACGAGGCGTCGGTTCAAGCGCTGTCGACGCTGCAGCACGACCGGTTGATCGATATCGAGCTCAGCCCGGTGTGCAGCCCCGAATATCGCGACCGGTTGCGGCTCCGCGGCGGCGTCGAGAGCTTTAAGGACGTCACGCTGCTTCATTCGATGATGCGCCCCAACGACTGGCGGTCCTGGCTCGGTCTCGCGGGCGACAGCCCGATGGACCCGTCGTCCGGAATCAAGTTCGAAAGCTCGAGCCTGGCATTGCAGGCGGCGGTCGAGGGCGTCGGCGTCTCGATCGCGACGCGCCTGTTCGTCACCAAGGAGCTCGAGAACGGCACGCTCGTCACGCCCTATGATCTCGTCTTCCGCGACGGCAGCGGCTTCTATCTCTCCTATTCGCAGGCGGCGGCGCAATTGCCGCACGTCGCCGAGTTCCGCGACTGGATCACTGGCGAGGCGCGGCGTTCGCCGAATTGACGGCGTGCTGCGACTTTTCCTCAAGCGAGACCGAACGATCCTCGGTTGAAGCGCCATGCCGGGATCGGCAGACGATGCTGCCCGGTCCGGCCATGCGCCCGACTGAACGAGGATAGACGCTGCTCATGGCCCCCCCCGAACCCGCCGCGCTCGTCGCCATATCGGCCTGTACGCCGCCCGCACGCGCACTGCCACCGGGGGCGTGGGACTGTCACTCGCATGTCTTCGGCATGCCCGACGCCTATCCCCTGCTGTCGCCACGCCGCTACGATCCGCCGTTCGCGCCAGGCGAAGGCTATCTCGCGATGCTCGATACGGTCGGCTTCGCGCATGGCGTCATCGTCCACCCGTCCGCCTACGGCTATGACAATAGGTGCACCGCCGACGCGATCGCGCTGGCGGCACACAGGCTGTCGGGTGTCGCAGTCGTCGATCCCGCGATCAGCGACGCGCAACTGGAAGCGCTCGACGTCGCGGGCTTCCGATCGATCCGCTTCACCGTCACGCCGCGTGCGCGGGCGCACGAGGGATCGCTCGACTTCGACGATCTCGATCGGCTGGCGCCCCGCATGCGCGCACTCGGCTGGTATGCGGATATCTGGGCGACCTGCGACGAAATCGTCGCGGCGGGCGACCGGCTGGCGGGCCACGGCCTGCCTGTGATGATCGATCATATGGGCTATTTCGACGTCGCGGCGGGGATCGATGCCCCCCTGTTCCGATCCTATCTCGCTTTGCTGCGCGACGGCGATTTCTGGATCAAGACGACGCCGATCCGGCTCGTGCGCGGCGATCCGACCGCGGAGGCGATCCGGCCGTTCCACGACATCCTGCTCGAGACGCTGCCCGATCGCGCGGTGTTCGGATCGGACTGGCCGTATCTGAGCATGGACGACGCGCGCCCCGATACCGGCCGGCTGGTCGACCTGTTCGACGCCTGGACGCCCGACGACGCGCTGCGCCAACGCATCTTCGTCGACAATCCGGATCGCTTCTTCGCGCGTCGATAAGGCAATACTGACTGCGGAAAGCTCATCCATGCGAAGCAGGTTTGTAGCTTGACCGGCGGATGCCAAAACTCCGATCACCGCCCAAACACCCCGCCGCAATACCGGGGGATGGAGAGGTAACCGAATGGCTCCGGCAAGCGACGAACGGGAATTCACCAAGGCCGGGATCTACGCCGCGATCGCGGCGTGGATCGGCATGGTGATCGGCCCCAATTCGATGGTCTCGGCGTCGATGAGCCTGTTCATCAAGCCGCTCACCGGCGAATTCGGGCTGACCCGCACCGAGGTCTCCGCGCTCCTGCTGATCTCGCCCTGGACGAACGCGATCTTCTCGCCCTGGGCGGGGCGGACGATGGACCGCTGGGGCCTGCGCCGCGTGCTGCTGCCAGGCGCGCTGCTGTTCGCGGTGGCATCGATGGCACGCGGCTTCGCGACGTCGCCGTGGCAATTGGCGATCGGCTTCTTCGTGGTCAGCATTGCGTCGGCGATGAACAGTTCGGTCGGCTATGCGAAGCTCGTGTCGCTCTGGTTCTCCAACCATCGCGGCGCCGTGCTCGGTTGCGCGATCGCGCTGGGCGCCGGCTTGGGATCGGCGATCGCGCCGCAGGTGATGCGGATCGTGATCCAGGATCATGGCTGGCGCGTCGCCTATTTCTCGCTGGGCGCGTTCGTGCTCATCCTACCCTTGCCCGCGCTCTGGTTCCTGATCCGCGAACCGGCCAAGACGGTCACCGAGCGCGCGCTGGCCGCCGGGCAGCTGCTGCCGGGGCTCACCCGCAACGAGGCGGTGCGGACCAAGAGTTTCTGGCTGATCTTCTTCGCGATCCTGCTCGCCTCGATGGCGCTGATCGGGACGACCGCGCATGCGGTGCCGCTGCTCACCGAACGCGGCTTCTCGTCGCTGATCGGGACGACGGTGGTCTCCTGCTTCTTCTTCGGGGGCGTCGCGGGGCAGCTGACCGCGGGCTTCATCGCCGATCGCGTCAATTCGCAGCGCGTCGTGCTGCCCTATTTCGCGTCGGCTCTGGTCGGCGCGATGATCGTGCACCGCGCGACGAGCGTCCCCGTGCTGCTCGGCGGCGCGCTGTTCATGGGGCTGGGGCAAGGGGCGGAAATCGCGTTCGCGGCCTATCTCACCTCGCGCTATTTCGGCCTGCGCGCCTATGGCAGCATCTACAGCATCTTCTATGCGGCGAGTAACATCGGCATCGGCATCGGGCTGATGAGCATGGGGTTGGCGCACGATCATTTCGGCACCTATCGCCTGATGGCCTATGTGTTCGGCGCGGCGCTGATAATTGCGACGCTCTGCATCGCGCTGCTCGGCCCCTATGCCTATGCGAGCCGGAAGACGCTGGCGCGCGTCGCGCCGCTGGACGATGCTGCGACCGGCAGCCGGTGACGCCGCGGCCAGGCTCAGCCGAGTTGCCGGACCATCGCTGCGACATGCTCGCCGATCGCCAGCGACGAGGTGAGCCCCGGCGATTCGATCCCGAACAGGTTGATCAGCCCGGCGACGCCATGATCGCGCGGCCTCGAGATGCAGAAATCCGCCGCGGGCTCGCCCGGCGCGCTGATCTTGGGCCGGATGCCCGCATAAGCGGGCGCCAGCGCGCCGTCGGGCAGATCGGGCCAGTAGCGCCGGATCGCGCCGTAGAAGCGATCGGCCCTCGCCGGATCGACGTCATAGTCGATCGTGTCGATCCATTCGACGTCGGGCCCGAACCGCGCCGCCCCCGCCATGTCGAGCGTCAGGTGGACGCCGAGGCCGCCGGGCTCGGGCAAAGGATAGACGAGGTGGCTGAACGGCGCGCGACCGCTCAGCGCGAAATAGACGCCTTTGGCATAATGGAGCGCAGGGATGTGATCGGGCGCGAGCGCACCCATCGTCCGCGCCAGCGCCTGCGCGCCGAGCCCGGCGGCGTTGATCAGCAGCGGCGTGCGCAGCGACGGCGCCTCGTCGCCGGCGAGCGTGACCAGGACGTCGCCGTCGCCGGCCTCGATCGCGTCGACCGTCGAGGCGAGCACCACCTGCGCGCCGTTCGCTTCGGCCTCGCCCTGCAGCGCCAGCATCAGGGCGTGGGAATCGACGATTCCGGTCGACGGCGAGAACAGCCCGGCGACGCCGGCGAGCGCGGGCTCGATCCGGTGCAGATCGGCGCGATCGAGCGGGCGAAGATCGTCGACGCCCGCCTTGGCGGCGGCGGCGACGATCGGATCGAGCCCGCCAATCTGGTCCGCCGAGGTGGCGACGAGGATCTTGCCGCAGCGGCGATGAGGCACACCGCGCGCCGCGCAAAACTCGTAGAGCAGCGCCTTGCCGCGCACGCACAAGGCGGCCTTGAGCGATCCCTCGGGATAATAGAGCCCGGCGTGGATCACCTCGCTGTTGCGCGAGCTGGTGACCATGCCGATCCCCTTTTCGGAATCGACGACGATCGGTTCGCGCCCGGCCAGAGCCAGCGCGCGCGCGATCGCCAGTCCGACCACGCCGCCACCGACCACGATGCTATCTGCTTCATACATGACCGGTCAGAAGTCAGACCGCATCGCGCGTGTCGACGGAAATTATCGCATCGTCGGGTGATCTTTGATCATAGGAAGATGGCGACGATCGAACCGAAGAAGGCGCTTTGACCGCTTTATGACATCACCGATGACCGACCGTCGCGAGTTCATCCCCTGGATCGTCGCCTGCGCCCTGCTGATGCAGAATCTCGATTCGACCGCGGTCACCACGGCGGTGCCGCAAATGGCGCATTCGCTTGGCGTCGCGCCGATCAAGCTCAGCGCGGCGGTGACGTCCTATGTGCTGGCGGTCGCGGTGTTCCTGCCCGCGAGCGGCTGGGCGGCAGACCGGTTCGGCGCGCGGACGATCTTCGCGACGGCGATCGGGCTGTTCACCTTGGCATCTATGGCGTGCGGACTGGCACCCGACCTGACGTCGCTGGTCATCGCGCGCGTGGTACAGGGTATCGGCGGCGCGATGATGGTGCCGGTGGGACGGTTGATCCTGGTGCGCAGCGTGCCGCGCGAGCGGCTGATCCAGGCGATGGCGCGGACCACGACGCCCGCGCTGGTGGGGCCGGCGCTCGGACCGCTCGCAGGCGGGCTGCTGACCAGCTACGCCTCGTGGCGATGGATATTCTTCATCAATCTCCCGATCGGGATCGTCGGCATCGCGCTTGTCCTGCTGCTGGTGCCCAACATCAAGGGCGAGCGCGAGACACTCGGTCGCTTCGATCTCACCGGCTTCCTGATCTCGGGCGTCGCGCTCGGATCGTTCGTGGCGGGGCTGGAGGGGCTGAGCCGGCCGGGCGGCGTCTCGGGCGGTGTGATCCTGCTGCTGCTCGTCGCGGCCGCCGCGGCGATCGGCTATTGGGCGCACGCGCGCCGCTGCGCCCGGCCGGTGATCGATCTCTCGCTGTTCCGCCACGCCTCGTTCGCGGCGGGGGCGGGCGGCGGCTCGCTGTTCAGGCTGGGGGCGGGCGCCTTGCCGTTCCTGATGCCGATGCTGCTCCAGGTCGGTTTCGGCATGTCGCCGATCGCCTCGGGATCGACGACCTTCCTCACCGCGATTGGCGCGCTGACCAGCAAATCCTTCGCGCGGCCGCTGCTGCGCAAGCTGGGCTTCCGCGTCGTGCTGGTGGGCAATGCGCTGGCGAGCGGCATCGTGCTCGGCAGCCTCGCGTTGATCAGGCCGACGACATCGCATGCGCTGCTCGTCGTCGCGCTGTTCGTCGGCGGGATGCTGCGGTCGATCCAGTTCACCTCGATGAACAGCGTGACCTATGCCGACGTCGCCCCGGCCGAGGAGAGCCAGGCCAATACGGTGGCGAACGTCGCGCAGCAATTGTCGATCAGCGTCGGCGTCGCGGTGGCGGCGATCATGCTCCAGCTCGCGCAGGCGATGCGCGGATCCTCGCACCTGACGGCGCCCGATTTTCCGCCGGCCTTCCTGCTGATCGGGCTGTTGACCGCCGCATCGGCATGGTGGTTCGCGCGTCTCGACGCGGGGGCGGGTGCCGCGATGACCGGCCACGTCCGCCGCGTCAGTAGTTGATCACGATGTTCGAGATCGCGGTCAGCGCGTGGCCCGTCTCGGTGGTGTAGGCGATCGGGGTCGGGTGGTTGGTATAGCCGAGCCCGAGGCCGACGGTGACGCCGCGGATCACGTGCGCGCTGTAGGACACCGTCGCCGACTTGGCGTCGTCATGCGCAAGCCCGCCCGTCTGCCGCACCGCATCGACATAATCCTTGCCGAACACATTGTCCGCGAGGATCAGCGATATCATGTCGTGCGGCCGGCTGCTGATCAGCCCGATGCCGTAGAAGCGCGCCTCATAATATTGGCTGAAGCGGTTGATCCGGGGCGGGGCGTACATCGCGGAAAAGCCGACGTAGAGGCCGCGATAGGCGGACTTCTTCGCCTTGGAGATCTGCAGTATCTGGTGGTCGCCGAGCACGTAGATGCCCCATTCGCCGCGGATGCGACCGGGCGTGAGCGCGTTGTTGTATTCGCTGGTCGACTTCATCAGCGCGGCGCGCAGCCAGAGCTGCTTCTCTCCGACGTCGCTTTCGGTGCGATAGCCGACCTCGTTGATGTAGAAGGTGCCGGCATGCGCGACGCTGGGGGTGAAGCCGGTGGGGTTCTCCATCTTCTCGGTGACGGTGCCGTCGGGGCTGATCGCCGCCTGGATGCCGAACTTGTCGTAGAAATGGCCGAGGTTGAGCTTAATGTTCATCCCAGGCTTGGTGTAGGAGGTGGTCGACAGGCCGATCTCCGCCGGGATCGACGCGCTCGTGCCGAATACGCCCGCGGCGAAATTGCCCGCGATATAGGGGTTATAGAATTCGAAGCCGTTGGCCATGTAGCCGGCCTTGACCTCGATCATCTTGTTGAAGAAGCTTTTGTAGATCGTCAGCGTCGACAGGCTGAGCTGGCGCGGCCCGCTCGGGTTCCACGTCGTCTTGAACACCTGGAGGCCCGCGGTCAGCTGCGCGTCGCCAAGGCCAAGGCGGCCGAGATCGTAATCGACGAGGAACGGCGTGCCCCAGCCCACGGTGAAGCGCTGCCCGGAATATTGCTGCGTGCCGCTGCGACTGGCGTGCAGCGTGTTGTAGAAGAGGTTGGTCGGCGTGTAGCCGAACCAGCCGATCCCGATCGACGCCAGTTTCTCGCGCAGGCCGCCGGCATCGCCCTCGATCGTGTCGGCGGGCCCGGGCAGCGGGATGTCGTAGCCCTTGATGCGGACATTCTCATATTGCTTGTCGGGATCGGCGTCGGTGGCGACGCTCGGTGCCAGGCCGTTGGGTGCCTCGTTCGCGGCGGGCGGGTTGGCGCCCTCCTGCTGCGCCAGGGCCGGCGACGATACGCTCGCGATCATCGCGAAACAGGAGACGGAGCCCGCCAGCGTGACGGCACGAGCGCCGAATATCTTCGCAATACGCAATATCGTTACCTTATTCTTGCTATCATCGACCATCCTGCCGGACATCGACGTGCCGGCATCCGACGCCCTTTGGGTTGTCGTCTCCTGTCCGCGGCGTGGCGATGCGGCGTTTCTCGGTCAAACGAGTAACGTGACGCTTCGCGTGAGGTCCGCTCACGCAAGACCGGCGAGAAACAGGGCTGGACTGCGCACGGTCTTGTGCGTTCGTGAATGCGGCCGACCCACATCCGACGTGTCCGTTCTCCTGCGAAAGCAGGAGCCCAGGGGTTCAGACGCTAAGGGCTCTTCAGCTGGGCTCCTGCCTACGCAGGAGTGAATGAAGCGCGCGGGTTGCTGAAAAGGCCTCTAGCCTTGTACCACCGGGCTTTCCGGCACGGGCGTGATCGCCCGGCCTGTCGCGAACCACGCCGCCAGATTGTCGACGAGCAACTGCCCCATCGCGGCGCGTGTCTGTTCGGATCCGGATCCGATGTGCGGCAGCAGCACGACGTTGGACATCGCCAGCAACGGGGCGGGCACGTGCGGCTCCTTGTCGTAGACGTCGAGACCCGCCGCCAAGATCGCCCCCGATCCGAGCGCCTCGACGAGCGCCTGCTCGTCGACGACGCTGCCCCGTGCGACATTGATCAGCACGCCGTCCGGCCCCAGCGCGGCGAGGACCTCCGCGTCGACGAGATGGCGGGTGCGGGCGCCGCCCGGGACGAGCATGATCAGCACGTCGCACGCGCGCGCGAGATCGACGATCGTGGCATGGTAATCATAGGGTACATCCGGCTGCGCGGCGCGACCATGATAGCGGACGACGACATCGAAACCGGCCAGCCGCCGGGCCACCGCCTTGCCGATATTGCCCAGCCCGACGATACTATCTGCCGCCCGCGCAGCGTCGGCGACAGCGGGAAGGCGCCGCTTGGCCACTGTCCGTCGCGCACGAACCGATCCGCCTGCGGAATGCGGCGCAACGTCGCGAGCAATAGCCCGATCGTCAGGTCGGCGACCTCGTCGTCGAGCACGCCGGGCGTGTTGGTGACCACGACGTCCCTCCGGGCAGCCGCGGCCGTATCGACGTTGTCGTAGCCAACACCGAAACTGGCGATGATCTCGAGATGCGGCAGGCGATCGAGCAGCGCATCGCCGACTTTGCGAACAGCGTATTCGTCGCCAGTCCGCGAATCCGCGAGCCAACGGTCTTGAGGAAGTCGCTCTGGTCGGCCTGCTCCCAAAGGCGATGCAAGACATAGTGCGCATCGAGTTGCTCGACGACGGAAGGAGTGATCGGGGCTGTCAGCAGGACATCGGGTCGGCTCATGGCAACCGTCTATTGCAACGGGCACGTCGATGCGAGGAATGGGTGTAGCACTCCGGAAATTTCGAACAGCACGCTTTTGGCCTCTGAGCGGCAGCTTGTGGCCGAAGCGGTCGCTCGAGCGTCGGCACGCGAATGTCGTAATCTGGTGGGGTGCGGTAGGCGTGGCAGTCGGATCCGGAACGGCCGCTATACCCAGTTCGATCGCCAAGAGCGGACTGGAAGGAATCACCACCACATGCCGTGCAACGTTCGCGGCGTGATGTTTAAAGCTGCCGCGCCGGTAGATGAACAAATGGCCGGTCTTGGGAGGCGTTCAAGCGACCTCGGATGACCGCAAACGCTTCTTCGCCGACAGAATGTGGTGACGGCGCTACCGCTCGCTGCTTCTAGATTTGGCCACTGGTTCGGCGGAACTCCTCCGAAGTTTCGTCTAGGAACACGTAGAGCGCCGCGATTTTTCGGTCCTTCACGATGATGACGTCCCACCCTGTGTATGCCACGGCTCCGCCGCTCGGCCCCGAGTTCCACGCAAGCCGCCCGGCATTATGGACGACCTGCGGACTCCCGTTAGGCGTGTAGACGAAGCTGGGATGGGTCGACCTCAAAACCCCTGCGACCCTGTTGATTCCCGCACGACCGACGACCGGGCCCGATGGCACGTAGAGGACGCCATCCTCGGCCCAGAGCGCGTCAATCGCGACGCGACGGCGGTCGTCGTCGCCTTCGCCGAACACCTCTTGAAGGTTGCGGTCGAGCAGCTCGCGGATCCGCTCAGCGGTTTCGGCGGATTCGGTGGGCACATCGTGTCTCCCTATCGTCTCACCGATGGTAGCCGGGGGACCGAGCCGCCGGCTACCACATGATGTCGCTTGTCAGATCTGGGCCTGGCCACCATCGACGAACAGTTCGACGCCATTGACGAAGCTCGCCTCGTCCGACGCCAGGAACAGCACGGATTTCGCGATTTCTTCGGGCTGCCCGATGCGACCCAGCGGGATCAGACCGGCGAGATAGTCCTTGGTGCCCTGCGCCTGATCACCGCCGCCGAAGAGTTCGTCGAGGCCGGCGGTCTCGGTGACACCGGGGCTGACCGTGTTGACGCGGATGCGGCGGTCCTTGAGGTCGAGGATCCAGTTGCGCGCGAAGTTGCGCACCGCCGCCTTGGTCGCCGAATAGACGCTGAAGGACGGCGTGCCCGAGATGCTCGTGGTCGACCCGGTCAGAATGATCGAGGCGCCATCTTTCAGCAGTGGCAGGGCCTTCTGCACGGTGAACAATACGCCCTTCACATTGGTATCGAAGATGCTCTGGTAATGCTCTTCGGTGATCGCCCCGAGCGGGACCATCTGCCCGCCGCCGGCGTTGGCGAAGACGACGTCGATCTGCGCGTGCTTCTGCTGGACAGCATCGTAGAGACGGTCGATGTCGGCAAGCTTGGCCATGTCGCCCCGCACGCCGGTGACCGTGCCGCCGATCTGCTTCAGCGCGGCGTCGAGCGCCTCCTGACGACGTCCGGTGATGAACACCGAGGCGCCTTCCGCCGCGAAGGCCTTGGCGGTCGCCAAACCGATGCCGCTCGTGCCGCCGGTCACCACCACCACCTTGTTGTCGAACCTGTTGCTCATTGTCTGTCTCCGTCATGCCGGCGTGCTGCCTTTGCCCGACGTAGATGCGATACGGACGATGATGCGTGTAGTCGGCAGATATGGCACTCAGCGTTCTATAGGAGGAACGCTGTGCGGATCGATCTCAACGACTATGCCTATTTCGCCGAGGTGGTCGCGCATGGCGGGTTCGCCGCGGCGGGGCGCGCGTTGCGCGAGCCGAAGTCGAAGCTCAGCCGGCGCATCGCCGGGCTGGAGCATCGCCTGGGCCTGCGCCTGATCGAGCGATCGAGCCGGCGTTTTCGCGTCACCGACACTGGCCAAGCCTTCTACGAGCGGTGCCGGGCCATGCTGGCCGAGGCGGAGCAGGCCGAGGCGCTCGTCGTGCAGGCGCAGGCCGAACCGCATGGGCGCATCCGCTTCAGTTGCCCGACAGGCATGGTACAGCCGATCTCCGGACTGATCTCATCCTTCCTGGAGCGCTATCCCAAGGTTCGGCTGCAACTCGTCGCGACGGATCGCGCGGTGGATCTGATCGATGAGCGGATCGACCTCGCGCTGCGGGTTCGGGGCAGCCTTACCAGCGACGCCGCGCTGACGATGCGCTCGCTCGGGGTGTCGACCCGCATCCTCGTTGCGTGCCCCCAAATCGCCGGCACGGTGGCGCGTGTCGAGCAATTGGCATCGCTGCCGACCCTGGCGACGAACGATGCCGCGGACAGCCTCGAATGGTATCTGGAGGCCGACGACGGCGGGAAGCACGTCGTGCGGATCGCGCCGCGCTTCGGATGCGAGGACATGGCGGCGGTACGGGGCGCGGCCATAGACGGTCTCGGCATAGCGATCCTGCCCGATCATGTCTGCCGAGAGGCGCTCGAGACGGGGCGTCTTGTGCGTGTGCTGCCGGCATGGCGCGGGTTGCAGGGCATTGTGCACTTGGTCTTCACGACCCGGCGTGGCCTGCCGCCGGCCGTCCGCGCGCTGATTGATCACTTAGCTGTCGGGTTCCCGCGAAACGTCTCGCGCCGATCTCCGTGAACCATGCCCTTCTTTCAGGGCAGATCGTGGGTCGTTGCCGACGAAATGGCACAGCCGAAAGCGAAGCCCGGCGAGGCTTCACCCACCGTCCGGCTTTTGATTGAGCTTGCCTGTCAGCATGAGCTTGCGAACGTCATCGGCGGTTTGGTTGGCGGCGCCGAGCCGCTCGATCAGCTGCGCGGGCCGGCTGCCCCGCAGGCCCGCCAGCGTCAGCTCCTTGTCCCGGACGTAGGTGTACATGCCGCTGACGGCAAAGGTGGTGACATAGCCGATGTGCTGCTTCTGCGCCTCGATCGTGCGAGAGAAGACGTCGCTCGCGAAGAAGCGCCGCCTGGAAAGCGGCGTTGCGAAGGTAAGGTCCAGGATCGCCAGGCGCTCGCGCTCCGGCGGCACGGCGTGGTCCACATCTGGGGCGGGTGGTGCCGGCTCGGCATTGTCATACGCCTGCGGCAGATGCAGCCGGACGCGCAGGAGCGCAGGATCTGAGGCCAGCGTCTCGGCGAGCGTCGTCATGAAGCCGGCGAACGCTTCCGCGTCCTTGCCGCCCGGTCCGAAATGGACGTGCATCCGGTCGAGCGCGTCGTTGCCGTTAGGGTTCGGGTCGGCAATCCGATCTACCAACGTGCGTGAGCCCTGCGGCAGCGCATAGGCGACGGTGGCGGCAAACATGTTCTGCTCGTCGGAGAACAGAATGGACGACGCCTCGCCGAAAATGGCCTGATCGGCTGCGTCGGCGAAGCCGATCTCCACGCCGCCATCGAGACC
>NZ_CALMAW010000052.1:0-4790 GCF_937859915.1 uncultured Sphingomonas sp. | reverse complement strand
TCGGAGAACGGCATGATCCCCTCCTGGGCAGGCCAGAGGTGCGCGTCTTGCTCGCGGTCAAGATGGTATTGGACATACCAGGCCAGCCCGGGCACCCGCGAGCAGAGCGGGCCATGCACGTCCCGCCAGTAGGGTGCGAACACCGCGTGTGGCACCTGGGGCCGTCTCAGCACAGTGGTGTAGGTGTTGATCGCGATGGCGGCGTCTCGGGCTGCATGGTCATGGGCGAGATGTTCGATGGTCATCGTGGGTCTCGTGTTCATCGGTAAGGGATCAAAGCCGCGCGACGCGCCGTTCGATCAGGATACCGGAACGCCGCCGGTCACGGCAACGACGTTGCCGGACATGTAGCTGCCCTCCGATGAGGCCAACAGCACGTAAGCGGGCGCGAGTTCGGCCGGCTGACCCGCGCGGCCAAGCGGGGTATCCTGCCCCAGTGTTTCCAGTTCCTCCGGCGATTTGGCGATCGGCTGGATCGGCGTCCAGATGGGACCTGGCGCGACGGCGTTGACCCGGATGCCGTCGGCGGCGAGCAGGTTGGAGAGGCCGACCGTCAGGCTCGAGATCGCGCCCTTGGTCGCCGCGTAGACGATCATGCTCTTGCCTGCGACCTTGGCCTGCTCGCTGGTCGTATTCACGATTGCCGATCCCGGCTTCATATGCGGCGCCGCCGCCTTGGCAAGGCGGATCATCGCGAAGACGTTAGCGGAGAAGGCGCCCTGCATCTCGTCGTCGTCGATACTATCGAGCCCCTCGTTCATCGTCTGCGCGGCGGCATTGTTGACGAGGACGTCCAACGTGCCGAACTCCGCGACCGTGCGCTCGACGAGCGTCACGCAATGATCGCGGTCGCGAATGTCGCCGGGCAGCAGCAGGCAGCGCCGGCCCGCTTTCTCGACCCAGGCCTGCGTCTGTTCGGCGTCGACTTGCTCGTTGGCGAGATAGGAGATCGCGACGTCCGCGCCTTCGCGGGCGTAGGCGATTGCCACCGCGCGGCCGATCCCCGAATCCCCACCGGTGATGAGTGCCACCTTGTCCCGAAGGAGGCCTTTGCCGACGTAGCTTTCTTCGCCGTGATCGGGCTTGGTGCGCATGTTCGCCGTGAGGCCGGGGCGTGGCTGCTGCGGCTCGCCTGGAAAGCTTGTCGGCTGGCTGGTGCGCGGATCGTTGGTCATGGCGGTTCCTGTCGATGGGGCTCCGGCGGGAACGGTTCGCGACGGGGAACGTGCCCACAGTCCGCCCTGGGCCCTGGTCGATCGCTGGACGCGATACGCCAGGGCGACGCAGCCGATGAACGGATCGGTGTCCGAACTCGTTCGTGCGAGTTATCGGCTGCCGTTCATTGGGGAGACGAGGGATTGCACGTCCCTGTCTCGTCGCACCCAGATCACCGGCGCGGGCGTCGTGGTGTCACCGCCGCCTAGTCGCAGGGTGCGGGTCAGCCGAGACTCTCTGAGCGTCGGCAGGCTGCAGCCATCGCCGTATCGAACATGATCCCGTTGGCTTCGATGTCCGCGATGTTGATCCCAGCCATTCTCCCAACATAGAAGCCGAGAGCCAATCGCGGAAACCAGCCGTGGTGGTAACGCCGCTTGTCAACGAGCGGCTGCCTTTCGTAAAGGTCGAAAACGCGGTTGAACGTCCGGTCTTGGTCAAGGAGTTCGGCGGCGCCGCGAAGTCTTTGGGCGGCGCCAATCGCGCGCTAGCAGGCCCGGAGCGGAGCGGCGGGCACGACCACACGCAAGGCACCGGTGGCGACGTCGTACACCTGCCCAGAGATCATCCATTGGGCCGGCAGAGCCGGAACGGCGCGCAGAGCCTTCACATCCGCCGCGACCGCCGCCTCAGGATCGGTAACCGCCTTCTCGGCCAGCTCTGCTTCTGAAACCTCGAAGTAGCCGGCCAGCATCTCGGGGTTGTTGGCGAGACGCGTGATGCCGCAGTCGGTGTGGTGCAGGACGACGATGTGGAACTCACCGCCACCGCCTGGGATGGCTTGGGCCACCTCACCAATGCGGCCGAGCAGGCCTAATTGTTGCAGCAGGCCCGGTGTGACGCGACCGCCGATGTTGCGCATCACAACGGCCTCTCCTGGCTTGAGCTGAAGCAGCTGAGCGGGATCGACACGCATATCGGCGCAGCCGATGATCACGGCCTTCACGTGCGGAAGCTGCTTTGGCAGCGACGGCATCAGCGTGCCGGCGGCGGCTTGCTTGCGGGCGAAGTCCTTGTTCCTTGCCAGCAATGTCTCAGTGTAGCGCATCACCTTTTTCCTCGTCTGTTGCCGTCGGAGGCTTCAGATAATCGATCAGATCTCCCGCTCAATTACGTCTGACGTAATAGCTTCCAAGCGGGTTCGACGGTATCTGGGCGTCTGGCCAGGGGGTTTGACGCGATGGAAGTTGATCCCGATTGTCAGCTCGGCGAGCTGCTTCGCGATTGGCGTGCCCGGCGGGGGAAAAGTCAGCTCGACACCGCGCTCGACGCCGACATGTCACAGCGGCACCTTAGCTTCATCGAGAGCGGGCGCAGTGTGCCGGGTCGCGACAAGCTACTTGCCGTGGCCGAGGCGCTGGATGTGCCGCTACGCGAGCGCAACGCGCTGCTGCTGGCTGCAGGTTATGCACCGCTCTATCCAGAGCAGGCTTGGGACGCGCCGCAGATGAGCGCGATCACCGCTGCGGTCAGACGCATGCTCGCGCAGCAGGAGCCATATCCAGCGGTCCTGCTGGACCGGCACTGGAATGTCCTAGCCGCCAACACCGCTGCTCCCCGCTTCTTTGGCTGCTTCGTGGACCTCTCCAGGTGGTCGCGGCCGCGCAATCTCCTGCAACTGATTTTCGATCCGGCTGGCTTGCGACCGTTCATCCACGATTGGGATCAGGTTGCCCGCTCGCTGCTCGATCGTGTCCGTCGCGAGGCCGTAGGGCGCGTGCTGGACAGGGCCGCGCAGCAGCTGGTTGACAAGCTCCTCGCGTATCCAGGTGCACCGGCCGCTGCGGCGATCAGACCCGACGGCGCCCACCTGCCGATGATCCCGATCGGCTTCGTCAAGGACAACCAAGTCCTGCGCTACTTCTCGATGGTGGCCACGGTGGGCACGCCGACCGCGATTGCCGCGCAGGAACTCCGGGTCGAGTGTCTGTTCCCCGCGGACGAGGCGACCGAACGCGGCCATCTTTCTTTGATCGAGGAAGCCTGAACCGGCTTCCAGTTCCGGGCAGCGGCAAGGAACCGCTGAGAACAAAGTCTTGCGAGCGGGCTCTACCAGCGCGAATTGGACAGGCCGTTTGGTTTTTCCGCGGTTGCTCATTGGCGGAGCGAGCAGGACGGTGCGTCGACACGCGCGATCCTGATCCGTCGGTGGATGCGGCCATCATGGTCACCACCAGGTCGCATACAGCGCGACCAGGATCAGGCAGACCGCGACCGCGCCGATGTTGAAGCTCGCGCGGGTCGCGAACGAGACGTCGCGCGTCGCGATCGTGTCGCTGTCGGCACGGCTGGCGGTGACCAGCGAGACGATTACGGCGAGCGCGAGTGCAATCAAAAACACCACGCCCATCCGGTCCATGAACGGCAGCGAGGACCAGACCAGCTTGAATGCCCAGGATAGCGCGACCGAGGCGATCGCCGCGGCGATCGCGCCGGCCTCGTTGGCGCGCTTCCAGAACAGCCCGAGCAGGAAGATCACGGTGATCCCCGGCGTGAAGAAGCCGGTGAATTCCTGGATGAACTGGAACGCCTGCTCCGAGCTGCCGACCAGCGGCCGCGCGGTCAGCACCGCGATCACGATCGCCACCACCGCCGCGATCCGCCCGACCTTGACGAGATGCTGCTCGCGCACCCCATGGCCGTCGGCTTGCTCGGCAGCGGTGCCGCGTGCGGGGCGCATCTTGGCATAGATGTCGAGCGTGAAGATCGTCGCGATCGAGTTGATCTTGGAGGCGGTCGACGCGATGATCGCGGCGATCAGCGCGGCGAAGACCAGGCCCAGCAGCCCGGTCGGCAGCAACCGCATCATCGTCGGATAGGCCTCGTCGGGCTTGGCGAGGCCGGGTGCCAGCAGCACCGCGGCGATCCCCGGCAATACGATGATCAGCGGCATCAGCAGCTTGAGGAAGGCGGCGAAGATGATCCCCTTCTGCGCCTCGGGCAGGTCCTTGGCGGCAAGCGCGCGCTGGATGATATATTGGTTGAACCCCCAATAGCTGAGGTTGGCGATCCACATCCCGCCGATCAGCACCGACAGGCCGGGCAGATCGGCATAATGCGGATCGCCCTTCTTGAGGATCATGTGGAAGTGATCGGGGATCGCCATCGCCAGCCGGTGCCAGCCCGCGGCGATCCCGCCGCTGCCGCCGAGCTTGCCCAGCGTCAGCCAGGCGATGATCAGCCCGCCGAGCACGAGCAGCGTCACCTGCACGATGTCGGTCAGCGCCACTGCCTTGAGGCCGCCGCGGATCTGGTAGAGCAGCGCGAACGCGCCGAGACCCACGAGCGCGATATTCTGGTCGACGCCGGCGACCTTGGTGACCGCGATCGAGCCCAGCCAGATGATCGAGGTGAGATTCACGAACACATAGAGCGCGAGCCAGAAGATCGCCATCAGCGTACGGATCCGCGTGCCGTACCGCCGCTCGAGAAATTGCGGCATCGTGTAGATCTCGTTGCGCAGGAAGATCGGCAGGAAGAATTTGCCGACGATCAGCAACGTCAGCGCCGCCATCCATTCGTAGGAGGCGATCGCCAGCCCGATCGCATAGCCCGATCCCGACATGCCGACGATC
>NZ_CALMAW010000051.1:36895-43366 GCF_937859915.1 uncultured Sphingomonas sp. | reverse complement strand
ACGTCAATCTGCGCGATTTCGAAGGGCGCTCGGCGCTGCTGCTCGGCAAGGCCAAGGACAATAACGCGTCCTGCTCGCTCGGGCCGCTGATCCGTCTGTTCGACGACGGCTTCGGCATGGACGACGTCCGCACCGCACATATCGATCTGCTGATCGAGGGCGAGGACGGCTATCGCCTGACCGGATCGAGCTCGATGGACCAGATCAGCCGCGATCCCGAGGATCTCGTCCGCCAGACGCTGAGCGAGCATCATTATCCCGACGGTTTCGCGCTGTTCCTCGGCACGCTGTTCGCGCCGACCGAGGATCGCGACGAGCCGGGCCGCGGCTTCACACACAAGCTCGGCGATACGGTGACGATCTCGTCGCGCCGCCTCGGCCGACTGGTCAACCGCGTCACCACCTCCAAGGCGGCGCCGCCGTGGTCGACGGGCATCGGCGACCTGATGACCAACCTGGCGCAGCGGGGCCTGCTCGCGACGGCGCGTTGACCGCGCCCGCCCCCCCCTCCTCTATATCGAGATATCCATGCTGGACACTGAAGCCTCGCGCCCCACGACCCTCGGCACCGCTCGTGGTGCCTCCTATCCCAGCCTGCGCGACAAGCGCGTGCTGGTGACCGGCGGCGGAAGCGGCATCGGTGCGGCGTTGGTCGAGGCGTTCGTTGCGCAGGGCGCGAAGGTCGGCTTCGTGGACATCGCACAGGATGCGTCGCGCGCGCTGGTCGAGCAGCTCGCGGCCGACGCGGCGCACCGCCCGGTGTTCGAGCCGTGCGACCTCACCGACCTCGGCGATCTCGCGCGCGCCGTGACGACGCTCGAGACCGCGCTGGGCGGCGGCATCGAAATTCTGATCAACAACGCCGCGAACGACGATCGTCACCAGATCGGCGAGATTACGCCCGCCTATTGGGACAACCGGATCGCGGTCAATCTGCGCCATCTCTTCTTTGCAGCCCAGGCCGTGATCCCGGCGATGAAGACCGCCGGCGACGGCGTGATCCTCAATTTCGGGTCGATCAGCTGGCATCTCGCGCTGCCCGAGCTCGTCCTCTACCAGACCGCCAAGGCCGGGATCGAGGGCATGACCCGCGCGATGGCGCGCGATCTCGGCGCCGACGGCATCCGCGTCAACACGATCGTCCCAGGCAATGTCGAGACGCCGCGCCAGCTGCAATGGTACACGCCCGAGGGCGAGGCCGAGATCATCGGCGCGCAGTGTCTCAAGCAGCGCGTCCAGCCCGCGGATGTCGCCGCGCTGGCGCTGTTCCTGGCATCGGACGATGCACGGATGTGTACCGGCCACGATTATTTCGTGGACGCGGGCTGGCGCTGATCATGGCCGCCGCCCACCCCACCAGCATCTATGCCGTCGGCGCGACGCTCGGCGAGGGGCCGGTGTGGGTGGCGTCGGATGCGGCGGTCTGGTTCGTCGACATCAAGGAACGGCGGCTGCACTATTTCCGCCCGGACGACGGCCTCGCCCGCAGCTGGAACGCGCCCGCGCAACCTGGCTGGATCCTGCCCGTCGCGGGCGGCGGCATGCTGGTCGGGCTGCAGGACGGGCTGCACCGCTTCAATCCCGAGACGGGTGGCTTCAATCTCGTCCACGAGACCGAACCGCATCTGCCGGGCAACCGCCTCAACGATGCGGTCGTCGATGCCAAGGGGCACCTCTGGTTCGGATCGATGGACGACGACGAAGCCGCCGAGACCGGCCGGCTCTATCGCTTCGCGGACGGCCGCCTGCACGACAGCGGCGTCGCCCCGGTGGTGATCACCAACGGCCCCGCGCTCTCGCCCGACGGCGCGACGCTGTACCATACCGACACGCTGCGCGGGCTGATCTGGGCGATCGCGCGGCATGACGACGCGACGCTCGGCACGCCGCGGCTCTTCGCCGAGATCGAGCAGGGCGCCGGCTATCCCGACGGCCCGACCATCGATGCGGAGGGCTGCGTATGGACCGGCCTGTTCGGCGGCTGGGGCGTTCGCCGCTATGCACCCGATGGCCGATTGATCGCCACCGTGCCGTTTCCGGTTGCCAACGTCACCAAGATCGCCTTCGGTGGCGACGGCCTGACGACCGCCTACGCCACCACCGCGCGCAAGGGGCTCGATGACCGCGCGCTGCAGGACCAACCGCTGGCCGGTGACCTGTTCGCATTCGACGCAGGGGTGGCCGGTCTCGCCGGTCACCGGGTCGTGCTCGCCGGCTGACGAGCATGCCGCGCCACGGTAGAACGACATAAAGGGAGCAGGAGATGGATAGGGACAGCGCCGGACAGGCCAATATCGGCTTCATCGCCGCGATCGTCGCGGTGGCGACGATCGGCGGCTTCATGTTCGGCTATGACAGCGGGGTGATCAACGGCACGCAGCAGGGCCTCGAGCAGGCGTTCGGCCTGTCGAAGCTCGGCACCGGCTTCACCGTCGGCGCGATCCTGATCGGCTGCGCGATCGGCGCGTTCATCGCCGGCCGCCTCGCCGACCGTCTGGGTCGCCGGACGGTGATGATGATGGCCGCCCTGCTGTTCCTGGTCAGCGCGCTGGGTGCGGGCGCCGCCTCCTCCGCCACGCTGTTCATCCTCGCCCGTCTGCTCGGCGGGCTCGGCGTCGGTGCCGCGAGCGTGCTCTCGCCGGTCTATATCAGCGAGGTCACCCCGGCCTCGATCCGCGGTCGTCTGTCGAGCGTGCAGCAGATCATGATCATCACCGGGCTGACCGGTGCGTTCGTCGCCAATTACGTGCTCGCCAAGGCGGCGGGCACCTCGGTCGATCCGCTGTGGCTGGGCTATGCCGCGTGGCGCTGGATGTTCTGGATGCAGGTCATCCCGGCGGCGGTCTATTTCCTGGCGCTTCTCGTGATCCCGGAAAGCCCGCGCTTCCTCGCGGTCAAGGGTCGCGACGTCGAGGCGCGCGCGGTGCTCACCCGCCTGTTCGGCGAGGCCGAGGCGATCCGCAAGGTCGCCGAGATCCGCGGCAGCCTGGTCGCCGACCACAAGCCGCGCTTCTCCGATCTGCGCGATCCCGTCACCAACAAGGTGCGCACTATCGTCTGGGCCGGGATCGGCATCGCGATCTTCCAGCAGCTCGTCGGCATCAACATCGTCTTCTATTATGGCGCGGTGCTGTGGCAGTCGGTCGGCTTCAGCGAGGCGGACTCGCTCAAGATCAACATCCTGTCGGGCACGCTCTCGATTCTCTCCTGCCTGCTCACCGTGTTCACGGTCGACCGGATCGGGCGCAAGCCGCTGCTGCTGATCGGATCGGCGGGCATGGCGGTGGCCCTGACGGTCGTCGCGCTCTGCTTCGCGCGCGGCGCGCTGGTCAACGGATCGCTGCAGCTGCCGGGCCACACCGGCACGGTCGCGCTGATCGCGGCGAACGCCTATGTCATCTTCTTCAACGCGAGCTGGGGCCCGGTGATGTGGGTGATGCTCGGCGAGATGTTCCCCAACCAGATCCGCGGCTCGGGGCTTGCGGTGTCGGGCTTCGCGCAGTGGATCGCGAATTTCGGCATCTCGGTGAGCTTCCCCGCGATGGCGGCGGGGCTCGGGCTGCCGATCACCTACGGCTTCTACGCGCTGAGCGCCGCAGTCTCCTTCTTCTTCGTCCGCGCGATGGTCAGCGAGACGCGGGGTCGCGAGCTGGAGGACATGCTTGGCTGATCCCGTCGTGCGGATCGCGTCGGGCGCCTGGGAGGCCGATCTCCTCCCGGCGCTCGGCGGGGCCATCCTGTCGCTCCGCCTCGCCGGTCGCGACATCCTCCGGCCGTCGCCGGACAGCCCCGCCCGGGTGCTGGACACCGCCTGCTTCCCGCTGGTGCCCTATGCCAACCGCATCGCGCACGGTCGCTTCGCCTTCGAAGGCCGCGCCGTCGCGCTGCCGCGCAACTTCGGCGACCATCCGCACAGCCTTCACGGCGCGAGCTGGCAGGCGGCGTGGACGGTGGAGACGGCAACGCCGGACCGCGCGGTCCTCGTCCATGATCACGACGCAGACGCGGCATGGCCGTGGCGCTACCGGGCCGAACAGATTTTCCGGCTGGACGATGGCGGCCTGTCGGTGACGCTCGCGATCACCAACACCGATATATCGGCAATGCCCGCCGGGCTCGGCTTCCACCCCTATTTCCCGGCGGATGCGACCACCACGCTGCAGATGGCGACCGGCGGCGTGTGGCTGTCCGACGCCGAGCAGTTGCCGGTCCGGCTCGCGACCACCGAGACCGTCGAGAATTGGGCGACGGGCGCACCGGTGATGCGGTCCGCGCTCGTCGATCATTGCTTCGCGGGCTGGGACGGGGCGGCGACGCTGACCGCCGGGGCGCACCGCACGACGCTGTCGGCGGACGGCGCGCGCTTCGTCCATGTCCACATCCCGCCGCACGTCGGGTTCGTCGGGATCGAGCCCGTCTCGCACATGCCCGACGCGGTCAATCGCCCGCCGTCGCCCGACGACAGCGGGCTCGCGCGGCTCGCGCCCGGTGCGGCGATGCGGCTGACGATGCGAATCGCGGCGTGCTGATCGAACGCCGGCGACGCCGCGTCGATTAGGACGCAAGGCGCGCTGGATCCCCGCCGCCGTCATTGCGAGGCGCGTAGCAAGACGCAATCCAGGCCCGACGGCGCGTAGCTCTGGATCGCTTCGTGGCGCGCGCAATGACCGTTGCAGCGCGGGCGGCGCGCCCTAGTGGTTATGCCGCGGCGTGCGCTCGGAGATGCGGCGGTATTTGAGCGCCATTTCGAGCACCGCGCCCTCGTCCATCTGGCCGACCTTCTCGCGGTACAGCTCTTCCCACGGCGTGTAGCTCGGCGGGATCGCGGGTGCGCCCGCCGCCCGGCGCGCCGCGATCTCCGCCTCGGTGACCAGCGCGTCGCAGCGCCCCAGTTCGAGGTCGATCCGGATGATGTCGCCGGTGCGCAGCCACGACAGGCCGCCGCCCGCGGCGCTTTCGGGCGCCGCGTTGAGGATCGACGGGCTGTCCGACGTGCCAGACTGGCGGCCGTCGCCGAGCGTCGGCAGCGCCTGGATGCCGCGCTGGAGCAACGCGTCCGGCGGCTGCATGTTGACGACCTCGGCCGAGCCCGGCCAGCCGAGCGGCCCCGCGCCGCGCATCACCAGGATGCACCGCTCGTCAATGTCGAGCGCGGGATCGTTGATCCGATGATGATAGTCGTCGGATCCGTCGAACACGATCGCACGCGCCTCGAACACGCCTTCGGCGCCGGGCGCCATCAGATAGCGCTGGCGGAACTCGTCCGAGATCACGCTGGTCTTCATGATTGCGAAGTCGAACAGATTGCCGGTCAGTGCGAGGAAGCCGGCCTTCTCCTTCATCGGTTCGGCGAACGGCTTGATCATCTCGCGGTCGCGACTCAGGCGCCCGGCGACATTCTCGCCGATCGTACGACCGGTGACCGTCTTGCAGTCGGCATCGAGCAGACCGGCGTCGGCAAGCTCGGCCATCACCGCCGGCACGCCGCCCGCGCGGTGAAACCGCTCGCCGAGATAGGCGCCCGCGGGCTGCATGTTGACCAGCAGCGGCAGGTCGTAGCCGTGTCTTGTCCAGTCGCTGACCTCGATGTCGACGCCGGCGTGACGCGCCATCGCCATGATATGCGGCTGGGCGTTGCTCGAGCCGCCGATGACGGAGACGGTGCGGATCGCGTTGAGGAAGCTCTCGCGGGTCAGGATGTGCGACGGCCGCAGATCCTCATAGGCCATCTCGACGATGCGACGCCCCGTCTCATAGGCGATCTGCCCGCGCTCGCGATAAGGCGCCGGGATCGCCGCGCAGCCGGTCAGCGAGAGGCCGAGTGCCTCGGCGACCGCGTTCATCGTCGAGGCGGTGCCCATCGTGTTGCAATGGCCTGCCGATGGCGCGCTGTCGCAGGCCCGCTCGAGAAACTCCTCCTCATCGATCTCGCCCGCAGCGAGCTTGCGCCGCGACCGCCAGATCACCGTCCCCGACCCGACCAGCTCGCCATCGTGCCAGCCATCAAGCATCGGGCCGCCCGACAGCACGATCGCGGGAATGTCGACGGTCGAGGCGGCCATGATCCCGGCCGGCGTCGTCTTGTCGCAGCCGGTGGTGAGCACGACGGCGTCGATCGGATAACCGTAAAGGATCTCGACGAGCCCGAGATAGGCGAGGTTGCGATCGAGCGCGGCGGTCGGGCGCCGGCAATTCTCGAAGATCGGGTGGGTCGGGAATTCCATGCAGATGCCGCCGGCATCGCGGATCCCGTCACGCGTGCGCTTGGCGAGTTCGAGATGGATGCGGTTGCACGGCGACAGATCGCTTCCCGACTGCGCAATCGCGATGATCGGCCGGCCCGAGCGCAGCTCGGCGGGCGTGATGCCGTAGTTCATGAAGCGCTCGAGATAGAGCGCGGTCATATCGGAGCGGGCCGGATCGGCGAACCAGTCGCGCGATCGGAACGGCTTCACCGGTACACGGTCCACT
>NZ_CALMAW010000051.1:0-36885 GCF_937859915.1 uncultured Sphingomonas sp. | reverse complement strand
TGCATCCTCTTTCTGGCCGACATCACCATGGGTCGGTCCACTATGTTAGCGGTAACGCCATCCCTCGCGCGGGCGCAAGCCTATTGTCGCGGGCGGTGCGTCGGCCGCCGCCGGGGCGCCGCATCGGACTGTCGGCGGATCATCGTGAAGTCGAGGAGGACGGCGCGGTAGCGCGGCGCCTCCCCGTTCCGCCGCCGCCGGACCTCGTCGAGCAGCATGTCGATCGCGGTGCGCGACATGTCGGTGATGGGCTGGTGGATGGTGGTGAGCTCGGGCCAGATCGTGGTGGCGAGCGCGGTGTCGTCGAAGCCGCAGACGGTGAGGTCACCCGGCACGTCGAGCCCGCGGCGATGCGCGACCGCGACCGTCGCCGCCGCCATGTCGTCGTTGCTCGCGAAGATCGCCGACGGCGGATCGTCGAGATCGAGCAGCCGTTCGGCCCCGTCGAGCCCCGAGCGATAGGTGAACAGCCCCGGCACGATCAGCGCGTCGTCCGCAGGCAGGCCGGATGCGACCAGGGCGTCGCGATAGCCGTCGAGCCGTCGCGCGCTCGCGGTCTGGTTGGCATTGCCGCCGATGAAGCCAATGCGCTCGTGGCCGAGCGACGCGATGTGCCGGGTCATGTCGAAGGCGGCACGATGGTCGTCGATGCTGACCGCCGAGACGCCCTCGGCAGGCCGCCCGGTCGCGACCGCGACCGCAGGCGTGCCGCTGTCGGCGAGCGCCGCCAGCACGGCCTGATTGTCGCACAGCGGCGGCGGGAGGATCAGCCCGTCAATACCGCTGGCGATCAGCCGGCGCGCGATATCCGCCTCATGATCGTCGGGCTCGCATTTCTCGACGACGAGTTGCACCGATCCGCGACTGGCCTGGTCGAGGCCGCCGACGAGGAATTCGCTGAGATAGGCGGCGGAGGGATTGCTGTAGAGCAGGCCGATGCGGATCTGGTTGGCGCCGGCAAGCGATTGCGCGGCGGGATTGGGGGCGTAGTTCAATTCCGCGATTGCGACATCAACCGCGTCGCGGGTCGCGGGCCGGACCTTGTCCTCGCCGTTTATCACGCGCGAGACGGTCATCACCGAGACGCCGGCGCGGGCCGCTACGTCGCTGATGGTCGGCACTTTTCCGGCGCCACCGCGGCGTCGCGAACTAGTCCTGTCCATCCCGTTCTCCGTCCCGTTATCCGCCCCCTTATCGCACCGCACCGCCGAAGTGCCAGCACGAATGGCCGGCAAGAGACCGAAAGCGGGATGATCGGCCGCAACCGATCACCCCCCGGCGGGACGCTTGGATAGTCCCGCGGATACCGACGAGGAATAGACGGCTGCAGGCCATGTCGGCGCGTCTAATGACCGGGCGCGAAGGGGAAGGTCAGCGCCTCGTAATAGTCGAGCGGGTGATCCGGCTGTACGGCACCGGAGGGAAGCGGCTGGCGCGAAATGGAGCCGAAATAGGCGATGCTGGCGTCGCGCCACCATTTGGCTTCATTGTGCTGGATGTCGAGGAAGGTGCGGGCTTCGGCGAAGCGGTCCGCGTCGACATAGGGTGCCATCGCAGCCCATGTCCGCTGCATGTCGCCCACCGCGGCGACCCCCCGATCATAATGATGGACGAGCGTGTTCCAGACCGTGTCGCCGCTCGCCAGGCGCGCGGGCCACGGCATATGGTGGAACCACAAAAGATAGCGCTCGGGGGTCTTGGCGGGATCGGCGAACATCGCGGCGACGGGCGGCAGATATTGCGCCACCGCGTTGCTGCCCCGCGCGGTCCGGTCGAACCCGATGCCGTCGGCATTGGCCTGGGCATAATAGGTCGGATTCCATTCGGGCCGCGCCAAGGTGCCGACCCACGGCGCCGGCCCATAATGATGCCCCGTCCCCATCTGGTGCGCGAGCCCGAGCGGCGTCATGTAATCGACCGCCGCCTCGCGCGAGGCCATCATCATGTCGGTCACCGGTCGCACGAAGCGGGGATCG
The DNA here is from genome assembly GCF_937859915.1 of uncultured Sphingomonas sp. Taxonomy (GTDB): domain Bacteria; phylum Pseudomonadota; class Alphaproteobacteria; order Sphingomonadales; family Sphingomonadaceae; genus Solisphingomonas. The sequence continues at coordinate 34,909 of NZ_CALMAW010000051.1, read as the reverse complement.
GGGGTGAAGGTCATCGCGGCCCATTCGTCGGCGATCGTCCGCGCCGAACTCTGCGGATCCCAGGCAAAGCGCCCGAAGGCGTACCAATTGGCCTGGTTGAAGGTCGCGCCGGTCCAGTTGCGGTCGCTACCGATATTGGCGATCCCCGCCATGCCGGTCAGGCGCTGATGGTCGAGCGTCCCCTCGACCACCTTCGCGACGGTCGACCCGCGACCCTGTTCATAGGTGTCGGACGCCAGCGTCTCCTCGAACAGCGGCCCGAGATAGACGAGGTGGGTGGCGAAGCCGAGATATTCCTTGGTGATCTGGAATTCCATCATCAGCGGCGTCTTGGGCATGCGGCCGAACAGCGGATGGAAGGGCTCGCGGGGCTGGAAGTCGATCGCGCCATTCTTGACCTGGACGATGACGTTCGCGGCGAACTGGCCGTCGAGCGGCTTGAAATCGTCATAGGCCTGCCGCGCGCGGTCTTCGGCCTGTCCCTTTTCGTAGACGAAGGCGCGGTACATGATGATCCCGCCATGCGGGCGCACGGCGGCGGCGAGCATGTTCGCGCCGTCGGCATGGGTACGGTTGTAATCCTGCGGACCGGGCTGGCCCTCCGAATTGGCCTTGACGAGAAAGCCGCCGAAATCGGGGATGGCGCGGTAGATCTCGTTGGCCTTTGCGGCCCACCAGGCACGGACCTGCGGATCGAGCGGGTCGGCGGTCTTGAGACCGCCAATCTCCATCGGCGCGGTGAAGCGCGCGGACAGATAGACCTTGATGCAATAGGGCCGGAACACGTCGGCCAGCGCCGCGGCCTTGGCGATATAGGGCGCAGTCAGGCTCTCGGGCTTGGCGTTGACGTTGTTGAGGACGGCGCCGTTGATCCCGATCGAGGCGTTGGCGCGCGCATAGTCGGTATAGCGTGGCCCCTTCCAGTCGGGCAGCGTCCACCAGTCCCAGATCGACTGGCCGGCATAGCCCCGCTCGACCGTGCGATCGAGATTGTCCCAATGGTCGAGGACACGCAGCTGGAGCTTGGGCGCGCTGCGTATGTCGAGCGACGCCATCGGCAAGCCCTGCTCGACCGTCTCGAGCAGGCGGAAGGCGCCGTAGAGCAGCCCGATGTCGCTGTTCGCCGCCACCAGCGTCACCCGCCGCGACCCTATGGTCATGGCCTTGATCAGGAAGCCGTCCTGCCCGAGATCGGCCAGGTCGATCGTGCCGAGCCCCAGCGTCGCCGCCCGGGCGGGTGTGGCGAGCACGATCGCGCCATCGCCGACCGTTGCCGTGATCGTGGGCGCCGCACCGTCCATCGCGCCAAAGCCGCGCCGCAACTCCGCCGTCGCAGCCTGCAGCGTGGGCGAGTCACCCGCGACGACGAGCGTGGTGGCGCGCGCCGCCGTGTCCGTCCGCAGCGCTGGTGCCAACGGCTGGTAGCGGAGCCAGAGGTCATAGCCGTCTTCGGCCTGTGCGACCGTCGCGCCCGTGCCGAGGAGCGCCGCGACGGATAGGAAGAATATGCGTGCCCGCGTGATCATGACGTCCACTCCTTGGCGGCGCGGCTCTTCGGCCGTTCCGCGCATTGGTCTGCCGGGGCATTGACAAACCCCAGGACGGCCTATCATGGTAGCGCTATCAAGAAAAGCGCGCCGCAAACGGCGCTGGCCGGTGACTGCCGGACGCGGGAGAGGTCGTTGGAAAGCTTCCCATATTGGTGCCGGCCCCATGCTGGCCGGCCGGCATCGGCGGTCGGCGGCTGACGATGACGGCAGGGTCGACACGCCTGGCTGCGCGCGCCGATCTCGACGCGGCGTCCCGCGGCACGATCCGCTGGCGGATCTGCGCGCTGATCTTCGCGGCGGTGGTGCTGAGCTATGTCGATCGGCTGGTGCTGTCGGTGCTCAAGCCGACCCTGCAGGCGCGCTACGGCTGGACCGAGCAGGGCTATGGCGACATCGTCTTCTGGTTCCAGGCGGCATACGGTCTCGCCTTCCTCGGCTTCGGGCGGTTGATCGACCGGATCGGCGCCAAGGCCGGCTATCTGCTCGCCATGTCGATCTGGACCGTCGCGCACATGGCGCATGCGCTGGTCACCTCGACGCTCGGTTTCACGCTGGTCCGCATCCCGCTGGCGCTCGGCGAGGCGGGCACCTATCCCGCCGCGCTCGCCGCCATCGCCGACTGGTTTCCCAAACGCGAGCGTGCGCTGGCCATCGGGATCTTCAACGCGGGCGCCAATGTCGGCGCGATCGTCACACCGCTCGCCGTGCCCGCGCTCACCTTGGCGCTTGGCTGGCAATCGGCCTTCCTGATCACCGGCCTGTTCAACATCGTCTGGCTGGTCGCCTGGGGCGTCTGGTATCGCCGGCCCCGCGCGCACCCGACGATCACGCGCGCAGAGCTCGCCTATATCGAGTCCGATCCGCCGATCGTGCAGGCGCCGGTCCCCTATCTCGCGCTGCTCAAGATGCGCCAGACATGGGCCTATGTCCTCGGCCGTTTCCTGATCGATCCGGTGTGGTGGATGTTCCTGTTCTGGCTGCCGGACTTCTTCTCCAAGCGCTACGGCGTCCACCTCGCCGATTTCGGGCCGCCGCTGGTCGCGATCTACGTCATCGCCGATGTCGGCTCGATCCTCGGCGGCCTGTTCTCGTCGCGGCTGCTGGCTGCAGGCTGGAGCACCAACCGCGCGCGCAAGACCGCGATGCTCGCCTGCGCGCTGGTCGTCGTCCCGGTCGCCTTCGCCACCTACGTGCCGATGCTGTGGATGGCGGTCGCGCTGATCGGGCTCGCCTGCGCGGGGCATCAGGGCTTCTCGTCCAACCTGTTCGCGATGCCCGCCGACCTCTTCCCGCGCTGGGCGCTGGGTTCGGTCGTCGGGCTGGGCGGCTTCGCCGGCGCGCTCGGCGGCATGCTGATGGCGAAGGCGGCGGGCTGGATCCTGCAGAGCATCGGCAGCTATGCACCGATCTTCGCTTTTTGCGGCGTCGCCTATCTGCTGGCGCTCGCCATCTTCCATCTCCTCAATCCGCGCTACCGTCCGGTCAGCGCCGGGCAACTCCACGAGGCCGAGGCATGACCACGCCACTGACACTGCACCCCGACCGCCTCTTTCCCGCCGATCCCGCCACGCGCGCGATCGCGCAGCGGCTCTATGCGGGCGTCGCGACGCTGCCGATCATCAGCCCGCACGGCCACACCGATCCGGCCTGGTTCGCGGGCAATGCGCCCTTCGCCAACCCCGCCGAACTGCTGATCATCCCCGACCATTATCTGCTTCGCATGCTGAGCAGCCAGGGCATATCGCTCGACGCGCTGGGTGTGCCGACGGTCGACGGCTCGCCGACCGAGCAGGATCCGCGCGCGATCTGGCGGCTGTTCGCGCAGAACTACCATCTGTTCCGCGGCACGCCGACGCGGCTGTGGCTCGACTGGGTGTTCGCCGACGTGTTCGGCCTCGACGTCCGGCTCGAGGCGGCGACCGCGGACCAGTATTACGACGCCATCGACGCCGCGCTCAAGACCGAAGCCTTCCGCCCGCGCGCGCTGTTCGAGCGCTTCGGGATCGAGCTGATCGCGACCACCGAAAGCCCGCTCGATCCGCTCGACCATCACCGCGCGATCCGCGAAAGCGGGTGGGGCGGACGCGTGATCACCGCCTATCGCCCCGATCCCGTGATGGATCCGGAGACGCCCGGCTTCCTTGCCAATCTGGAGCGCTTCGGCGCGGTTTCGGGCGAGGACGTGTCGGCCTTCGCGGGCTATCTCGCGGCGCACCGCGCGCGACGCCGCCATTTCCGCGCGGCGGGCGCGACCTCGACCGACCATGGGCATCCGACCGCCTTCACCATCGACCTGCCGCCGGCCGAGATCGAGGCGCTTTACGCGAAGGTCCGCCAGGGGCCGGTGACCGCCGACGAGGCGGAGCGGTTCCGCGGGCACATGCTCGTCGAGATGGCGCGCATGTCGATCGACGACGGCATGGTGATGCAGTTGCATCCCGGCGTCTATCGCAGCCACAACCCCGCGCTGCTCGCGCGCTTCGGGCGCGACAAGGGCGCCGACATCCCGGTGCCGGGCGAATTCGTTCGTGCGCTCAAGCCGCTGCTCGACGGCTATGGCCAGGACCCGCGCCTGACGCTGATCCTGTTCACGCTCGACGAGGACGTCTATTCGCGCGAACTCGCGCCGCTCGCCGGCCATTATGCCGCGCTGCGGCTTGGCCCGCCCTGGTGGTTCCACGACAGCCCCGAGGGCATGCGTCGCTTCCGCGAGCGCACCACCGAAACCGCAGGCTTCTACAACAGCGTCGGCTTCAACGACGACACCCGCGCCTTCCTCTCGATCCCGGCGCGGCACGACGTCGCGCGGCGGATGGACTGCACCTTCCTCGCCGGCCTCGTCGCCGAACATCGGCTCGACGAGGACGAGGCGCACGCGGTCGCCCGGGCACTGGCCTATGACCTGGCGAAGCAGGCTTACAAGTTGTGACGCCGCGCGAGGCATTCGCCCAAGCGCGCGGGCGTTCCGTGCGCGTCCATGAGGAGGCGGTGGCATGACGATCGATCGACGCGATCTGCTGGCGCTTGCCGGCGCAACGGCGCTTCTGCCGGCGCTGCCCGCTTTTGCGGCAGCCCCGGCGGCGTCGCTCGACCAGCTCGCGCGCCGCAGCGGCCGACGGTTCGGGACGTGCCTCGGCGGCGGCAATTTCGCCGACCCCGCCTATCGCGCGCTGGTCGCGGCGCAATGCGGGCTGATCACCCCCGAGAACGAACTCAAATGGCAGGCGCTGCGGCCCGACGCCGATCATTTCGATTTTCGCGCCGCCGACCGGATCGTCGCCTGGGCGGATGCCGCGGCCATCCAGGTGCGCGGCCACACCATGCTGTGGCACCGCGAGGAACGCTTCCCCAAATGGGTCGCGGCGCACGATTTCGGGACCGACCCGCGGGCGGAGGCCGGACGCCTGCTGGTCGAGCATGTCCGCACCGTCGTGACGCGCTACGCCCCAAAGATCCGCAGCTTCGACGTCGTCAACGAGACCGTGGTCTCGGAGACCGGCGCGCTGCGCGAAACCACCTTGTCGCGCGCCTACGGCGGGACCGAGCCGCTGGTCGATCTTGCCTTCCACACCGCGCGCGCCGCCGCCCCGCACGCCCAGCTGGTGTATAACGACTATATGAGCTGGGAGCCCGGCTTCGAGGCGCATCGCGCGGGCGTGCTGCGCTTGCTGCAGGGGTTCCGCGCGCGCGGCGTGCCCGTCGATGCGCTGGGCGTCCAGAGCCATATCGGCGGCGGCCCGGAACAGGGTGCGGCGCCGTTCGGTGGCCGCCAGGAGAAGGCCTGGCGCGCCTTCCTCGATGCGGTCGTCGGCATGGGCTATCGGCTGCTGGTCACCGAATTCGACGTCGACGACCGCGCGCTTCCGCCGCCGCCCGCCGCGCGCGACCAGGCGGTGGCCGACTATGGCCGCGCCTATGCCGAACTGATGCTCGGCTATCCGCAGCTCGATTGCGTCGTCGCCTGGGGTCTGTCCGACCGCTATAGCTGGCTGCAGCAATTCCGCCCGCGGACCGCCGGCCTCGCCAAGCGCCCGACCCCCTATGACGACGCCTTCGCGCCCAAGCCGCTGCGTACCGCGCTCGCCGAGACCTTCGCCAACGCCGGTGCGCGCGCGTGAGATACGGTCTCGCCCTGATCGCCGGTGCGCTGCTCGCGCCCGCCCTGCGGGCCGAGCCTCTCGCGGTGTCGGCGACGCCGGCACCGGGGGCGATGGCGCTGATCGCGGCTGGCCGGATCGCCACCGTGCAGACCGATCCGCGCGACGATCCCACCGTGCAGCGCGCCGCCGCCGACCTTCAGCACGACCTCGGCCGGGTCGCGGGATCGACCACCGGCGACACGCAGATGGCGGTGGTCGTCGGGGTCGTCGGGCATAATGCGCTGATCGATCGCCTGATCGCGCAGCATCGGCTGCAGCCGGTGCCCGACCGATGGGAAGGCTTTTTGCAGCAGGTCGTCGACCGGCCCGCGCCGGGGATATCGCGCGCGCTGATCGTCGCCGGCCATGATCGCCGCGGCGCGATCTACGGCGCCTACGACCTGTCGGCGCGGATCGGCGTGTCGCCTTGGTCGTGGTGGGCCGACGTGCCCGTGCATCATGCCGACGCGCTGTTCGCGGCCTCGGGCGCGCGCGCCGACTATCCCCGCGTCCGCTATCGCGGCCTCTTCCTCAACGACGAGGACCCTGCGCTGAAAGGGTGGGTCGACGCGACCTATGGCGGCTTCAATCATGCTTTCTACGGCCGGCTGTTCGAGCTGGTGCTGCGCCTCAAGGGCAATCTCGTCTGGCCCGCGATGTGGGGCAAGGCCTTCTACGACGACGACGCCACCAATAAGGACGCCGCCGAACGCTATGGCGTGATCATCGGCACCTCGCATCACGAGCCGATGATGCGCGCGCATGTCGAATGGGCGCGCTACGGCAAAGGCGCGTGGGATTATGCGACCAACGCGCCGGTGCTCCGCGACTTCTGGCGGACCGGGCTCGCGCGCGCCGCGGGCAGCGACCATCTCGTCACGATCGGCATGCGCGGCGACGGCGACGAGCCGATGAGCAAGGGCACCGCGATCCCGCTGCTCGAGACGATCGTCCGCGACCAGCGCGCGATCATCGCCGACGTCACCGGCAAGCCCGCCGACGAGACGCCGCAGGTCTGGGCGCTCTACAAGGAGGTGCAGGACTATTACGACCAGGGCATGCGCGTCCCCGACGACGTCACCCTGCTCTTCTCCGACGACAATTGGGGAAACCTGCGCCGCCTGCCCAAGCCCGGCGACACGCGGCGCGGTGGCTACGGCATCTATTATCATTTCGACTATGTCGGTGGCCCGCGTAACTATAAATGGATCAACAGCAGCCAGATCGCGCGCACCTGGGACCAGATGAGCCTAGCGCGCAGCGCGGGCGCCGATCGGCTGTGGATCGCCAATGTCGGCGATCTCAAGCCGCTCGAGCTGCCGACCAGCTTCTTCCTCGATTACGCCTGGGATCCCGAGGCGTGGCCGCTGGCCCGGCTGCCCGACTATCAGCGGCAATGGGCCGCGCAGCAGTTCGGCGCGGCGCAGGCCGACGCGATCGCCGACATCCTCGATCGCACCACGCGCTTCGCGGCGCGGCGCAAGTTCGAGCTGCTCTCGCCCGACAGCTGGAGCCTGACGCGGGACCATGAAGCCGAGCGCGTGCTCGCCGACTATGACGCGCTCGAGACGGACGCGCGGCGCGTGGGCGCGGCGCTGCCGGCCGACGCGCAGGACGCCTATTACGAGCTCGTGCTCCACGACGTCGAGGCAGCGGAGAACCTCAACCGCCTCTACGTCACCGTCGCGCGTAACCGGTTGCACGCCGCGCAGGGCCGCGCCGACACCAATGCGCTCGCCGACGCGGCCGAGCGTTATTTCGCCGAGGACAAGGTGATCGCGCGCCGCTACGAGACGCGCGCCAGCGGCAAGTGGCCGCACATGATGGCGCAGACGCACATCGGCTATACCGGCTGGCAGGAGCCGCCGGTCGATGTGATGCCCGCGGTGCGGCGTATCGCGGTGCCGACGGCGGCGGCACTGGGCGTCCAGGTCCCCGACCAGACGATCGACGCAGCGATGCCCGGCGCGGCGCCCGTCCCGATCACGATCGAGCGCTTCGGTGCGCAGGATCATGCCATCGACCTGTTCGATCGCGGCACGACGCCGGCGCGGTTTGCGGCACGGTCGGATGCGGCCTGGCTGTCGCTCGACCCGCAGAGCGGTTCGGTCGGCGCGGATACGACGGCGATCCGACTGACAGTCGACTGGTCGCGCGCGCCGGTGGGTACCGCGCAGGCCAAGATTCTGATCACCGGACCGAACGGCGTACGGACGACCGTGCCGGTGGTGGCCGTCAACCATCCGGATCCCGCGCCGCACGCCGGCTTCGTCGAGGCGGACGGTCATGTCGCGATCGACGCCGCCCATTTCGACCGCGCGATCCCGGCGGGCGGCGCGGCGTGGCGCGTCGTCCCCGGCATGGGCCGCTATGGCGCGGCGGTCGAACCCTTCCCGCAGACCGCCGCCGCGCAGGCGCCCGGCAAGGGCCCGTCGCTCGACTATCCGGTGTTCCTGCAACAGTCGGGCGCGCTCACGCTCAACCTGATCGTCTCGCCCTCGCTCGACACGGTGGGCAATCGCGGGCTGCGCTACGCGGTCGCGATCGACGACGCCGCGCCGCAGGTCGCCGACGTGCTGGCGGGCGACAGCCAGGCGGCCTGGGGCAAGGCGGTGATCGCCGCGGCGCGCGTGTCCACGACGACGCACACTGTCGCGACCGCCGGGCATCATGTCGTGCATCTGTGGATGATCGATCCCGGCCTCTCGGCGCAGCGCCTGATGATCACCCACACCCCGATCTCGGCCGAAGCGCTCGGCCCCGAAGAGAGTTTCCGGATTCCATGAGGAGCGATCGCGTGTCCAAAACCATCAAGCCCTTCGCCGCGCTCCTGCTCGCGTCGGCGACGATCGCCGCGGCGCCGCCCGCGCCGCATTGGGTCGCGACCTGGACGTCGGCGCAGCAGATCCCCGAGCCGCAAAATGCCGCCGCCTCGGACGATCTGCACGACGCGACGCTGCGCCAGATCGTCCACGTCTCGGCCGGTGGGCGCCAGCTGCGGGTGCGCTTCTCCAACGCCTTCGGCACCGCGCCGCTCGCCATCGATGGCGCGCACGTCGCGCTCGCACGAGCCCCGTCGGGCGCCGCGCTGATCGGCGGATCGGATCGCGCGCTGCTGTTCGGGGGCGCGGCCGGCGTCGTCATCCCGGTCGGCGCGGACTATTGGTCCGATCCCGTCGATCTCGACGTCCGCGCCGGGGCCGACCTCGCGATCAGCCTCCATCTGCCGGACGCGCCCGCGCGGCAGACCGGGCATCCCGGTTCTCGCTCGACCAGCTACATCCTGGCCGGCGCGCATGGCGGCGATGGCGACCTGCCCGGCGCCAAGACGATCGACCATTGGTATCAGCTCGCGAGCGTCGAGATCGCGGCGCCGAGCCGGGCGGGCGCGGTCGTCGCCTTCGGCGATTCGATCACCGACGGCCATGGTGCCAGCACCAACGGCAATGATCGCTGGCCCGACGATCTCGCCGCGCGGTTGCAGGCCGACCCGCGGACGGCATCGGTCTCGGTGCTCAATGCCGGGATCGGCGGCAACCGGCTGCTGCAGGACGGGCTCGGGCCCAATGCGCTAGCCCGCTTCGATCGCGACGTGCTCACACCGGCGGGTGTGCGCACCGTGCTGGTGCTCGAGGGCATCAACGACCTCGGCACCTTGACCCGCGAGCATCCGGTCGGCGCTGCAGACCATGCCGCGCTCGTCGCCGCGATGATCGGCGCCTATCGGCAGATGATCGCACGCGCCCATGCACATGGCGTGCGGATCGTCGGCTGCACGGTCATGCCCGATGGCGGCTCGGGCTATTATCACCCCGATGCCGCCAACGAGGCGGACCGACAGGCGGTCAATGACTGGATCCGCCGCCCGGGCCATTTCGACGCGGTCGTCGACTTCGACGCGGTCGTTCGCGATCCGGCCGATGCGCGACGCCTGCGCGCCGCGTTCGACAGCGGCGACCATCTCCATCCCTCGCCGGCCGGCTATCGGGCGATGGCGGACGCCATCCCCGTCGCGCTATTCGCCGATCAGACCGACGCGGGGCAGACGCATCGCCGATAGGATCTCATCTTCAGGCTTCCCACATTTGGCCCTAGCGGTCTCGAAAGGACGAACATGCGCATCCCCCTCCCCCCGGCCGGCACGGCGATCGCCACGCTGTCTCTGCTCTGCCTGGCAGCAGCGCCCGCCCCGCAGGCCAATCCCAAGGCGCCCAATGGCCGCCACTATCTGTCGCAGCCGCTGGTCACCTCGATCTACACCGCGGACCCGTCGGCGCATGTCTTCGGCGGCCGGATCTACGTCTATCCCTCGCACGACGTGCCGACCGCGACGCCCGACGACGATCTCGGCAGCGAATATGCGATGCACGACTATCGCATCCTCTCAATGGACCGCGTCGGCGGCCCGGTCTCGATCAGCCCGCCCGCGCTCGACGTGAAGGACGTCGCCTGGGCGTCGAAGCAGATGTGGGCGCCCGATGCGGCCTATATCGGCGGCCATTATCTGCTCTATTTCCCGGCGCGCGACCGCGACGGCGTGTTCCGCATCGGCGTCGCGACCGGAACCTCGCCGACCGGCCCGTTCAAGGCCGATCCCGAGCCGATGCACGGCAGCTTCAGCATCGACCCCGCGGTCTTCGCCGACAGCGACGGCAGCCACTATATGTATTATGGCGGGATCTGGGGCGGCCAGCTCGAGAATTGGGCGGACGGACGCTACACGCCGGGCTCGGTCACCGACCTGCACCAGGATGACAAGCCCGCGCTGTCTCCCAAGGTCGTGCGGCTCAGCGCCGATGGCCACCAGATGGCGGAGAAGCCGCGCGACGTCGTGATCCTCGACGAACAGGGCAAGCCGCTGCTCGGCGGCGACCATGACCGCCGCTTCTTCGAGGCATCATGGATGTTCAAGCGCGACGGCGTCTATTATTTCACCTATTCGACCGGCGACACGCATTTCCTCGCCTATGCGACGGGGACAACTCCCTATGAGCCGTTCCACTATCGCGGCCATTTCCTGCTGCCGGTGCAGGGCTGGACAACGCACCATTCGATCGTCGAGATCAAGGATCGCTGGTATCTCTTCTACGCCGACACGCAGCTGTCGAACCGCAACAGCCTGCGCAGCGTCAAGATGACGCCGCTGCAATTCGGCCCCGACGGATCGATCAAGACGATCGACCCGTTCACCGACTAGTCGGCGCAGTGTGGCGGCTCAGGCCGCCACCATCACGCGGTGGGTGCGCGGCAGCAGCCAGGTCAGCAGCGGCCCGGTCATCAGCGTTGTCGCCACTGCCATCACCACCAGCATCGTGAACATCGCGGGCGGGATCACGCCCAGCGAGCGCCCGGCATCGAGCACGATCAGCTCCATCAGCGCGCGCGTGTTCATCAGCGCGGCGAGCGTCATCGCCGGGCGCGGCGGCTCGCCAAGCGCCCGCGCGGCGAGGAAGACGGGCACGATCTTGCCGAGCACCGCGGCGGCGAGCACCAGCAGCATCCAGCCCCAGTCGGACCCCGTCAGCCCGAGCAGATTGGTGTGCAGCCCGGTGTAAGTGAAGAAGATCGGCAGGAAGAGCACCAGCACCAGCCGCCCGACCTGCGCGTCCCACGCCGCGACCACCGCGCGGTGGTGGTGGAACAGCAGCCCCGCGGCGAACCCGCCGAAGATCGCGAAGATGCCGAGCGCCCAGGTGCACAGCGCCAGCGCGAAGGCGAGGCACAGCATCGTCGCCAGCAGGTCGGGCGACAATTGCCCGTCGGTCAACGGGATGCGCGCGACCAGCCGGTCGACCAGCGGCCGCAGCACGAAGCGCAGCACGAGCATGAAGAGGACGAGCATCGCCAGCCGCAGCGCGAGGCCGCCGCCGGTCAGCGTCGCCGCCGCATAAGCCGAGACCGCGGCGAGCATCAGCCAGCCGACGACGTCGTTGATCGCCGCCGCCGAAATCGCGACGACGCCGAGGTCGGTCTGCGCCAGCCCGCGCTCGATCAGGATGCGGCCGAGGATCGGCACCGCGGTGATCGACAGCGCGACGCCGCAGAACAGCGCATAGGCGGTCGCATCGATGCCGGGCGCGAGCCGCGGCGCGCTCAGCACGCCGATGCCCAGCCCCAGCGCGAACGGCACCGCGAGCGAGACGACCGCGGTCGCCAGCGTCAGCCGCTTGAGCCGCGCGGCGCCGAGCCGGCCGAATTCGAACCCGCAGCCGATCTGGAACATCAGCAGGATCAGCCCGATCTGGCTGAGGATCTTGATCGCCGGCGCCGCACCGACGGTGAACAGCGACGCCGACAGGCCGGGCAGGACATGCCCGAGCAGCGACGGGCCGAGCAGCAGCCCGGCGACGATCTCGCCGACCGCGCCGGGCTGACCCATCCGCCGGAACAGCGTGTTGAGCACGCGCGCCGCGACGATCATCACGATCAGCTGAAGCAGCACCTGCGACAGGAGCAGCTCGGTCTGATGGACCGGCACGGCGGCGTTCGGCATTCTCTTACATCCCCTCGGGCGCCTTCAGCGACACCGTGCCGCTCAGTGCATGATCCGTCGCGTCGTGACCGACGGCGAGCTTGAGCGGTGCCGTCGGGACGTTCCAGCGCTTGGCCGTACCGTCCCAGGTCGCCGCAGTGCGCGGATCGAGCGTGACCGATACCTGCTGCGACTGGCCCGGTGCAAGCGCCAGGCGCGACCATCCGGCCAGCCGATAGGTCTTGACGCCCGCGCCGTCCGCCGCCTCGACATAGACCTGCGGGACGTCGATGCCCGCGCGGTGCCCGCTGTTGGTGACGGTGAAGCGCGCCTCATTGCCCTGCACGGTCAGCCCCGCATAGCGGAAGCCGGTGTAGCTGAGGCCGTGGCCGAAGGGGAAGAGCGGCGTCGCGCCGGTCTTCTGGTACCAGCGGTAGCCGACATTGGCGCCCTCGGGATAATGGACCTGGAACATTGGCAGCGGTGCGGTGGGATTGCCCGCGGCGTCGCGCTTGTGGAGCAGGTCGAGCCCGATCGCGGTCGGTCGCGGCACCTGAGCTTCCGCCGCGGGAAAGGTGATCGGCAGGCGGCCCGAGGGGTTGACCGTACCGGTCAGCACCGCCGCGATCGCCTCGCCGCCGCGCTGACCGGGATACCAGGCCTCGATCACCGCGGGCACCTTCGACAGCCACGGCATCAGCACCGGCCCGCCGGTCTCGAGCACCACCGCGGTCTTCGGGTTGGCGGCGGCGACCTTGGCGATCAGCGCGTCTTGGCCGGCGGGCAGCGCCAGCGTCTCGGCATCCTGCGCCTCGCTCTGCCACTGCCAGGCGAACACGATCGCGAGATCGGCGCCGGCCGCGGCCTTGGCGGCGGCAACCGGATCGCTGCCGTCGACATAGCTGATCGCGGCACCAGGCGCCGCCGCCTGCAGCGCCTTGAGCGGCGACGAAGCATGATAGGTGATCCGCGCGAAGCTTGCGGCCTCGCCCTGGGTCAGCGGAATCTCGACGGGCACGCCGCCGACCGATCGCACCTGCGACGAGCCGCCGCCCGACAGCACGCCGACGTCGGCATGCGCACCGATCAGCACGATGCGCTTGGCGGTCTTGGCGATCGGCAGCAGACCATGCTCATTCTTGAGCAGCACGATCGCGGCCTCCGCATCGCGCTGCGCGACCTCGGCATGCGCGGCATAGTCGATCGGCTGGACGGTGGCGGGCAGCGGATGATCCATCAGCCCGGTCTCGATCATGCCGGTGAGGATGCGCGTCACCATGTCGTCGATCCGCGCCTGCGGCACGCGACCGGCCTTGACCGCTTCGGCCAGCGCCGGCCCGAAATAGGGCTTGGCGTCGAGCTGCTGGCCCGATTCCTGGTCGAGCCCGGCGAGCGCCGCCTTCTCGGTCGAATGGACCGCGCCCCAATCGGACATCACCCAGCCCGGATAGGCCCATTCGCCCTTGAGGATGTCGGTGAGGATAGGCTTGTTCTCGCAAGAATAGTCGCCATTGACGCGCATATAGGCGCACATCACCGAGCCGGGATGGCCGCGGTCGATCGCGATCCTGAACGCGAGCAGGTCGCTTTCGTGCATCGCGGCATCGTCGAGCCGCGCGTCGAGCACCATGCGGCCCGTTTCCTGCGCGTTGAGCGCATAATGTTTGATCGTCGAGACGATGTGGTTGCTCTGCACGCCGGCGATCGACGCCCCCGCCATCGTGCCGGCGAGCAGCGGGTCCTCGCCCATATATTCGAAGTCGCGCCCGCCCCACGGATCGCGCGTCAGGTTGACGCCGCCGGCGAGCAACACGTTGAAGCGCTTGGCGCGCGCCTCGGCACCGATCATCGCGCCGCCGGCCTCGGCAAGCGCCGGATCGAACGTCGCGGCAGTGGCGAGCGCGGAGGGCAGCGCGGTCGCGGTGTCGCCCTTGCGCTCCTCGATCTGGTTGGCGACGCCGAGGCTGGCGTCGCTCTCGTACAGCGTCGGGATGCCGAGCCGCGGAATGCCCGCGATCGCGCCTGCGGACGGTACGAAGCCCGCGGGCAGATCGGGCGTCGCCGGCGTCTGGGTCGGATACCAATAGCCGTGGACGAGCTGGAGCTTCTCGGCGGGCGTCATCTTGGCGACCAGCGCGGCGGCGCGCTCGGCCGGCATCTGCGCGGCGAGAGGGGTCGCCAGCGCGGCACCGGCGAGCAGCAGGGGAAGCAGACGGAGAGCGCGCATGGACGGGCCTTTCGAGAGAAAATCAGGTCTGGTGGAGATGCTGGACGAGGCTGCGATGGTCGGGCAGCGCCTTGACTGCCTGCGCCTGCGCCTGGCGGACCTTGCCGAACGCCGCATAGGCCGCGTCGAGCGCGGGCGGCGCGACGATCGGTGCCGGCGTGTCGAAGCCATGGCCGTAGAGGATGTACTGCCAATTGGGCGGCAGGAAGCTCTCATGATCGACGACGAAGTCGAAGCGCGAGGGCAGTCGCCTCTGCCACTGCGCGAGCTTGTCGGCGAGGCCGTCGGGCCAGGTCGCGGGATCGGTGTTGTCGCGCCAATAGGCGGTGTCGCGCCGGTGGCTGATCGCATAGTGCAGCTTGAGAAATTCGACGATCGCCGCGAAGCGCGCCGGCATCAGCCTGTTGTACGAGCGCGCCGCCGCCGCGAGCGACGCCTTGTCGGTGTTGACCGCGAACTCGGCGATCATCCGCGCGGCGACCTCGATCAGCATGATGCCGGTCGATTCGAGCGGCTCGAAGAAGCCCGCCGCCAGCCCGACCGCGACGGTATTGCCGACCCACTGCGTCTCGCGGTAGCCGGTGCGGAACTTGAGCAGCCGGGGCGTCCCCGCCTCGCCGACCCCGGCATAGCCGCGCAGCACGCGCTCGGCTTCGTCGTCGCTCATGTGGCGGCTCGAATAGACGCAGCCGGTGCCGCGGCGCTCGGAGAGGCCGATGTCCCAGATCCAGCCGCCGCCATGCGCGGTCGCATGCGTATAGCTGCTGATCGGCGCGTCGGGACGATCATAGGGGATTTGCAGCGCCAACGCGCGGTCGTTGAACAGGATGTCGTCGACGGGTTTGAACCGCGAGCCGAGCGTCTCGCCGATCAGCCGGCCCGAAAAACCGGTGCAGTCGACGAACAGGTCGCCCGCGATCGCGTCCCCACCATTTTCGGGGACGACCGCGGCGATGTGGCCGTCCTCGGCCTGCACCACCTTGCCGATCGTCGCGACGATCCGCTCGACGCCGTTCGCGACCGCGACGTCGCGCAGGAAGCCGGCGAGCTTGGGCGCGTCGAAATGATAGGCATAGTTGAACGGCGCCTCGAAATCGCGGTCGCCGGGGCGCTTGGGGGCGAGGCCTGCGCGCATCACCCGCTCCTGCGCGGTCACCGCGTCAGCATAGGCCGGGCGGTTGGCGCCGCCGGTCGCGAGCCAGGCGGGCAGCAGCCCGGGCGTGTCGCCGCCATAGGGCAGGTCGAACACATGCATATAATCGTCGTGATCATGACCGGGGGTCGGCCGCCCGGCCCAGCCGGTGAAGCGCACCCCCTGCTTGAAGGTCGCATCCGCCGCCTTGCAGAACGCGGCTTCGCTCACCCCTAGCGTCGAGAGCGTGGTGCGCAGCGTCGGGAAACTGCCCTCGCCGACCCCGATGATCGCGATGTCGGGGGATTCGACGACGGTGATCCGGGTGCCCGACCCGGGTTTGCCCAGCGTCCGCGACAGATAGGCGGCGGTGAGCCAACCCGCGGTGCCGCCGCCGACAATGACGATGCGCGTATCGTTCATGGGTCAACCGATCCGAAAGAGAAGCCATCGTCGGGACCCGCCCGACGATGGCCCAGTATTCGGCCGAGGGGGCAGCCGAAAGCGCTATCGGTCCCTAGGCGCCTCAGAAGTTGAGGCGGACGCGGCCACCGAAGGTCCGCGGCGGGGCGTAGTTGGACAGGAAGATCGGGTTCTGCGGCGCACCGTAGGAGCCCGAGCTCAGGCGGATCTTGTGGTCGGTGACGTTCTGGCCGAACAATTCGATCAGATAGCGACCGCCCGCCGGGGTGTAGGTCAGCCCGAGATCGACCTTGGCATAGGCCTTCTGGCGATCGAAAGCGGTGCCGTAGGCGCCCTTGCCCGTCGGATCGGCGTAGCGCGAGGCGACGTCGCCGTTGAAGTAGGTCAGCCAGCTCTTGGTCTCATAATGTACCGTCGCCCGCGGGCTGAGCGTCGCGCCATTGGCGAGTTCGACGTCGTGGATGTAAGTCACCGTGCCCGAGAAGCGCGGCGCGTGCGGCAGCTCGTTGCCCTGCAGATTCTCGATGTTGGCCGGATCGCTGGCGTTGTAGAGACGGCCGTCGACCGTCAGCAGCGTCTTGAGCCGGGTCTTCTGCACGTCCGCCGACACGTTGAGGTGATCGTGACGGGTCAGGTTGGCGGTGAGTTCCGCCTCGATGCCCTTCGCGGTCGCGCCCTTGGCGTTGGTGGTGATGATCTGGCTGCCGGTGATCAGCAGCGGATTGCTCGGATCGGCGTGGAAGGTCACCGCCTGGTTGACCTGATAGCCCTTGAAATCGCTGTAATAGGCGGCGAGGTTCAGGGTCGCGCGGCCACCGAAGAAGCGTTGCTTGAGGCCGACTTCATAGTTGGTCAGCGTCTCGGGATTGGCGGTCAGGCCACCATCCTCGATATTGCCCGACTTGAAGCCCGTCGAGACGCTGCCATAGCCGAAGGTGGTGTCGGTGATGTCGGCGTCGACGCGGCCGAGCCAGGTGACCTTGCTCCAATTGCCGTGCGCGTCATTGTTCGAGATGTTGAAGCCGAGCTCGTTGGCGAGCACCTGCGCGGTGGCATGCGGATCGATGCCGAACAGGCCGCCGCAGGTGCCGTTGGCGGCGGTGTCGGAGGCGGCGCAGGTCGGGTTGAAGGCGGTCACGTTGCGCCCGCCGACGTCGCGCTTGTCGTCGTCGGTGTAGCGGATGCCGCCGGTCACGCGGATATTGTTGGTCGCGTGCCACACCGCCTGGCCGAAGCCGGCCTTGGACTCGATCTCGCGGTCGGCCTGGATGAACGCGCCGGCATAGTTGAACGTGCCGTTGCGATAGCCGTTGCGCTCGTCGATGTCGAAGCGGATCTGGTTCTTCTCGTGGCTGTAGTAGCCGCCGACGATCCAGTCGATCGGGTGCGTGCCGATCGACTTGATCTGCACTTCGTGGCTGAAGAAGTCGTAGCGCGAATTGACCGTGCGGTTCTCTTCGAAAGCCGCGTTCGGCAGGGTCTGCACGCTGCCCGCGAGCGGCGGCTCGGTGCCGGCATCGGCGTCGGCCTGGGTGCTGCCGCCGACGCGCTGCCAGCCCGCCAGATAGGCGACCTGGACGCTGTCGCTCAGATCATAGGACATGTTCGAGTGGATCGAGACCGAATAGCGGTCCTGCTCCGGCGCGGTGTCGATCAGCGCGGACCAGAAGTCCTGCCCGGCGCGGGGGGTCTGCATCAGGCCGAGGATCGGGGTGCCGGTGTCCTTGAAATATTCGCCGTTGAGATCCCAGCGGAAGCGCTCGGACGGGCGCCATTCGGCGCTGATCCGGCCCGACTTCTGGTCCTTGGCATAATATTTCTTGCCGCTGGTGACATAGGTCGAGCGATCGACGCCGGCGGTGACCGGCGGCTGCTGGAAGCCGATATAGCCGTCGTTGCGATCGGTGATGAACGCCGCGCGCACCGCGAGCGTGTCGGTCACCGGCAGGTTGATCATGCCCTGCGTGCCGAAGCGGTTGTACGACCCGCCCAGGACCTCGGCATAGCCCTTGATGCCGTCGAAGCTGGGCTTGGCGGAGATGAAGCTGATCGCGCCGACGGTCGCGTTGCGGCCGAACAGCGTACCCTGCGGGCCGCGCAGCACTTCGATCCGCTCAAGATCATAAGCGAGCACAGAGGCGCCCTGCGCACGCGGTGAATAGATGCCGTCGACGTAGATCGCGACCTCGGGGTCGGCAACCTCGGTATAGGCGCTGTCGTTGCCGATGCCGCGCAAGGTCAGCAGGATCGCCGACTGGTCGCCCTGCTGGTTGAACGCGAGGCTGGGGACGAACTGCGCGAGGCTGGTGACGTCCTTGACCTGATAGGCGTCGAGCTGCTTCTGGCTGAACGCGGAGATCGCGATCGGGGTCTTCTCGAGCGTGGTCTCGCGCTTGGTGGCGGTGACGACGATCTCGGCGACCTGGCCGGACTGGTCGGCGGGCTGCGCGACGGGCGTGGGGCCGGCGTCGCCGCCTGCAGGCACGGTCGCCGCGGCGGGGTTGGACTGCGCGAACGCGGCCGACGGAAATGCGAGAACGGCCGCAAGCGCAGTGCTCGCGGCAAGAATATGCCGGGTCATGGATCCCTCCCAAAATCGCCCTCTTCAACGGGCTTGCAGGCTCTCAAGCGGTTTGCGACATCGATGTCAAAATATTTCTGACATCGATGTCTATCGGGACACATCCGGTTGCATGGTGTGACATTCGGGCTACGGTCGCGGCCATGCTACGCCCCGCCGCCGACATCGAGACCGATCGTGCGGCGCGGCTGTTCGCGTTGATGCTGGGCGTGTTCCTTGGCGGCGGTCTGCTGGCGTCGAGCGAGACGCTGCTGGTGCCGCGGCTCAAGCTTCTGCTCGGGCTCGACTATACGCAGGCACTGCTTGTCCAGCTGCTCTACTATGCGGGATATCTTCTGTTCGCCTGGCCGGCCTCGATCCTGACCGCGCGCGCCGGGCTGATGCGCGCGGTCGCCGGCGCGCTGGGTGTGATGGCGCTGGGCTGTCTTGCGGTCGCTGGGGCGCAGCTGCGGCAGTCGTTCGGCGCGCTGCTGATCGCCTTGCTGCTGCTGTCCTCGGGGGTGACGGTGCTGCAGGTCGCGTGCAACGGCGCGATGGCGACGCTCGGCACGCGCGACCGGGCGGCGGCGCGCTTCACGCTGCTGCAGGGGTTCAACGCGCTCGGCACCGTGATCGGCCCGCTTGTCGGCGCCTGGTTCCTGCTCGGCCACGGCGCGACCTTCGTGGCACGGATCCCCTTTCTCGCCTTCGCGCTGGTCTTCGCGCTGCTGGCGCTGGGCTTCGCCGCCAACCGGAACCTGCTGGCGCGCACCGACGCCGCGGCGATGCCGACGCTGGCGCGGCTCGCCGCGTTGCTGCGCGCGCCGCGCATGATCCGCGGCGTGCTCGCGATCTTCGCCTATGTCGGCGCCGAGGTGACGATCGGCGCGCTTGCGGTCAATTACCTGATGCTGCCGGACCGGCTCGGCGTCGACGCGGTCACCGCCGGACGGCTGGTCAGCCTCTACTGGACCAGCGCGATGGTCGGTCGCTTCGCCGGCGCCTGGGCGCTGCGCCGCTGTCGCGCCGCGACGCTGCTGGCGTGGGCGAGCGTCGGCGCGATCGTCTGCCTTGCCGGTGCCATCTTCCTATCCGGGATCGCCGGCAGTATGGCGCTGCTTACCGTGGGCCTCGCCAATTCGATCATGTTTCCGACGATTTACAGCCTGGCGATGCCGGCAGAGGCCGACGACGTGCCGGCCGCCGCGATGCTGCTGTGCATGGCGGTCGTCGGCGGCGCAATCGTGCCGCTCGCCACCGGGGTGGCGGCGGACCGGATCGGCCTTGCCGCGGCCTTGACCCTGCCCGCGCTCTGCTACGGCGTGATCCTCTATTTCGCGCGCGTGGAGGCGCCGTGACCGTCACCATCAAGGACGTCGCCGCGCACGCCGGCGTCTCGACCAAGACCGTGTCGCGCGTGATGAACGGCGAACAGCATGTCCGGACCCACGTTCGCGAGGCGGTGATGCGCGTCGTCGGCGAGCTCGGCTACCGGCCCAACGCCTATGCGCGCAGCCTATCGAGCGCGCGCTCCTATCTGATCGCGCTGTTCTTCGACGATCCCGCCTCGGGCTATGCCACCGCGATGCAGCGCGGCGCGCTGATGCGGTGCCGCGAGCGCCATTATCACCTGCTCGTCCAGCCGCTCGACCTGGCGAGCGCGACGTGGGTCGACGAGCTGACCGAGACCGCCCAGTCACTGCGGCTCGACGGCGCGATCCTGGCGCCGCCGCTGAGCCAGAATGGAGCACTGCTCGCCAAACTCACCGCGCTACAAATTCCCTTCGTATGCATTTCGCCGGCCGACACCGGCCGTGCAGCGTTCGGCTCGGTCGAGATCGACGAGGAGCGCGCGGCGTACGACATGACCGCCCGGCTGATCGCGCTCGGCCATCGCGACATCGGCTTCATCGAGGGCGATCGCGCGCATGCCAGCTCGGCCAAGCGCCGCGCGGGGTTCGTCGCGGCGATGGCGGCGGCCGGGCTCGCGGTCGACGAGCGCCATATGCTGCGCGGCGACTTTTCGTTCCGCTCGGGGCTCGAGGCCGGCGAGGCGCTGCTGGCGATGCGTCCGCGTCCGAGCGCGATCTTCGCCAGCAACGACGACATGGCGTTGGGCGTCTCGGTCGCGGCGCTCAAGCATCATGTGGCGGTGCCGGCCGACCTCGCCATCGCTGGCTTCGACGACGCGGCGACCGCGCGGCTGGCCTGGCCGCCGATCACGACGATCCGCCAGCCCGTCTCGGAGATGGGGGCGGCGGCGGTGGATATCCTGATCGACCCGGGCTACCGCGCCAACATGGCCGCCGCCGAATATCGCCGCCGCCTCGGCTATGATCTGGTGGCGCGCGACAGCACCGGCGAGGGCGCGGAAACCGCCTGATCGATGCGCACCGCGGACGAGCGACGCGCGCTATCGTCCTTGCATTCGCGATCCGTTCGGCAGAAGCATCGCGTTCAGCCCATGGCCCTGCACCTGCGTCCCACCGACCCGGCCGGCTCCGCGGCCCGCGACGTCATCCTCGCCCGGCTGGCGGCGACCTATGGCGCGGCGCTCGGCCGATTCTTCGAGCGGCGGGTGAAGGTGCCGGCCGACGTCGCCGATCTCGTCCAGGACGTCTTCCTCCGCCTTAGCCGGATGCGCGATCCGGCGACGATCGAGAAGCCCGAGCATTTCCTGTTCGTCACCGCCGCCAATGTCCTCAAGGACCGGGCGCGGCGCGACCATGTCCGCGGCGGCGGGCTGCATGACGAACTGATCGGCGACGATGTTGCGGGTTCGGAGATTCCGCCCGACCGCGTCTTGGAGAGCAGGGAAGCGGCGGACCGCCTGCAGGCCGTGCTGCTCGAGCTTCCCGAACGGACCCGCGACGTCTTCGTGCTGCGCGTGCTGGAGGGACTGAAGATGGCGGACGTCGCGCACGCGCTCGGGATCTCGACCCGCGCCGCCGAGAAACATCAGGCCAAGGCGCTGGCGCGCGTCACGCTGGCGCTCGAGGACTGGCGCCATCGTTGACGAGCCGCACCTGAGTGAGCTGCTGCTGACCGAGGCGGCGCTGTGGCACGAGCGCATGGCCGCCTCGACCGACGCTACGCGCGCGGCGTTCGCGACGTGGCGAGACCAGAGCGTCGACCACGCGCGCGCCTATGACCATGTGGCGCACGCGCACGCCAGCGCACGCATGCTCGCTGCAGAGTATCCGCTGCTCGCGTTGCGGCAGGCCGCCGTCGCACGTGCCGCACTCCGTCGCGGTCCGTCCCGGATCAGGCCTCGGGCGGTCGCCGCCGCGCTGGTCCTGCTGGCCACTGCGCCGCTCGCGGCGTTCGGTCTCCATGCCCTCGCGGCGCCCAAGCCGGCGCAAGCCGCGGGCGAAACCTTTCGGACCGGGATCGGTCAGCAGGCCGACGTCACCTTGCCCGACGGCTCGACGGTCACGCTCGACACCGCCAGCCGCATCCAGGTCCGCTTCACCGGCACGGCGCGACAGGTGCTGCTCGACGGGCAGGCCTGGTTCAAGGTCGCGGCGTCGCCTTTGCCCTTCGTCGTCACCGCGGGCGGCCACACCTTCACCGCGACGCCCGGCGACTATGATGTGCGCACCGACGCCGCGCAGACGCGCGCCTTCGCAGCGCACGGGTCGCTCGCCATGACGGACGCGGGCGGTGCGGTTGCGCTCGATCCGGGACGGCTGCTCGTCGTGCGCGGCAGCGACGTCACCATCCGTCGCCCCGTCGACCCCGCCGCGATCACCGGCTGGCGCGACGGCCTTCTGCTGCTCCACGACATACCGGTTGCCGAGGCAGCGGCCGAACTCAACCGCTACCGCCTCCATCCGATCCGCATTGCGGACAGCCGCACCGCGCTGCTGCGCATCTCGGGCGCTTTTCGAACGGCCGAGACCCCGGCTTTCGTCGAGGCGCTGGCCGCGGGCTTCCCTGTCCGCGCCAAGCAGGATAGCAACGGGAGCGTCCTGATCGCCGCGCGATAGGGCGCAACGAAAAAATATATCCGGAGGGGGTTCGGGTTTTGGGAAGCCCTGCGTCTTGTCCTTCGAAGGTTCCGCGCACGACGGGATCGCGAAGGGGGAGGCACGCATCATGGCAAGACTTGTCCGCGCTCGTCCCGCTGTGCGCGGCCGCGTTGCTGGCGACCGCGATCTGGCCCGCCCGCGCGATCGCGGCGCCGCTCGCCTTCGACATTCCTCGCAGCGACCTTTCCGATGCGCTGACCGCCTTTGCGCGGCAGAGCCATCGGCAATTGCTGTTCGCGCCCCAGGACGTCCGCGGCAGACGCGCAGCGCCGGTCCATGGCCGGCTCGATCCGGATCGCGCATTGGCGGGCCTGCTCGCGGGCAGCGGTCTACGGGCGCGCACCGCACCGGGCGGGGCCTATCTGCTCGAGGCGGTTCCCGTGGCTAGCGCGGCCCCTCAGCCCCGCCTGATCCCAGTGACGGCCTTGCCGGACCCGCTCGCCGCCAACCCGGACATCGTCGTCGTTGGCACCGCAGGCGGCGGCGCGCGCCGCCAGGACGCGGCGTTCGCGGTGACGGCGATCGACCGCGCCGCGATCGACCGGCTCTCGCCCGCGAGCACCGCCGATGTGTTGCGGCTCGTGCCCGGCCTCACCATCGAGACCTCGGGCGGCAAGAACGGCGCCAACATCTTCGTGCGCGGCTACCCCTCTGGCGGCGACGCCGAATATGTTACCTTCCAGACCGAAGGCGTGCCCTTCTTTCCGCCGGCGACTTTGTCCTTCCTCGAGAATTCGCAGCTCTACCGCCTCGACGAGACGGTGCAGCGGGTCGAGGCGGTGCGCGGCGGCACCGGCGCGCTCTTCGCCTCGGGCCAACCGGGCGTCACCGTCAACCTCGTCCAGCGCGAGGGCGGCGCGACGCCGGCCGGCGCGGTCAAGGCGAGCGTGATCGACGACGGCGAAGTCCGCGCCGACGGCTTCGTCTCGGGCCCGCTCGGGGACGACACGCGCGTCCTGATCGGCGGCTATGTCTCGCGCGGCGACGGCGTCCGCTCACCCGGTTTCGCGGCCGACCGCGGCGGCCAGGTCACCGCCAATCTGCGCCAGAATTTCACGAACGGGTCGCTGCTCGTCTTCGCCCGCTATCTGAACGATCGCAGCCAGTGGCTGCTGCCCGTCCCGGTCGAGCAGGACGGGCACCGCGTTACCGCCTACCCGGGCTTCGATGCCGGTACCGGCACGCTGGCGGGCCCCGACACGCGGACGGGGGTGCGCAACGACGGCAGTCGCTACGATCTCGACGACGGCCGCGGCGCGCGGATCGTCAATCTCGGGACCAATCTGCAGGTCGATCTCGGCGACGGCGTCACGCTGCGCGACAAGGCAAGCTGGCTGGCCGGCGATGCCGACACGACCGGGCTGGTCTCCAGCAACGTGCCGCCGATGAGCGCTGCCGATTATGCCGCGAGCCGCGGCGGCACGATCGCCTCGCTGACCACGGTCGCGGGCGGGGCCGGCGTCTCCTCCGATCAGGCGGTGGTCGAGGCGGGTGTGTGGACGGTGCGCAAGCGGATCGCGGCGATCGTCAACGACGCCACCGCGGAATGGAAGACCGGCCACAGCACCGCGACGATCGGACTCTACGCCGCGCATTACAGTTCGCGCGACCGATGGAACCTCGGCAACGACCTGCTGCTTACCGCCGAACCACAGGCGCGGCGTCTGAACATGACGCTGACCGACGGCGCGCAGGTGACGCGCGACGGCTTCGTCAGCGGCACCGACTTCGCGGTCGACGCGCGCTACACGGGCGACGACCTCGCCGCCTATGCCGCCGACGAGATCCGGCTGACCGACCGGCTGCGCGTCGACGGTGCGGTGCGCTACCAATATCATGCGGTCGACGGCACCGTCGCCGGCCAGCGGCCCGCCGGCCCGGGCGGACTCGATGGCGATCCGACGACGCTCTACGACAATCAGGACGTCGTCCCCGACGGCAGCACGTCGCGGCTGCGTTACCGGAACGGCGCGCTGTCCTGGACGATCGGCGCCAATGTCGAGATCGCCAAAGCGCTCACCGGCTTCGCGCGGTTCAGCCACGGCCACAGCTTCCCCTTCTTCGACAACCTGCGCGACGGGATCGCTGTCGCGCCGCGCGTCGATACGGTGGAGGCGGGCGTCAAACTCGCGACCGGACCGCTGGCCGCCTCGGCGACGCTCTATCACAACAGTTTTCAGGGGCTCGCGACGACCGTGATCACCGCCGGTGCGCCGCTGGCCTCGATCGGTGGCGCGCATGCGACGGGGCTCGAGCTCGAAGGCGTCTGGCGACCGGTGCAGGCCGTCTCGGTCACCGCCTCGGGCAGCTGGCTCGACGCGCGCTACCACCGTTTCTTCACCGACGGCGGCGCGACCGACCTCAGCGGCAACCGCGTCCAGCGTCAGCCGCAATGGCAATGGCGGCTGACGCCTGAGTGGGACGTCCGCCTCGGCGGCCGCAAG
The DNA here is from genome assembly GCF_937859915.1 of uncultured Sphingomonas sp. Lineage (GTDB taxonomy): Bacteria > Pseudomonadota > Alphaproteobacteria > Sphingomonadales > Sphingomonadaceae > Solisphingomonas. The sequence continues at coordinate 9,931 of NZ_CALMAW010000051.1, read as the reverse complement.
GCGAGCCTCTACACGACGGTCGCGTATATCGGCGATCGCTGGTCGGACGTGCAGAACGCGCAGCTGCTGCCGCGCTTCGTCACCTGGGACGCCGGGCTGATCGTCGACATGACCCGCCGTCTCCGGCTGCAGATCGTCGCCGACAATCTCACCGATACGATCGGGCTGACCGAGGGCAATCCGCGCACAGTGGGCGCGCAGCAGAGCGGGCCGGTCTTCGCGCGCCCGATCCTCGGCCGCTCGGTCGAATTCAGCGCACGCTACGCGTTCTGACGATGGCAGGCGAACGCCCTCCCCCGCGCAGCCCGCCCTAAGGGTTCAGGTCTTCCGGCATGCACGAGACCGACATCGCGAGCGCCCACGCGCTTCGCGACACGGGCGTCCGTTACCGGAACGGACGCCTCCAACGATAAAAATCATTCTTCAGGGACGAACCACATGACTCACTCCAAACTCATCATCGGGCTGCTCGCCGGCACCGTGCTCGGCGCCTCGCCCGTCTTGGCGCAGGACGTCAATCAGCCCAACCCGACGCCGTCCGCGACCCCCGCCGACGCCCCCGCCCCCGCCACCGTGCCCGAGGCGCAGGAGATCGTCGTCACCGGCAACGCCAACCGCGAGGGCATCCGAAAGCTCGACACCAGCTATTCGATCTCGACCGCCTCGGCCGAGCAGATCCGCGAGGTCCAGCCGACCTCGACCGCCGACCTGCTCAAGATCGTGCCCGGCGTGTGGGTGGAAAGCTCGGGCGGCCAGGCCGGCGCCAACGTCTTCATCCGCGGCTTCCCCTCGACCGGTGACGCGCCGTTCCTGACCGTCGAGATGAACGGCTCGCCGATCATCGCACCCTCCTCGCTCTCCTTCCTCGAGGACAGCTCGATCTTCCGCCTCGACGACACGATCGAGCGCGTCGAGGTGCTGCGCGGCGGCCCCAGCCCGATCTTCGCCAACGGCCAGCCGGGTGCGACCACCAACTTCATCCTCAAGGAGGGCACGCAGGACCCGCATCTCTCGATGCGCGCCACCTACGGCACCGAGGGCACCTATCGCGGCGACGTCGTGGCGCAGGGCCCGATCGCCGAGGACACGACCTACATGCTCGGCGGCTTCTACCGCTACTCGAAGGGCTTCCGCCACACCGGCTTCCCGGGCGATCTCGGCGGCCAGGTCACCGGCAACATCACGCACAAGTTCGATGCCGGCAAGCTCACCGCCTATGCGCGCTATCTCGACGACAAGAACGCCTTCTACACGCCGATGCCGCTGCAGGAGACCAACGGCAAGTTCAGTACCATCCCGGGCTTCGACGCGCGCACCGACACGCTGGTCGGCAAGGAAATCGAGCATACGCTGATCGAGACCGGCCCGAGCGTCAACGGCGGTCCGACGCAGACCAAGGCGGTCGACCTGTCGAAGGGCCGCGGCTCGCGCGTCTACACGCTGGGCAGCACGTTCAATTACGACTTCGGCTTCTTCCAGCTGCAGAACAACGTCAACTTCACCAAGGGCCGCTCGAACACCTTCGCGCTGTTCACCGGCAGCAATCCGCAGTCCGTCGCCGAATATCTCGCCGGCCAGCCGGGCACGGTCACCTATGCCGACAGCGGCCGCGCGCTGACCGCCAATCAGGAGACGATCCAGGCGGGCATCTGGTCGGTCTCGAAGCATATCCAGAGCTTCACCGACGAATTGAAGCTCTCCAAGGAAATCTTCGAGGGAAATACGATCACCTTCGGCGGCTATTATGCTCATGTGAAGGACCATGACGTCTGGAACCTGGGCAACAGCATCCTGCTCGCGCTCGAGCCGCAGGCGCGCGTGCTCAACGCCTCGCTCGCCAACGGCACGCAGCTGACCCGCAACGGCTTCACCAGCGCCAACAGCTATGACGTCAACGCCTTCTACAAGAGCGACAATGTCGCGGGCTACATCAGCGACGAGTGGAAGATCGGCAAGCTCCGCCTCGATGGCGGCGTGCGCGTCGAGCATGAGAAGCTGCGCGACACCTATGAGAACAGCTCGACCGGCGATCTCGATAACAATCCGCTGACCGCGTACAACAATGGCGCGACCTATCTCAACGGCACCTTCTCCAAGGTCGGCTACAGCAAGACGCAGGTCAGCTGGACGGCGGGCGCGGACTATGCGTTCACCAACCATCTGAACGGCTTCCTGCGTGCCAACCACGGCGCGCTGCTGCCGCAGTTCGACGATCTGCGCGGCAACGCCACCAGCACGCAGGACATCAAGCCGCAGAGTGCTAACCAGTACGAAGTCGGCCTCAAGACCTCGACGCACTATTACGATCTCTACCTGACCGGCTTCTACAATAAGTTCCGCAACCTGGTCTTCCAGGACATCCGCGTCGTGAACGGCGTCGAGCAGAATGTTGTCGAGTTCGGCGGGTCGCGTGCGTATGGCATCGAGTTCGAAGGCGCGGTGCGGCCGTTCGCGGGTTTCCAGCTCGCCACGCGCGGCGTCTACCAGAATGGCAAGTTCCGCAATTTCGGGACCAATTCGGGTAACGACGTCAACCGCCAGCCGCGCTTCCAGATCGCGGCGATCCCGTCCTACACCTTCAAGACGGTGTGGGGTCAGGCGCGGCTGTTCGGCACCTTCACGCATATCGGCAACCGTTTCGCCGACATCGAGAACCAGCAGCCGCTCGGCAGCTACAACACCGTCGACTTGGGCACCTCGATCGACCTCAACGATCGCTTCTCGATCCAGGGGACCGTCGAGAACGTCACCAACAAGCTGGCGCTGACCGAAGGCAATGTCCGCACCGTGGGCGCCGCCGATCAGAACGGCTTCTTCCTGGGGCGCCCGATCTTCGGCCGCCATGCGACGGTGACCGCCGCCTACAAGTTCTGATAACGCCCCTACCTGCCGGCCGGAGCTTCTGCTCCGGCCGGTTCCTTTTCGATGGGTTCCCGATCATGTCCGTCCGTTCGCTGCTCGCCCTTCCGCTCTGCGCGCTGGCACTGGCCGCCGCCGCGCCGGCGCCCTCGGCAGGAGACCGCGCGACTGCCGTGTCGCGCGCGGCGGGCACCCCCGAGGACATTTTCGGTCCGCTCTACAGCGCGGTCGAACTGGCCCGCGTCTTCCCCGACAGCAAGACCTTCGCCGACATGATCCCGCGCGAGACGCCCGATGCGATCATGGCCGCCTATCGCCACGACGCGCCGCAGGGCCGCGATGCGCTCGCCGCCTTCGTCGCGCGCCATTTCCGCAAGGCCGGCGATACCGGCTCGGCCCAACTCTCGATGCGCGAGCATATCAAGGCGCTCTGGCCGATCCTCGCCAAGCCGCCGCTCGCGACCGTTCCCGGCTCTTCCGCGCTGCAGCTGCCCTATGCCTATGTCGTGGCGGGCGGCCGCTACCAGGAGATGTATTATTGGGACAGCTACTTCACGATGCTCGGACTCAAGGCCGACGGCGAACGGCCGCTGATCGAGTCGATGCTTGCGAACTTCGTGTCGATGGTCGCGCGCTACGGCCACGTCCCCAACGGCACGCGCAGCTATTATCTGTCGCGCTCGCAACCGCCCTTCCTCGCGCTGATGATGGATCTGTCGGACACGCATGATCCGGCGATCGACCGCGAGCGGCTCGCCGCGCTCGAGGCCGAGCACGCCTATTGGATGGCGGGTGCCGCCTGTCTCGATGCGGGCGGCGCGTGCCAGCATGTCGTGCGCATGCCCGACGGCAGCCTGCTCAACCGCTATTGGGACGCGCGCGACACGCCGCGCGACGAATCCTATGCCGAGGATGTCGCGACCGACGCCGCCGCCGCGCCGCGCCCCGCGGCGCAGGTCAATCGCGATCTGCGCGCCGGCGCCGAGAGCGGCTGGGACTATGGCTCGCGCTGGCTGAAGGACGGCCGCACGCTCGCCACGATCCACACCACCGATATCGTGCCGGTCGATCTCAACAGCCTGATGTGGAACCTCGAGAGGGCGATCGCGCGGCGCTGCAAGGCGGCAGGCGACACCGCCTGCGCCGCTGCTTTCGAGAAACAGGCAGCAGCCCGGCAGCGCGCGATCACGACCTATCTCTGGTCCGCCGCGGACACGCGCTTCGTCGACTGGGATCGCTCGACGGGCCGGCCGACGCCGGCGATCAGCGCAGCGCTGCTCTATCCGTTGTTCGTCGGCCTCGCCACGCCAGCCCAGGCCGACGCGACGGCGGCACTCGCCAAAGCGCAGCTGTTCGCGCCGGGCGGCCTGCGCACCACGACGGTGCGCACCGGCCAGCAATGGGACGAGCCCAATGGCTGGGCGCCCCTGCTGTGGATCGCGGTCGGCGGGCTCGACCGCAGCGGCCAGGGCGCGCTCGCCGACGATCTCGCGCGGCGCTGGGTGACGACGGTGTCGACCTTCTACGCCTGCACCGGGCGGATGGTCGAGAAATACGATATCGACAGCGGCAAGGCCGGCGGCGGCGGCGAATATCCCGTGCAGGACGGCTTCGGCTGGACCAACGGCGTCACCCGCGCGCTGCTCGACCGCCCCGGCATCGCGACGGCGATCGTGTCGGACTGTCCGCGGTGAACGCCGGATAATTCATTACATCCGTTCGGCCTGAGCGCAGTCGAAGCCTGTCCTGAGCGCAGCCGAAGGGGCTATGCGCCTGCGGTGGCTGCACTTCGACCTCGCTCAGTGCCAACGGGGTTTATTGTGGCTTGCCGATCTAAACCACGGCGGTGCCGGATTGTCCGCATCAATCTCGCCTCACACCCCGTTTCTGCCCGTAAAGCCATAGTTTGCAGACATCGGGCGATTCGCACGGTAAGAGCCCCGCTTTGCTATCATCTGCCTGATCCCGGAGCCTGCATGTCCGCGTTCGTCGACCGTCCTGTCCCCCGCCCGCTCAGCATGGCCCGCGCCATCGCGGAGACGATGCGGTGAGCGATCGTCAGGAACTCGCGCCGACCGGCGCGCTCAGCGTCGAGACGGTGACAAACGTCCGCCACTGGAACGAGCATCTGTTCAGCTTCTCGATCACCCGACCGGCGAGCTTCCGCTTCCGTTCGGGCGAGTTCGTGATGCTCGGCCTCCCCGACGGCCAGCGCCCGCTGCTGCGCGCCTATTCGATCGCCAGCCCGGCCTATGCCGAGGAGATCGAATTCCTCTCGATCAAGGTTCCCGACGGCCCGCTGACTTCGCGGCTGCAGGGCATCCAGGTCGGCGACAGCATGTTCCTCGGCCGCAAGCCGACCGGCACGCTCGTCGCCGATGCGCTGGTCCCCGGCCGCCGGCTCTATCTGTTCGCGACCGGCACCGGCCTTGCGCCGTTCTTGAGCCTGATCCGCGATCCCGACATCTACGACCGGTTCGAGCAGATCATCGTCGTCCATTCGGTGCGCCGGGTGAGCGATCTCGCCTATCACGATGTGCTTCAAGGCCAGCTCGCCGAGGATCCGCTGGTCGACGAGCAGGCCAAGCTCCAGCTCCGCTATATCCCGACCGTCACGCGCGAGCCGTTCCACACCCAGGCCCGGATCGGCACGCTGATCGACGACGGCACGCTGTTCGCGCCGCCCGTCACCGGCCCGGGCCAGTTCGATCCCGCCGAGGACCGCATCATGCTGTGCGGCAGCATGGCGATGATCCGCGAGCAGGCCGCAACGCTCGACACGCTGGGCTTCGTCGAGGGATCGAACGCGACGCCGGGCCATTATGTGATCGAGCGCGCCTTCGTCGGCTGATCACGGGCTGTTCCAGGGCGCAGGCCGGTCGTCGCCCGCGCCCCGCGCTAGCTGACGATCGGGTGCTGGGCGCTGACCTGATCGATGATCCGCTCGGCCGCCTCGACCTCGCGCACGCTGCCCGACGGATCCGCGCGCCAGTTGCAGTGCGGATGCGTGCTCAGCGGATAGACGCGGATCTCGCCGACCACCTTGCGCCAGCGCATCAGCGGCCCGCCATGCTGGCGCATGACCATCCGGACCAGCAGCTCGCGGACGTCATAGGCGGTCATCGCCGGTCAGCCGGTCGTGGCGGCGGTCGCGGTACCGGCGACGGGACGCGCCGCCTTGATCAGCGCCTGCAGTTCGCGCTTGATCGACGAGCCCGAGAGATGCGCCTCGACGCCCTCATAGCCTTCCTGGATCAGCTGGCGACGAACGTCCTTCAACTCGACGCATCGCCCGGACTTGGCGATCTGATAGGCGCGCTCGATGGTATTGGTGGATCGACTCATACGCGCTCCGATAGCGCAGCTTCGGCCGATCCGCGAGCCCCGCACTGTCTCATGTGACGCTATTTGAAACGGTTTGCGGGTGGCGCGAGCCCGAGATGGTAGCGACGCGGCGACGAGGACGAATGCCGCCAGCAACCATGATGGGCGCGGTCATCAGTGGCAAACGGGCGCGAAGTGCATAGGTTGGCTCACAACGTCACCGAGACCCGGCCGTAATAAAATCCGCCGTCGAGCCCGAACGGCGCGAAATTGCCGTAGGCGCCGGAGCCGTCCGCCGCGACCAGCCCGTTTCTCTGCGGATAGACGTTGAACAGGTTGTTGGCGCCGACCGAGACGGTGACGTGCTTGGTGACATCGTAGCCAACGTCGAGATCAGTGACCCATTTGGCGCCGAAGCTGCGGTCGCCGCTCGCCACCGTGCTCGCCTCGGTATATTTGCCAAAACGGGTGAGGCGCAGCAGCGTATGCGCGCGGCCCAGGCTCCAGTCGTCGGTCAGCACCACTTTGTCGTGCGGCAGCCCGCGGGTCAGGTCGCTCTGCGCCTGATGCGCGAACAGCACGACGTTGAGCGAGGCGAGCTGCGCCGGATTGTTGGCGATGCTGAGGATCTTGGTCTTGTTGTAGCTATAGGCGGCGCTCAGCCGAAAGGTACCGAGCCCGCGGGTACGCAGCGCATAATCCGCGACCGCATCGATGCCCCGCGTCCGCGTGTCGACGCCGTTGATGAAGAATTGCGCGCTGTTGACTCCGGTGATGCCGTTGGCGAGCAGGATTGCGCCGATCGCGCTACCGCCATTGGCCGCCGTGCCGAGGAACTCGGTCTTGATGATCCGATCGTCGACGCGGATCTGATAGCCGTCGAAGGCCAGGTGCAGCGCGCCGGTCTCGTAGGTGATGCCCGCGCTGTAATTGAGTGACTTCTCCGGCTTGAGCGGCTTGGCGCCGAGCGCGATCGCCGCGGCGCTGTCGACGGGCAGGAATTTCGACACGATCGAGGTCGGCGTGGTGCCGACAATCGTCGTCGTGTTCTGCGTCGTCGAGAAGCCGGTCTGGGCGAGCGACGGCGCGCGGAAGCCGCTGTTCGCGCCGCCGCGGATCGCGAAGCCGTGGCCGAGATCGTAGCGCGTCGAGACCTTCCAGCTCGCGGTGTTGCCGGCGCTGTCGTCATAATGTTCGAACCGCCCGGCGGCGCCGACGAACCAGCGCCCGGTGATGTTGGTCGAGAGATCGATATAGCCCGCATAATTGTTGCGGCTGAGCGAGGCGGCGTCGGCGGGCGACGTGCCGGTGAAGGAAACCAGACCGGGCGACGGATATTGGCCGCCATAGGCGTTGCCGAACGGCGTGCCGTCGCGCGGGATCTGGTAGCCGCCGTTGATATAGCTGTCGGGCTCGCCGGCCTTGCTCTGGAATTTCTCCCAGCGATGCTCGAAGCCGGTCGAGACGGTCAGCGGCTTGGCGAGGCCGACATCGAAGTCGCGGGTGAGGTCGAGATTGTTGACCCACAGCCGCTGGATCTGCGTGCCCAGGTAGAATCTGGTCGGGCTGGTCGGCCCGAGCGACGGGTTGAGCGTGTTCTCCGCGCCCAGCCGGACATGATCCTGACCGTAGGCGCTGCTCAGGTCCCAGTTCCAGCCGGCAAGTTCGCCCTTGGCGCCGGCGGTCGCCTGAAAGTCCGTCTCGCTGATGTCGCGGTACGCCTGGAAGCCATCGGGATAGACCTGCGGCAGGTCTGACGAGCCGAGCGTGTTGGCCTGGCCGCCATAGCCGGTCGGCGACGCGTAATCGGCGCCGCGCGCGTCCTTGATCGCGCGGTAGCTGAAAGTCGAGAAGCTGTAGAGCTTGACGCGGTCGCTGACGGGCAGCTCCGCATTATAGCTGCTGTCGACGATCTTGTCGCGATTGGAGCGGCCATATCCGCCTGCGATCAGATGGTTGACCGTCGCCTCGCGCGGATCGGGCTGGCCGTTCACCAGGGGATAGAGGCGCGGGATCGGCTCGGCCGAACTGTCGGCGCGGTCGTGGAACTTGGCCTCGACCGCGACGCGCAGGAAGCCGCCGTCGTCGCCGAGCGCGGTACCATAGCTGAGGTCGGTCTGGGCGAGCGGCGCGCCCTTCGAATATTGCTGGCCGCCAGTCACCGAGAAGGCGCCCCCCTTGGGCGCGTCATCGAGAATGATGTTGATCACGCCCGAGATCGCGTCCGAGCCATATTGCGCGGCGGCACCGTCGCGGAGCACCTCGATATGGCCGATCGCGCTGGTCGGGATCAGATCGAGATCGACCGGCGTCGAGCCGCCCGAGATGCGCGAGAGGTTGTTGATCAGCGACGTGGTGTGGCGGCGCTTGCCGTTGACCAGCACGAGCACATAGTCGCCCGACAGGCCGCGGATCGAGATTGGTTTGACGCTGGCGGAGGTGCCCCCGCCGCCGAGTGCGGGCATCTCCAGCGACGGCACGATGTTGCCGAGTATGTCCTTGAGGCCGGTGCGTCCGGTCGCCTGAAGCTCCTTGGCATTGATCACGTCGATCGGGACCGGGCTGTTGGCGACGGTCCGCGGCCGGCTGCCGCGCACGCCGGTGACGATGATCGCGTCGCCGCCGGGCGAGTCCGCTACGGTCGCGGTGGCGGTGGCGGTGGCGGTGGCGGCAGCAGCGAGTTGCACGGGCGGCTGTTGCGCCTTGGCCGGGATAACCAGCGTCGTGGAGGCTACGCTGGTGAGGAAAATAAGACGGCGATGCATGATAGTCCCCGAAGATGGGCGCACGCGTCCTTCGCTCGCGAGGAGCGTGACGGTGTCGCAACGGTAAGAGCGGTGGGCGGCGCCGGGCGCCGCGGAGGGTCAGGCCCCCATGTGCAAGTCAGCCACCGTGCGGATCCCCTGAGTCAAGCGGCAGATAGGCCGCGTCGAGCGGCTGGTTGCCAGCAAGCGCGCCGGCGTTCCGGAAATGCGCGACGACGTCGCGCTCCTCGGCCTTGAGCGCCTCGTCGATCGGCACGCGCACCATTGGCAGATGCCGGACGTGGAACAGCGCGGTCTTGAGCGGCAGGCCGGTCTCCTGCGCGAGCACCGCGGCATATTGCGACTGATGCGCCTTGGCCCAGAGCAGCGCGTTGGCCTCGCGGTGGAGATAGTCCACGAGCATCGCGCGCTTGGTCACCGCCGACTGCGCATTGCCCGCGTCGAAGCCGTAGCCGGTAAGGAAGCTCGATCCGTCCGCGACGATCCGCGCGCCTTGGTCGAGCGCGGTGGCGGTGTAGGGCGACCAGGTCGACCAGGCGTCGATCGCGCCCGAGTCGAACGCTGCCTTGGTATCGCCCGGCGACAGGAAGACGATTTCCACGTCGCTCGGCTTCAAACCATTGGCCTCGAGCGCGCGCAGGATCAGATAATGGCCGACCGAGCCGCGCGTCGTCGCGATGCGCTTGCCGCGCAGGCCCGCGACGTCGCGGATCGGCGAACCAGCAGGCACCAAAATGGCAAGCTCCTGCGTCGGGCGCGGTCGCGCCGACTGCGCACCGATCGCGCGCACCGGCTGGCCGCTCTGATAGGCGAACTGGAACGGCGCATCGCCGACCATGCCGACATCGACCGCGCCCGCCCCGATCGCCTCTAGCAGGTTCTGCGCGGCGGGAAATTCGGACCACACCACCGTATAGGGCGCGCCGTCGAGCGCCCCCGAGGCGAGCATCAGCGCCTTGGTGCCGCCGCGCTGGCTGCCGACG
>NZ_CALMAW010000050.1 GCF_937859915.1 uncultured Sphingomonas sp. | reverse complement strand
CCCCGGCTGCGCGGCGTCGCCCGCCCATTCGAGTAGGGGGCCGCCCGCGCCCGGCCGGCCGCGCGCCGGGATCACGCGCAGCCGGCGCAGGCTGCGCCCGGTCAGCGACTTGATCGAGACATAGGGGCTGTTCGCGCTGGGCATCACATCGGTGGTGAAGCGCGGCGGGCTGCCGACCGGCGACGTCGCCAGCCCGACATAGAGCTTCTCAGCGCCGACCACGCGCGCCAGCGCATCGGGCGGCAGGACATACACCGCCTCGCCCGGCACCTCGAGCCGCCCGCCGGCGCGGCTGCTGTAGAAATTGCTGGCGGTGCGCCGCGGCCTGCCCTCGGGCGCGAGCAGCGTCGGATCGGTCGCGACCGCGACCTCGGCAAGTCGCGGCTGCCCGCCGGTGCGGATCGTGAAGCCCAGCATCGGGAAGCGATCGTTGACGTCGAGCCGGTTGGGGCGGATCTGCGCGGGCATGGCTACCTCGGGGTCGGCGGCGCGGACGCGCCTGGGTGGGGCGCGGAAGCGCCGGGTTGCGACGGCGCACGCGCGCGCACATGCGCGGCGCGGCGTTCGAAATCGGGCACGCTGCCGATCAGCGCGCTGAGCGCATCCTCGTCGTCGAGATCGGCGATGCTGCCGTTGGCGGCCTCGAACCGGTCGACCGCGCTGGTGAACATGCGCGCGAACAGCTTGGCCTGGACCGGGCCGGTGACGATCCGCGAGTGGATCTGGACGCCGCCCTGTTCGGGGCGGAACTGGCCGAAGTCGAAGATGAACTCGAACGCGTTGTGGCCGACCTCGCAATAATTGGCATAGGCCGCGAGCGGCGTCGCGACGGCGGGACAGAGGGCAGGCGGGGGAGCGGCATCGGTCATCGCCGAAGCGCCTCGCAACGCCCGTGCCAATCGACGACGTCGCGACCGTCCGGGCGCTGTCGCGGATTACAGAAAGGCAATGTTACGCGGGGTGTGTCACGCCGGTCTGACGCTGGTGTGACACCGCGACACTCCGTGCCGTCACGCGCTCGACCTTGTACTGCGCGAGCTTGCGATAGAGCGTCATTCGCGACCAATTCAGTGCACGCGCGGCCTCGGCCTTGTTCCACTGCGTGCGGTTGAGCGCCGCGATCAGCCGCTCGCGCTCGTTGCAGGCGACGCGACGGTGTGGCTCGAGCAGCCGCGCGAAGGCGGGCGGCAGATTCTCGAAGCGGATCGCGCCGCGCGGCGGATCGATGAACAGGGCCTCGGCGAGATTGCGCAGTTCGCGGACATTGCCCGGCCAGCGGTGCGCGAGCAGGCAGGCAAGCAGCTCGGGATCGGGTGCGCCGACGCGCTGGCCCTCGCGGTCGTTGAGCTCGGCGACCAGCGCGTCGAGCAGCACGGGGACGTCCTCGACGCGCTCACGCAGCGGCGGCAGCTCGAGCCGCGCGACGTTGAGCCTATAATAAAGGTCGCTGCGGAATCGGCCCGACGCCACCATCGTCTCGAGCGTCTGATTGGTCGCCGCGACGATACGGATGTCGAGCGGCACCGCGCTGCAGCCGCCGACCGGGCGCACCTCGCGGCATTCGATCGCGCGCAGCAGCTTGGCCTGCGCGCACGGCGGCAGCTCGCCGATCTCGTCGAGGAACAGCGTGCCGCGATCGGCGGCGCGCATCTGTCCGGACTGCGCGGCATGCGCGCCGGTGAAGGCGCCGCGGGCATGACCGAACAATTCGCTTTCGATCAGCGCATCGGGCAGCGCCGCGCAGTTGAGTCCGACGAACGGCCCGCGCGCGCGCGGGCTGAGCGCATGGATCGCCTGCGCGACGCGTTCCTTGCCGGTGCCGGTCTCGCCGGTGATCAGCACGGTGGCGGGCGAACGCGCGACCTTGGGCAGATAGGCGCGCAGGCGGTCGATCGCCGGGCTGACGCCGAGGATGCGTTGCTGGTCTGCAATCACGCCACACCCCCGCCGGTTCCACGCGCGCGACAGGGTCCTGGCCGAGGCGTCTGAAAGACACGGCCAAGCGGCTCCATCGAGGATGACGACTCAGGAAAGCATAGATAAAAAGTTTGTCATGTTTCGATCGACGATGCCATCAATAACTCCGCTGCCATGTCAGCGCGTTGGAGCCGCGGCGTCTGTGTTGGCGTCCTTGACGATTTGGTCGACTCGACGGCGTGCAGTGTTCGAACCCTCCTTCAACCGCTTCGAGATACAGAGGACATGACAAACCGAACCGTCTCTCGCCAGGATGCGACAAACGCGGTTGGCCGTTTTGGATCAGCTCCGGGAAAGATTGGACGAAGCTTCGGTCGCGCCTTGCTCGAATGCCGCGACATTTGCCACGCTGGACCCAGGCGCCACCATAGCGTGGCGACCGCTATGACGTTTGAGGCCGCCGCGCGCGCGCGGCATAAGAACCGGGTCGCGTCACTTGACCCAGGACGTGCCGACCGCATCCTTGTCCGCCTCAGCCGCGATGCCTTTCCAGCATTCGGGAAGAAATCGATGCGGCAGTACTTTTGCTTCACGGCTGGATCGCAGGCAGGTCGAGCCGCTTCTCTCGGGCGCAATCGAGCGCGATGTCATAGCCCGCGTCCGCATGCCGCATGACGCCGGTCGCAGGATCGTTCCACAAGACGCGCTCGAGACGCCGTGCCGCCTCGGGCGTTCCGTCGGCGACGATGACCATCCCGGCATGCTGCGAATAGCCCATGCCAACGCCGCCGCCATGATGCAGCGATACCCAGGTGGCCCCGCTCGCCGTGTTGAGCAGCGCGTTCAACAGCGGCCAGTCGGAGACCGCATCGCTGCCATCGTTCATCGCCTCGGTCTCGCGGTTGGGCGATGCGACCGAACCCGAATCGAGATGGTCGCGGCCGATCACGACGGGCGCCTTGAGTTCGCCCGATGCCACCATGTCGTTGAAGGCGAGGCCAAGCCGGTGGCGGTCGCCGAGCCCGACCCAGCAGATCCGCGCGGGCAGGCCCTGGAACCGGATCTTCTCGCGCGCCATGTCGAGCCAGCGGTGAAGCGGCGCGTTGTCGGGGAGCAGCTGCTTCACCTTGGCGTCGGTCCGGTAGATGTCCTCGGGATCGCCCGACAGCGCGACCCAGCGGAACGGCCCGATGCCGCGGCAGAAGAGCGGGCGGATATAGGCGGGGACGAAGCCCGGAAAGTCGAAGGCGTTGGCGACGCCCGCGTCGAAAGCGACCTGGCGGATATTGTTGCCGTAATCGGTGGTGGGCACGCCCGCCGCCTGCAGATCGAGCATCGCGCGGACATGCACCGCCATCGACTGCTTGGCGGCCGCCGCGACCGCTGCGGGCTCGCGTTCGCGCCGCTCCATCCATTCGGCGACGCTCCAGCCGATCGGTAGATAGCCGTTGATCGGATCGTGCGCCGAGGTCTGGTCGGTGAGCAGGTCGGGGCGGATACCGCGCCTTACCATCTCGGGCAGGATCTCGGCGGCATTGCCCAGCAGCCCGACCGAGGACGGCGTGCCCGCCGCGCAGGCCTGCGCGATCAGTTCGAGCGCCTCGTCGAGCGTCGTTGCGGCCTTGTCGAGATAGCCGGTGCGCAGCCGCATCTCGATGCGGCTCGGCTGGCATTCGATCGCCAGGCATGAGGCGCCCGCCATCACCGCCGCGAGCGGTTGGGCGCCGCCCATCCCGCCGAGCCCCGCGGTGAGCAGCCAGCGCCCCGACAGATCGCCGCCATAATGTTGGCGGCCCATCTCGACGAACGTCTCGTAGGTGCCCTGCACGATGCCCTGCGTGCCGATATAGATCCACGAGCCCGCGGTCATCTGGCCGTACATCGCGAGGCCGCGCTTATCGAGCTCGTTGAAATGTTCCCAGGTTGCCCATTTGGGCACGAGGTTCGAATTGGCGATCAGCACGCGCGGCGCGTCCGCGTGGGTGCGGAACACGCCGACCGGCTTGCCCGACTGGACGAGCAGCGTCTGGTCCGCCTCGAGCCGCTCGAGCGTCTCGACGATGCGGTCGAAACTCTCCCAGTCTCGCGCGGCGCGGCCGATGCCGCCGTAGACGACCAGTTCCTCGGGCCGTTCGGCGACATCGGGGTGGAGATTGTTCATCAGCATCCGCAGCGGCGCCTCGGTGAGCCAGCTCTTCGCCGACAGCGTCGTGCCGGTGGCGGCCCTGATCACGCGGCTGTTGTCGAGGCGGGTCATGCGGTTCCTTTCGCGAAGCCAAGGCAGGCGGCGAGGACGTGCCGGAGCGTGGGCAGCACCGCCGGATAGCGATCGAGCGGCGTCGGCCAGTTCCCCGGATCGGGCCGGTCAGGCTCCTCCAGATAGCCGCGCTGCGCGAGTTCCATCTGGATGGCGTGGACGCCGTCCGCTGGGCGCCCATAGTGGCGCGTCGTCCAGCCGCCGCGGAAGCGACCGTCGAGGACCGTGGCATGGCCGCTGGCGAGGCAGGCAGCGTGCACCGCCGCCGCGAGCGCGCCGTCGCAGGTCCGGCCGCCGTCGGTGCCGATGTTAAACTGCGGCAGCGGGCCGTCGAACAGGCGCGGTACGACGCCGCGGATCGAATGCGCATCGTAGAGCACGACGCGCGCGTGACGTTCGCGCAGCCGCGCGATCTCGCTCGACAGTGCGGCATGATAGGGCTCGAAATAGGCGCGACGGCGGCGCTCGATCTCGGCCTCGTCAGGGCCGTCCGCCGGATAGAGCGGCTCGCCGTCGAAGGTTTCGGTCGGGCATAGCGTGGTGGTGGTCTGCCCCGGATAGAGCGACGCGCCCGACGGATCGCGGTTGCAGTCGATCACGCTGCGCGAGATCCTGGTGCGGACCAGCGTCGCGCCGAGACCGCGCGCGAAGCCGTAGAGCCGGTCGACCCACCAGTCGGTGTCCTTGCGCGCGAGCCAGGGCGAAACGAACGCATCCTCCAGCTCGGGCGGGAGATCGGTGCCGGTGTGCGGCAGGCCGATCACCAGCGGCGCGTCGCCGCGATCCACTTCGACGAACTCGCTCATCCCAGCCCCGGCAGCGCGAGCGCCGCGGCCTCGACCACCGCGCCTGATCGCACCATCCTGTTGGCGGCCTCCATGTCGGGGTGGAAATGGCGATCGTCGGTGAGCGTCGGCACGATCGCACGCACCGTCGCACGCACCGCCTCCAACGCGCTGCTCGATGCGAGCGGCGCGTGGAAGTCGATGCCCTGCACCGCGGCGAGAAGCTCGATGCCGATCACCGCAGTGGCGTTGTCGACCATCTCGAGCAACCGGCGCGCGCCGTGCGCGGCCATCGAGACATGATCCTCCTGGTTGGCCGAGGTCGGGATGGAGTCGACGCTTGCCGGATAGGCACGCTGTTTGTTCTCGGAGACCAGCGCGGCCGCGGTCACCTGCGGGATCATGAACCCCGAATTGAGCCCCGGTTTCGGCGTCAGAAAGGCGGGCAGGCCCGACAGCGCGGGATCGACCAGCATCGCGATCCGACGCTCGGTGATCGAGCCGATCTCGCAGACCGTGAGCGCGATCATGTCGGCGGCGAAGGCGACCGGCTCGGCATGGAAATTCCCGCCCGACAGCGCCTCGTCGGTCGCGGCGAAAATCAGCGGATTGTCGGAAACGCCGTTGGCCTCGGTCTCGAGCGTCGCGGCGGCCTGGCGCAGCACGTCGAGCGCCGCGCCCATCACCTGCGGCTGGCAGCGCAGGCAATAGGGGTCCTGCACGCGGATATCATCGACGAGATGGCTGGCGCGGATCGCCGAGCCTGCCATCAGGGTGCGCAGCGCCTGCGCGGTGTCGATCTGGCCCTGATGGCGGCGCAGCGCCTGGATGCGCGGATCGAACGGCGTGTCCGATCCCTTCGCCGCCTCGGTCGACAGCGCGCCGGTGACCAGCGCCGTCTGGAAGAGCCGCTCCGCCCCGAACAGCCCGGCCAGCGCGTTGGCGGTCGAGAATTGCGTGCCGTTGAGCAGCGCGAGCCCCTCCTTGGGGCCGAGCGCGAGCGGCGCAAGTCCCGCCTCGCGGAGCGCCTGTTCGGCGGGCAGGCGGCGCTCGCCCGCCATGATCTCGCCGACCCCAATCATCGCGGCGGCCATATGCGACAGCGGCGCGAGGTCGCCGCTCGCGCCGACCGATCCCTGCGACGGGATCACCGGGGTCAGGCCGAAGACCAGCATCGCCTCGATCAGCGCCACCGTCTCGGGTTTCACGCCCGACGCGCCCTGCGCGAGGCTCGCCAGTTTGAGCGCCATCATAAGCCGCACGACCGGCACCGGCGAGGGTGCCCCCGTGCCCGCCGCGTGGCTGAGCACGATGTTGCGCTGGAGCGTGGCGAGGTCTGTATCGCCAATCCGCACGCTGGCAAGCCGGCCGAAGCCGGTGTTGATTCCGTAAACCGGTTCGCCGCGCGCGAGGATGCGGCCGACCGCCGCCGCCGACTCTGCGATCCCGGGCGCCGAGGCGGGATCGAGCCGCGGTGAGGCGCCGCGATAGATTGCGCGCCAATCGGCGAGCGGCACCGCGCCGGGACGCAGGATCACCTCGGTCAACGTCCCCTCCATATGCGGGCATGGAGCGGGTTGAAGCCCATGCGGTAGACGAGCTCGGCCGGACGTTCGATATCCCAGATCGCCAGATCGCACGCCTTGCCGGGCTCGAGCGTGCCGATCTCGCCGCCAAGCCCGAGCGCGCGCGCGGCATGGCGGGTGACGCCGAGCAGGCATTCCTCGACGGTCAGCCGGAACAACGTCGCCCCCATGTTGAGCACCAGCAGGATCGAGCTGAGCGGCGCGGTGCCCGGGTTGCAGTCGGTCGCGAGCGCGATCGGCACCTGCGCGCGGCGCAGCAGGTCGATCGGTGGCAGCCGCGTTTCGCGCACGAAGTAGAAGGCGCCAGGCAACAGCGTCGCGACCGTCCCCGATCGTGCGATCGCCGCGATCCCCGCCGGGTCGACATGCTCGAGATGATCGACCGACAGCGCCCCGTAGCGGGCGGCCAGCGCGGCGCCGTGCTGGTTGGAAAGCTGCTCGGCGTGCAGCTTGATGGCGAGCCCGTGCGCTTTCGCCGCCGCGAACACGCGCTCGGTCTGCGCGAGGGTGAAGCCGATCCCCTCGCAGAAGGCGTCGACCGCGTCGGCAAGGCCGCGCTCCGCCACCGCGGGCAGCATCGTGTCGCATACCGCCGCGATATAGCCGTCCGGATCGCCGGCGAATTCGGGGGGCAGCGCGTGCGCGCCGAGGAAGGTCGTGCTGACCCGTATCGGCCGCTCGTCGCCGAGCCGCCGCGCCGCCGCCAGCATGCGGCATTCGGTGTCGAGCTCGAGGCCGTATCCCGATTTTATCTCGACGGTGGTCACGCCCTCGGCGATCAGCGCGTCGAGCCTCGGGAGCGCGCTCGCCACCAGCGCGTCTTCGCTGGCGACACGGGTTGCGCGCATCGTCGAGACGATCCCGCCGCCCGCGCGCGCAATCTCCTCGTAGGACGCGCCCTGCAGGCGCAGCTCGAATTCATGCGCGCGGTCGCCGCCGTGGACGAGATGTGTGTGGCAGTCGATCAGACCGGGGGTGATCCACCGCCCGTCGCAGCGCGTCGCGACGGCGGCGTCGAACGCCGGCGCGTCGGCCGCCGGCCCCGCATAGAGGATATGACCGCCCAACGCCGCCACGACACCGTCCTCGACGATGCCGAGACCGGCGCCCGCCATGGTCGCCAGCCGTGCTTCGGTCCACAGCCTGTCGCAGCGCATCGAGGTCTCCGCCCGTGATCGCAGCACCCGCTTGGCAGGTCGCGCGCTTAATGTATAGACATAACTACCGGATCATCCAACGATCCGACAAGGCGACGCTGATGCCAGATCCGGCCTTCCATGCCCGTGCCGCGATGCTGCCCGACGGTTGGGCCGAACAGGTGCGTATCACGGTGCGCGACGGGCTGTTCGCGACGATCGAGCGCGACCGGCCGGCTGAGCCCGACGACGAGCGCCACGCGGCGATCCTGCCGGGACTTCCCAATCTGCACAGCCATGCCTTCCAGCGCGCGATGGCGGGGCTTGCCGAGGCGCGCGGCAGTTCAGACGACGATTTTTGGTCGTGGCGCGCGGCAATGTATCGCTTCGTCGACCGGATCGGGCCGGAAGAGCTGCGCGCAATCGCGCTGATGGCGCAGATCGAGATGCTCGAGAGCGGGTTCACCCGCGTCGGCGAGTTCCACTATCTGCACCACGACCGCGCCGGTGGCCGCTTCGCCGATCCCGCGGAGATGAGCGCGAGCGTGATCGCCGCCGCCGAAGAGAGCGGGATCGCGCTCACCCATCTGCCAGTCTTCTACGCGCATGCGGGGTTCGGCGGGATCGCGCCGGCGGCGGAACAGCGCCGCTTCGTGCATGACGTCGACGGCTTTGCTGACCTGCTCGAGGCAGTGCGCGGCGCCGCCGTACGGCTTCCCGACGCGGTGGTCGGGATCGCGCCGCACAGTCTTCGCGCCGTTACGCCCGAGGAGCTGGCGGCGATCACGCCGCTCGCCGGGCACGCTCCGATCCATATCCACATCGCCGAGCAGACCCGCGAGGTCGACGACTGCATGGCGTGGGCAGGCGCCCGGCCGGTCGAGTGGCTGCTGGACCACGCCGCGGTCGATGCGCGCTGGTGCCTCGTCCACGCCACCCATGTCACCGCGCGGGAGACTGCAGCGATCGTCGGGTCGGGCAGCGTGGTCGGCCTGTGCCCGATCACCGAGGCCAATCTCGGCGACGGCATCTTTCCGGCGGCGCGCTTCCTCGAGCTGGGCGGGCGGTTCGGCGTCGGTTCGGACTCGAACGTGCTGATCGATGCGACCGAGGAACTGCGCCTGCTTGAATATGGTCAGCGACTGTCGCTCGGACAGCGCAACGTCGTCGGCGGAGGGCGTGCGTGCTCGACCGGCGACGCGCTCTACCGCCATGCGCTCGCCGGAGGCGGGCAGGCACTCGGCGCGGGCGGAGTCGGGATCGCGGTGGGCGAGCCCGCCGACTTTCTCAGCCTCGATACCGATCACGCCTCGCTGCTCGGCCGCAGCGGTGCGCACCTCGTCGATGGGCTGATCTTCGCCGCCGGCCGCAGCGCGATCGACGGTGTCTGGCGCCGCGGCAGGCGGCTGGTCAGCGATGGCCGCCATCATGCGCGCGACAGGGCGATGCACGGATATCGCCGCGCGCTCGCAGAACTGCTCGCATGAGCCAGCCGCTGCACGAGCGCATCCGAAGCGACATCGAGACCGGCATATTGTCGGGCACTCTGGCACCCGGCGACCGGCTGTCGACCGAAGTCGAGCTGATGGCCCGATATGGTTGCGCGCGGATGACGGTGAACAAGGCGCTGTCGGCGCTATCCGCGGCGGGCCTCGTCGATCGGCGCAAGCGCGCCGGCTCGTTCGTCGCGTCGCCGCGGCTGCATGCGATGGTGCTCGACGTGCCCGATCTGCCGCAGGAAGTGACCGCGCGCGGACAAACCTATGCCTTCCGCCTGATCGAGCGGCGGGTGCGGACGGCGAAGGCGACGGGTGATGCGGCCTTCGACGTCGGCGCCGGCCGCGTGCTCGAGATTGTCGGCGTCCATCTCGCCGACGACCTGCCGCTCGCGGTCGAGCAGCGCTGCGTCAGCCTGGCCGTCGTGCCCGCGATCGAACACGCGAGCTTCGCCGAGGAACCGCCGGGCACCTGGCTGCTCCGCAACATTCCCTGGACCGAGGCCGAGACGCGGATCGCGGCGATCGGCGCGGACGCGCGGAACGCCGTGCTGCTGCACGTCGAACCGGACGCGCCGCTGCTCCGGATCGATCGGCGGACGTGGCGCGGGCAGCACCGCGTCACCGCGGTCCGCCAATGCTTCCGCGCCGGCGCCTACGATCTTTGGGCGCGGTTCCGCACCGAGGATGCCGCCGGACGCCAAACCACATGAGCGACGTGGCGCGGCTCCGCACCATTTTCCTTTGCGTCGCGTCAACCGATCGCGCAGCCTGCGGGCGGCATTGCCAAGAAGGATGATCGATGTGCAGGCGCGCCGACGGCACCGAAGCGGCGAGGCCACGCTCGAGGATCGCACGATCCAGCAGGTCCCGCTCGATCAGCGCCATGGCCGGCCACGCGATCTCTTCACGCTGTGGTTCGGGACCAACCTCACCACGCTGACCATCGCGACCGGTGCGCTGTGCACGACGGTGTTCCATCTCTCGCTCGCCGCCGCGCTGTTCGCGATCGTCTTCGGCAATCTGTTCGGCGCGATCTTCATGGCGCTGCATGCCGCGCAGGGGCCGCATCTGGGCGTCCCGCAGATGGTCCAGACCCGCGGCCAGTTCGGCGCGCGCGGCGCGCTCGCGGTGATAGCGTTCGTCGCGGTGATGGACGTCGGCTTCTTCGCGTCGAACCTCGTGCTCAGCGCGCAGTCGCTGCACCGCGCCTGGCCCGGCGCGAGCCCGAACCTCGCGGTGGCCGCGGTCGCGATCCTCGGCACGCTGGCGACGATCGTCGGCCATGATCTCATCCACCGCTTCACCCGCTGGATGAGCTGGGCGGGCGGGCTTGCGATCGCCGCCTGCTTCGCCTGGATACTGAGCCATCACCCCGCCTTCGCGGCCGTCACGCCGTCGACGACGACGATCGGCGCGCTGCTCGGCGCGATCTCGACCTCGGTGCTGTGGCAGATCGCCTATGCGCCCTATGTGTCGGACTATTCGCGCTACCTCCCCGCCGAGACCGGGCAGCGCGCCGCCTTCTGGACCAGCTATTGGGGCTGCGCGCTGGGATCGATCCTGCCGATGGCGCTCGGCGCGATGCTGGGCACCCTGTTCCCGACGCAGGACATCACCGAAAGCCTCGCCGGCGCGATCGGCCCGCTGGCCTATGTCGCGATCCCGATCCTCACGCTGGCCATCGCCGCTGCGAGCGCGATCAGCCTCTATTGCGCGGTGCTGTCGACGATCGCGATCGTCCAGACCTTTGCGCCGGCCTGGCAGGCGCGCGCGGCGGCGCGGACCTGGCTGTCGCTGGCGCTCGCGCTGGTCGCGGTCGCGATGGCGGTGCTGGCGGGCCCGCACTTCATGGAGACCTACACCAATTTCCTGCTGCTGCTGCTCTACGTCATGGTGCCGTGGACCGCGATCAACCTGGTCGACTATTATATCATCCGACACGGCGACTATGACGTCGCCTCGTTCCTACGCGCGGACGGCGGCATCTACGGCACATATCGCGCGCCGGCGCTGATCGCCTATGCGGTCGGCATTGTGGTGCAGGTGCCGTTCGTCGCGAACGCCCTCTACACGGGGCCGATCGCGCGGCTGCTCGCTGGAGCGGACCTGTCGTGGATCGCGGGTCTGCTGATCGTCGGCCCGCTCTATTACGGGCTCGCGCGGCACTCGCGCGCATCCGCCGGATAGGCCGCCGCATCGCTGAGCAGCGGCCCCGTCGATCAGAATTTCTGGCCGAAGCGGATGCCGAAATATTGCGGCTTGACCGGATAGACGCGGGCATATTGGCCGCAGATGCCCGGCACGCAGACCGAGTTTTTGCTGAGGATGCCGCGCTCGTCGAACGCATTCTGGATGAACAGCGATGCCGTCCAATTGGCATAGCTGGTGCCCACCGAGAAGTCGGCGGTGGTGAACTGCTTGGTCGGCTCGCCGTAGAAGGTGCCCGCATCGGCGAGCAGCAGGTGGGTGGTGGTCCCGCCCTGGTGGTTGGCAGTGCCCTGGACGAAGCTCTTGAACGGCCCGACGTTGAAGTCGTAGCGCGC
Organism: uncultured Sphingomonas sp.; assembly: GCF_937859915.1. Lineage (GTDB taxonomy): Bacteria > Pseudomonadota > Alphaproteobacteria > Sphingomonadales > Sphingomonadaceae > Solisphingomonas. Next base: position 4,823 of record NZ_CALMAW010000050.1, on the reverse strand, counting down.
GGTCGCGGTGAATTTGAGCTTGGGCGTCACCGGCAGTCGCGTGCCCTTGGCGGCGAGCACCGAACCGTCCTGCGCGCTCAGGAAGTCCGACGTCAGCTTGGCGTCGACATAGGTGCCCGATGCCGACAGCGTGAGATGATGCGCGTAGGTCCAGCTGACGTCGCCCTCGACGCCGCGTGACCGCGCGGAACCCGCGTTGACGGTATACTGAATGCCGAGGATGCCGGGCTCGGTATACTGGACCTTGTTCCAGTCCTCCCAGAACAGCGCGCCGTTGATGCGCAGCGTATGGTCGAACCAGCTCGTCTTCCAGCCGACCTCGTAGTTGGTCAGCGTGTCGGGCTGGTAGGGGCCCGGATCCTGGATCTTGCCCAGCGCGAAGGCCGGTCGGTTGACGCCGCCTGGGCGGAAGCCGGTCGAATAGGTGAAATACACCATCCGGTCGCGGTCGATCTTCCAGGTGAGATTGGCCTTATGCGTCTCGCCGGACTCGTTGACCTTGCCGTTGATCGCCTGGCAGTCCTGCGCGACGCCGGTGCAGTTGAAATGCGCCAGCGTGCCGGATCCGCCCGAAAAGCCGGTCAGCGTGTTGTGCGCGATGAAGCCGCGGATGCCGCCGGTGAGCGTCAGGTTGGACAGGATATCGTAGGAAGCGTCGGCGAAGGCGGCATAGTCGCGATCGGTGCGGTGGATGTCGGTGAAGAAGACGTCGTTCGAATTGGCGCCCGGCACCGGCGAGTCGTAATAGACCACTGCGTTGGCGAGGCCGTCGACCTCATAGTCGGCGATGTGGTGATCGGTCTGACGTTGCATGAACATGCCCGCGGTCAGCCGGATCGGCTGGTCCTTGGGCGAACTGATGCGCAGCTCATGCGACATTTTCGTATAGGTGTCGTGCGCATGGTAGATCTGCGTCGGATCGAGATCGTGGCCTGCGGCATCCTTGTAATAATTATAGTCGGTGATCGCGTCATAGGCGACGGAGAAGTAGGAATAGTCCTGCGTATTGTCGACCGTGCGGTTGAAATAGGATCCGGCATAGGTCACGTCCCAATCGCTGATCTTGCCCTCAACGGTGAGCGAGGCGAGGTACCAGTGATCGCGATTATGGTCCGGCGTGAAATCGTGGACGGTAAGGTCGCCGGCGTTAGGATCGTACAGATAGGTGCCGTGCGCGACCTGATGCTGGTAGTCGACACCCGGCGTCACGGTCCAATCGCCGCCGAGATCGACCTTGAGCAGGGCGCGGCCGCCATAGGTATCGATGTCGTTGAAATTGTTCTTGGCGAATTTGCCATTGTCGATGGTGAGCGGAGCATCGACGACCGAGCCATCGGCAGTGTGATCGTTCGGCCGCGCGTAGGTGCGTTCGGCGAAGCTGTTGTCGATATAGCCGCCCTCATGGTCGTAGAAGCCGACGAGGCGGATCGCGGCGCGGTCGCCGAGCGGTACGTTGACGAAGCCTTCGGCCTGGCCGCCGGCGTTGCCCGCGCCGAATTTGTCGCCCTGGAGATTATAGCCGGCCGAGAAGCGCGACGTGTCGGGCTGGTTGGTGATGATCCGCAGCGTCCCGGACAGCGAGCTCGCGCCGAACAGCGTGCCTTGCGGACCGGCCAGCGCCTCGACGCGGCTGATGTCGTAGACATGGAAATCGACCGAGCTGCCGATCGTCGTCAGTGGGATCTCGTCGACATAAAGGCCCGAGCTGGGCAGCGGGCCGGACTGGATGCCGTCGCCGCCGGTCGCGATGCCGCGGAAATACAGTTCGCTCTGACCAGGACCGAAGCTCTGGAAGCTCACGCTCGGCAGCAGCTTGGTATAGTCGTCGAGGCTCTGCACCTGATGCTGGTCGAGCGTCGCGCTGCCAAGTGCGGTGATGCTGATCGGCACGTTCTGGATGTTCTCGGCCCGCTTGGTCGCGGTGACGATGATCTCCCCGTTGACCGGCCCGCTATCCGTCGCGCCCGACACGGACTGCGCGAGCGCCGGCCCCGCCAGCGCGCTGGTCGCGAGCAGCGTCGCAAGACGGACAGAGCTTTTCGTGACGCCGCCGAGACGCATGATCATCGAGATTCCCCCTGCTGCGATTGCGCAGTCGTTTCGGGGCGAGCATCTCCGCTCCGCCGCCTCGGGTCAATCCGGCGTTGTTGCAGCGCAGTTACAGCCCGGCAGCAAAGTGCGGCGGGAGGTGCGATTTGAGGACGGTACGGAGCGGTCCGAGCCAGGGGTCATAATGACGCCATTGGTCGAGCCCTTCGCGAAAGATCGGGCGACGGACCTGTTCGGAACTCGCCGTCTGGATTGCGCGGTCGGTTTCCCAGAAGCGCAGGCATGCGGGCTCGAACGCCAGCCCGCAGGCGGCGAGCAGGGCGCGGACCGCGCGATCGGTATCCTCGACCATGTCCTCGTGCGCGACGCGGTGGACGCGGCCCGGCAACACGGCATCGACATGCGCCATCGCGCGGACGTAATCGGCGTAATAGCGGCCGATCTCGGCCAGCGAGTAGCTGAAATTCTGCCCGCGCGCGAAATGCTGCTTGAAGATCGAGAAGCCGCAGCCGAGCGGATGGCGGCGCGTGTCGATGATCGTCGCGTTGGGCAGGATCAGGTGGATCAGCCCGACATGCGCCCAGTTGTTGGGCATTTTGTCGATGAAGAAAGGGCGGTCGGTCTTCCGGTGGATGCGGACGCGATCGATATATTCCTCGCCAAGCGCCCGGAGCGCCGCGGGATCGCAGTCGGCGATCGCCTCGGGATAGTGCGAGAGGTCGCTGCGCATCCTGCGTCCCGACAGGCGATGCGCGAGCGCCTGAATGTCGGGAAGCTCGCGCGTGCCCTCGACCTGGCTGTGACTGGCAAGGATCTGCTCGACCAGCGTCGAGCCGGATCGCGGCATGCCGAGCACGAAGATCGGATTTGGCGCGAGGCAACCCTGACCGGCGCGCGCGGCGAAAAAGTCCGCGGTGAACAGCGACTCGCTACGGACGACCTGATCGTGCGTCTCGTCGGCATCGTAATCGACGCGCTCGCGCCGCAGCCGGTTGCCCTGCCCATAATGGCGGAAGCTCGCTGCATAGTCCCCCGCATCCTCGAGCGCCTTGCCAAGCGCGAAGTGGAGATGGAAGCGATCGTCGAAGCCGAGCGTGGTCCGGTCGTCCGCCAGTGCCGTCCGCATCGCCGCAATGTCGTCCGCGCCGAATGTTGTGGCCTTGAGATTGGCCAGGCTCCACCACGCCTCGCCCATCGCGGGGCGCAACGCGATGCTGCGGCGATAGGCGGCGATACCGTCGTCGCGCCGGCCGAGCGTCTTGAGCGTATGGCCGTAGCTCATCCACATCGCTGCGTTGTCGGGGCGCCCGCGCAGGGCCTTCTCAAATTCGGCGAGCGCGTCGCCATGCGCGCTGATCGCGCCGCGGGCGGCGCCCGAAAGGTTTCGGAACGAGGGATTGTCGGGCTCGATCTCGAGCAGGCGATCGATCTCGATGAGCGCCTCGGCCGGGCGATGCTGGCGATTGAGCACGATCGCGAGATTGTAGCGCGCCATCAGAAAGCCGGGCGCGCGCGCGAGCGCGCGGCGGAGCAGCGCCTCGGCCTCGCGATTGTGCGCGAGGCGGCCTTCGAGTTCGGCCAGCATCCGCATCGCGGCGACGTCGGTCGGATGGTCGCCGAGATGCGCGCGCAACAGCGCCTCCGCAGCCGGCAGGTCGTTGCCCGAAAGCGACAGCGCCGCCTTTCGAAGCCGCGGATGGTTCACCGCGACGGCGATGTGGCGCCGATAGGCCTCGTCGGCCTCGACGAAACGGCCGCGGCCATAGAGGAGATCGCCGATCAAGCGCGAGCCATGCGGCGAGCGCGGATCCCGTCTGCAGGCCTCTGCCGCAATGCCGATCGCCTCGTCCTCGCGATTGGTACGTGCAAGCGCTTCGGCGAGCAGGAGCAGCGTCTCGACATGGCCGGGAACCGCATTGAGTATCTCCCGTGCCTGTTCGACGGCGAGCGTCGGGTCACGGTTGAGAAGGCCCCTCGCATGACCCAGAGCTACATCTAGCGTACCCGTCGCATCCCGCACCGCTGGCTATTCCTTCGTTCACGACATTGATCGCGCAGGCATTCAGCCTAGTGCGTCAAGAGCGCCGCGCAACATCGGGATCGGTGGTCGGGAAAAGCAGGGTGCACGGTCTTGCACATCCCCGATCTCGAGACGGACGACGTCGCAGCCGCGCTCTTTGCTATCGATCGCAACGTCGAACAGCGCCTGATCGCGCAACTCCGATGTTGGTCGGATTAGAAGCGGATGCCCATATCGGTTCCGGCCGCAGAGCTCGTTTTGCTCCGACCTTTCGTTCCACGTTTCAAGCGTGACGGTTAGCTGTGCCGGGATCGAGTGCCGACGGGCCCAACGAGAGCACCCAAGGCGCCGCGGCAAGCAGACGATCGCCTATCGCAGCAATCTTTGCCGTTCGATTGTTCGGCCTGCGGCCGTGTGCCCGGCCGTTCGGGTCGCTTTCTGTATCGCCATTTCTGTTTCTAGGGTTGGGGAGTTTCGGAAAAAACATCGAGAGCGAGATCTGAAGAAGTACGGCGCAGAACGGGCACGTTCCTGTTGAAGTGGGGAATTGGTAGCGGGTAAGTAGTGCTATCGCGAAAACAACCTCCAGGGTGGGCAGGATGTTCGATAAACGGTACCGCGTGAAAACGAAGATCGGACTGCTCGTCGCGGCTTTGTGCGCGGCATCTTCAATTGCTGCCCAATCACAGGCAGGGCCTACCGTAACTGCTCACCTGGTTGGCAGAAAAGTGTTGCGAGAGGCGCTCGGATTTGA
>NZ_CALMAW010000049.1 GCF_937859915.1 uncultured Sphingomonas sp. | reverse complement strand
ATCCCGGTCGCGGTGGCGGCGCCGGCGGCCGGCCTGTCGCCGCCCGACGCCGGCGAGTGCATCGTCAATATCGAGATCGCCTGCGTGCCGACGCCGCGCTGCACCGACGAGTGGCGCATCCAGATCTACAGCGCGATCGTGCGCGCCTATGCGCAGGGGATCGAGCGGCGCCTTGCCGCCGTCGCGGACGGGACGGCGCCCGCCGTGCAGCGATCCCCGCTCGCCGCCGCGCGGATCGCGCGCGATGCGCTCAAACATGGCTGCCTCGATCTGCTGCTCGAGCGGGCGGCTGTGCTGACCGACTGGGGCCGCTCGGCGCCGAGCGCGTCGCCGCCGGTCGACGTGGTCAACTGGCCGCGCTGCCATCAATTTCTCGACCAGGCGCTCGAATGGCCCGAGATGACCTACAGCGTCCATCACGATCGGCCGGGCGGCGCTGGCCGCGAGGACGCCGGCCACGACCCCGCTTTCGCCAGCTTCCTGCACGCCGACCGTGCGCGCGCGCTGGTGCCGGTGCGCCCGGACCATGTGCTCGCCTTCCTCTATTTCTTCGCGTCGGGCATGATCTGGGACGGCCCCGATCGGCTCGTCGCGGTCAACGCCGTCGACCTCCACATCGTCGACGACATCAAGCGCGCCGCCGACCGCCAGGACCGCGAGCGGACGGTCGGCAAGCCCTGGGAGGTCGTCGTGCCGACCGCGATGCAGGTGCTCGACGGTAGCGGCCTGCCGTCCTTCGCGGTCGCGCCGACGCCAGCGACGCCAGGAGGCGAGGCATGATCGATCCGCTCAATCCCGCGCCGTGGTTCGGTCCGCGCGGCACGGGCGGCATGCCGGTCGGGGCGGTCGTCGCCTTCGCCGGCCAGGTCGGCACGCCGATCCCGAACACGGCGTCGCCCGTCGACGTCGTCCCCGCAGCGACGGGATCGCCCCCCGCCGCCACCGCGCAGATCGAGGCCTGGGGCTGGATGGCGTGCGACGGCCGGACGCTGGCGGTCTCGCTCTACCCCGAATTGTTCGCGGCACTGGGCTATCTCTACGGCGGCGGCGCCGACAGTTTCAATTTGCCCGACTATCGCGGCTATTTCCTGCGCGGGTGCGACTGGGGCGCGGGCAACGACCCGGACGCGGCGGCGCGAACCCCGGCCAGCGGCGGCACCGCCGCCGACGTCGGCTCCACCCAGGCTTCCGCAATGCTCAGCCACAAGCATGACTATTCGCAATCGGCGACCCCCGTCACCGTCCAGGCGGGATCGGCGGTCGAAGTACCGAGCACCGCCAGCCAACTGACCAGCGTCCCGGTCGCCGACGACGGGTCGGCGCTGACCGGTCAGCTGAGCCAGAAGGAGAGCCGGCCGATCAACATCTACGTCACCTACATCATCAAGTTCACCACCGTGCTGCATTTCGCCGCGCCCTATCGTCCGAACGCAGGAGATTGACCGTGCCCTACGACCAGATTGTCTTCATCGGTTATGTCCTCGACACGACGCCGAAGGAAAATGACGATGGGACATCGACCTATCTCGGCATAACGCCCGCGGTCGACGATATCGATGCGCGCTGTCAGCTGCTCGCCGCCGCGATGGAGACGGCGCGATCGACCCTGCCCCCACCCGCGTCGCCCCCCGTCAAGACACTGTATGTCTTCATGATTCCGGAGTTCTTCTTTCGCGGCGCGGATCCGGGCGCCTACGACATGGCGGATGTTCAGTACGCGATCGCGGCGCTGCAGAACCTCGCGGCACCGGCACGCTGGACGGACTGGGTTTTCGCGTTCGGCACGATCATCGGGCAATGGGAGCTCGATGATCCGCTGCGGCCTGTGCAAATCTGCAATTTCGCGCTCGTGCAGCAGGGCGGCATGGCGGCCCAGGGCCCCAGCGGGGCCCGCGCGATCATGAAGGAGCTCAAGTCGGACGTCGACTTCATCGCCGCCGACGCCAGCCCCGGCGGCCTGCTGCTCGGCGAAGTCGAGCATATGGAAGGCGCGATGCCGGGCCCCGGCAGCGAACGGCAGAAGGCCAATTATGATGGTGCCGGCATCTTCGATCTGCTCGGCATCACCTGGGCCACCGACATCTGCCTCGATCATCTCGAGGCGCGGCTGCAGCAATCGCCGATGCTCCCCGGCGAACCGATGGTCCAGATCCAGCTTGTCCCGTCCTGCGGCGCCGACGTCTCGCAAGCAGGCATCATCGCGCAACCCGGCGGCTATGTCTTCAACGTCGACGGATGGCGCGACAATGCGGCGCATGCCAGGCTGGTTCAGGTTGCGCCCGCGCCGGCACAGCCCGTCCAGATGCCGCGCGTCGGGCCGCCGGTACCGCTCGCCATCACAGACGTCACCATCGGGTCGCCGCCGAGGACCGTCCAAGTCGACGCGCTCTACCCCAACGGTCCCGGGTCGATCTGGACCTACCGACCGGTCGCGATGCCGCCGGCCGAAACGGTGCCTGGCGCGACCGACACCTATGTCTGGCAAGCCAGCGTCAACCCGTCCTGGACGTTCACCTTCTATCTTATCTACGACGATGCCGGCCTGTTCAGCACCGTCCTGTGCCAGATCCGCAACAACGAGATCGATTTCTACGCGAATAAATATGAGCTGCCGATCGTTCTCTACCCGAGTTTCTCCTTGCAGCCGAACGATCCGGTCCAGCAGATCGGCACGCTGGAGATCGAACTGAGAGGGGGCGGCAGCTACGCCAATGCGATCTACGCCACGATCCATCTGCCCAGCCATTATGACACGACCAGAAAGGTCCAGGTCCCGCCCTTCAACTTCGAGGGCGACGTCATGCTGTTCATGAACGAGCGGAATTCGATCAAGACCGTCAGACATGTTTGGGCCTGAGCCGCCCCCCGCCCGCGACACGAAGACCAGATCGTCCGCCCGCGACGCCGCCCGATCCGGGACGGCGCGCGCCGACGCCGCGACCGGCATGAGCGAGGTCCGATGAACGTACGCGTGTCCGCGATCATGCCGACGGCCGACCGGCGCCGGTTCGTGCCCGGCGCGATCGCCAGCTTCCTCGCCCAGGCCGGCGACGAGGCCGAGCTGCTCATCCTCGACGACGGCAGCGACGCCGTCGCCGATCTCGTCCCCGACGACCCGCGCGTCCGCTACGTCCGCGAGACGACGCGGCGGCCGCTCGGCGACAAGCGCAACCGGCTGTGCGCGCTCGCCCGCGGCGACATCATCCTCCACTGGGACGACGACGATTGGCACGCCCCCGATCGGATCGCGCGCCAGCGCGCCGCGCTCGATGCGAGCGGCGCCGAGATCTGCGGCCTCGACCGGGTCGTCTTCCTCTCCGACGATGGCGCACAGGCGTGGGACTATGTCTATCGCGGCACCCCGCCGTGGGTCTGCGGCGGCAGCCTCGCCTACCGCCGCGCCTATTGGGACCGCCGGCCCTTCCCGGCCATACAATGCGGCGAGGACACGCAATGGGTGTTCGCCGCCGAGCGCGCCGCGCTCCATGTGATGGACGCGCCGGACCTGTTCGTCGGGCGCGTCCATGCCGGCAACACCAGCCCTAAACACACCCAAGGCGATCTCTACCGGCCGCGCGACCCCGCCCCGGTCCGCGCCATGGTCGCCCGCTTCGCCGACCCGCCGCTGGCCGCCACCGCCGCCATCCTCCACGACCTCACCGTCGTCGTCCCGCATGGCGGCGTCGAGCGGCTCCCGCTGCTGACGCATGCGCTCGCCCGCCTCCGCGACGCGCTGCCGCTGTCGCCGCTGATCGTCGTCGAACTGGGCGAGACCGCGGTGGCGACCGAGGCGGCGGCGCGGGCCGGCGCCCGCCACGTCTTCGTCCCGCACAGCGGCGCCTTCGAGCGCGCCCGCGCGCTCAACCTCGGTACCGCCGAGGCGCGCACCGACTATGTCCTGTGGCACGACAACGATCTCGTCGCGGTGCCGGGCTTCCACGCCCGCGCCATTGCCGAGCTCGAGGCGACCGCCCTCGACTTCCTGATCCCCTACCAGGCGATCCACTATCTCACCGACGACGACACGCGCGCGTGCCTCGGCGACGGCGCCGATCCGGCGCACGCCCGGCCGCTGCGCACGCTGCGCTCCGGCAGCCATGTCTCCGGGGGCATGGGCCTCGTCAGGCGCCGCTTCGTCGAGGCCTATGGCGGGCTCGACGAGCGGTTCCGCGGCTGGGGCGGCGAAGACAATGGCTGGTGGCACAAGGCGTCGCTACTTGGCCGTACAGGCACCAGCGGCAATCCCGAACAGACGCTCTACCATCTCTACCATGCCGAATCCGGCGGTCTCAACGGCACCGCGCCGCACCGGAGCAATCCGCATTATCTGCACAATATCGCGGTGCTCACCGAACTCGAACGCTGCACGACGCGCGACGCCTGGCTGGGCCGCGCGACCGCGCAGCAGACGGTCGCGACCGCCGCGCCGGCGCCGGCCGCCCCGCTGCATCTGCCGCTGTTCCACTATTGGGAGGGGCCGTGCCCGGACTGGATCCTACGCTGTCGCGAGACGATCGTGCGGCATGGCGGCGACGTCCGCCTGCTCGATCGCGCCGCGTTCGAGGCGCTTCGCCAGGACGATCGCGACATCGATCTCGATCCGCTGCAGCCTGCGCACCGGGCGGATTACGCGCGCGCCTATCTGCTGGCGCGCCATGGCGGCATCTGGCTCGACAGCGACTGCATCCTGATGCGGCCGCTCGACCGGGTCCGCGCCGCGCTGGCCGCGCACGGCTTCGTCGTCCACCAGGACCGCCAGGGCTATTATCCCAACGGCTTCATCGCCGCCGCGCCGGACAATCCGACCGCCGGGCTGTTCTACCAGGCGGTCGCCGACCGGCTCAGGAGCGGCCCGGCCTTGTCGTGGATCTCGCTCGGCGGCGAGCCGCTCACCCGGCTGCTGCGCCAGGGGGGCGCCGCCTTCCACGAACTGCCCTGCGCGGCGATCCAGCCGATCTGCTGGAGCCGACCCGAACTGTTCTTCCGCACCGGCGACGCGGCGGAGCATGCCCGCTCGTTCGATCCCGACGCGCTCACCTACATGCTGTCCAACACGCAGATCACCGCCTTCGCCGCGCAGCATCCCGGCGCCGACCTGCTGGCACCGCGCAGCTTCTTCCGCTTCGCGCTCGCCAAGAGCCTCGACCATGCCGCCGCCCCCGCCGGCGCGCTCGCCGAGGCGGGACAGGGCAGAACCCCCGCCGCGGTCTTCGCCGGCTTTCATGCGGCGGCCGAACAGCGCGGCGACGACTCCCTGTCGGGACCGGGATCGTCGCTCGCCCAGACCGCGACGCTGCGCCGCGCGCTGCCGGATCTGCTCGCGGACCTCGGCATCGGCGTCCTGCTCGATGTCGGGTGCGGCGATCATCGCTGGCTCGGCCAGACCGACCTGCCGGTCACCACCTATATCGGGGTCGACATCGTCCCCGCGCTGATTGCCCGCAACGCGGCGCTGGCGCGGCCAGGCCGTCGCTTTCTATGCGCCGACGTCACGCAGGACGCCCTGCCCCGCGCCGATCTCGTCATGCTGCGCGACACGCTCGTCCATTACGACCTCGCGACCGCGCGCCGGACGCTGCGCGCTCTGCAGCGCACCGGCGCGCGCTGGCTGCTCGCCACGACGTTCACCGACCGTTGCGCGAATGCCGACTGCGCGCTCGGCGGCTGGCGACCGCTCAACCTCACTTTGGCCCCGTTCGACCTGCCGCCCCCGCACCGGCTGATCGTCGAAGGCTGCACCGAAGCCGGCGGCGCCTATCGCGACAAGGCGCTGGGTCTTTGGCGCCTGGATGAGCTGCAGCCGTGATCGGCGCGCCCCGCGCGTCACACCGGCTCGGCAGGGGCCTCGCCGTCCAACGGCGCGGATCCGTTGAGCGCCGCCAGCAGCACCGCCGCCATCAGGTCGTGGACATTGCGCTGGCTCAATTCTCGCGCATCGCGCAGGATCAGGAACTTGGCGATCGCCCACAGCGCGGTGAGCCCGGTCGCCATCTCGCCGACCCGCATCCGCGGCGTGCAGGCGGCGCCGACCGACGACACGATCGTGTCGGACACGATCCACGCGGCGTCATAGTCGAGATCATGATAATGGCGGAAAATCTCGTCGATCATCTTGGTCGACGCCGTGACCTGGCTGCCATAGGTCTCGGCGATGAAGCCCGCGATCGCATGCGCGACGTCCGACCGCGTCTCGAACGTCTGGCACAGCATGAACTCGACGAAGCGCGCGTTCCAGTTCGCCTGCATGCGCCGGACGCTGGTGCGGACGAGATCACCGATATTGGCGAAATAGCGGTAGGCCGATTGCGGCGTGACACCGGCATCGGCCGCCGCCATCTCGAGGTTCAGTTCGTCGAAGGTGCGGGTCAGCAGCATCAGCCGGTTGGTCGCATCCAGCAGCCGCTCGACGGTCTGCCACGCGCGGGGCTGCTGCGGCGCGACGCGAAGATTTCGCGTGGTCTGATGTTTGAAATTCTGCTGGATTCGCTCTAACAGGCCCGTATTCGTGCCGCCTTCGACGCCATCCCTCTCCGTCATCGGACTCAACGCCTGCGATCGCCCCGGCTCTTTGCGACCCGTAGAGACCGATCCACCGCGCGATCGTGATCAAGGTACGCCTCAGCTGGCGTCTATTACCGGCGAGCCATTGCGGAAATGGATAATAGACCGGGCTATTGTCCATTATGGATCCAATACTGTGCGAAGGCCGGCACGGCGACGGGCCGCGCCCTGGTGACTAGGCCAAGGCGGGTGCCCGCCGCTCGCGTGCCAGCGTGGCGAGCACCGCCGCTGCCATGATCGTCGCGAACAGCAGGAAGATGATCGGATTGTAATAGACCATCGCGCCCAGCGCGACGACCGCCGCAACCAGCGCAAAGCCCGGCGCCACCGGATAGAGCGGCGCGCGGAACGGGCGGTCGAGACCGGGCTCGCTGCGGCGCAGGCGGAACAGGCCGAGCATGCTGACGATATACATCACCAGCGCGCCGAACACCGAGAGCGTGACGATGCTCGCGGTCAGCGACTGCCCGCCGATGCTGACCAGACGGTCGCTGTAGATCGCCGCGATTCCGACCACGCCGCCGGCGATCGTCGCGATGTGCGGGGTGCGGAAGCGCGGGTGGAGCCGGCCGAGCGCCGGCGGCAGGTAGCCCGCGCGCGACAGCGCGTAGATCTGCCGGGCATAGCCCATGATGATGCCGTGGAACGAGGCGACCAGCCCGAACAGCCCGAGCCAGACCAGCATGTGCAGCCAGCCGCTCGACTGGCCGACGACGATCTTCATCGCCTGCGGCAGCGGATCGTTGAGGTTGGCGAGCGCCCGCCAGTCACCCGAGCCGCCCGCGAAGATCATCACTCCGAAGGCGAGCAGCGTCAGTGTCAGGATGCCGCTGATATAGGCGATCGGGATCGTCCAGCGCGGCTCGCGCGCCTCCTCGGCCGCCATCGCGACGCCCTCGATCGCGAGGAAGAACCAGATCGCGAACGGGATCGCCGCAAACATGCCGCCGATCGACCCGACGCCGAAATGCGGGGCGCCCGACCAGCCGTTCGCGCTGAACGCGCTCCAGCGGAAGGCGGGCGCGACCACGCCCATGAAGACGAGCAGTTCGCCGACCGCGAGCAGCGTCACGACCAGCTCGAAGGTCGCCGCGATCTGCACGCCGACGACGTTGAGCGCGACGAACAGCAGATAGGCGCCGACCGCCGCGGTCTTGGGATCGAGCCCCGGAAATTGGACGACCAGATAGGCGCCGATCGCGAGCGCGATCGCGGGCGGCGCGAACAGGAATTCGATCAGCGTCGCAAATCCCGCGACCGCGCCGCCGACCGGCCCGAACGCGCGATGCGCATAGGCGAACGGGCCGCCCGCCTGCGGGATCGCGGTGGTGAGCTCGGTGAAGCTGAAGATGAAGGCGACGTACATCGCCGCGACCAGAATCGTCGTCACCAGGAAGCCGAGCGTCCCCGCCTGCGCCCAGCCATAGCTCCAGCCGAAATATTCGCCCGAGATGACGAGCCCGACCGCGATCCCCCAGAGCTGGAAGACGTTGAGCGTGCGGGCCAGCGACGGTGCTTCGGTCGCGGACATGACTATCCCCTCAGGCATGATGCAGCATCGGACGACGATCCCCCCCGGATCAGTTACGCCGCACCGCAACCTGTCACGAAGCCGCCGCCGAACAAAGCGCGGATTTGCGCGCCGATCAGGCTAGCCGCGGATAGCCCGCCGCCGCCGCCGCGCGTTCGATCTCGAGGACGGCATCATAGGCGCTGTCCGGCAAGATCGCGAAGCCGGCCAGGCCGAGCGGGGCGCGGATCGCGGCGGCGGCGGGATCGCGAACGAACGCCTCCAGCGCCGCGCGCAGCAGCGCCAGCTCGTCGTCGCCGGCCGACGCCCGCGTGATCAGCGGCAGGCCCGGCGTCTTGACGGTCTCGGCGAGGATGCGGACGCCGGCGAGCCGCGCCGGCGCCGACCGCGCCAGATTGCCGTAGGTGACACAGTCGATCGCGGCGACGTCCGCCTCCCCGCCGGCGACCAGCGCGAGGCTGGCGACATGCCCGCCGCTGACGATCACCCGGCCGAAGAAACGCCCCTCGACGGCATGGGGCGCGACGGCGTGGCGCAGCAGGTTCATTCCCGAATTGCTGGCGGGATCGTTGATCGCGACGGTGCCGCCGCGCAGGTCGGCGACCGACGACGCCAGCGCGCCCGCGCCCACGACGACGAAGCTGCCATTGCTCGCGCCCACGCAGCCGGCATGGTCATAGACCGGCGTCGCGACCAGCCGGACCCGGCCGCGCAGGCTGGTGGCGAAGGGATAGCCGCAGGTCTGCGCGAGCAGCAGCCGCGGGTCGTGCCACGCGGCATCGTGCGCGATCGCATCGTCCAGCCGATCGGGCACATCGGCGAGGCCGTCCGCGCGCAGCCGGTCGCGCAGATAGGCCCATAGCGCGTGCGTCGCGGCGGTCACCACGGGCGGGTCGCGATACATGGCGAGGCTGGCGACCCGCCCCGCGCCGGCGCCGCGCTCAGCCGACACGCAGCGCCCGCACGAACGCCGCGGCCTCATGCGCGTGGACGCGGGTGTGGCGGATCAGCCCCTCGAATTGCTTCTGCATCGTGCGGATCGTCTCGGCGCTGTTGAGCACGAGGTACATCTGCCCCGCGAACACCGCGACGCGGGTCGAGCCGAAGATCGTGTAGGGGATCGAGAAGCGCTCGCGCCCGTCGAACAGGAACAGCCGGAAGGACGGATAGAGCTCGTCGATCAGATCGGCCATATGGACGATCTGCGCCTGCCGCACCGCCTTGGGCAAGTCGCTCCATATCCCCGCACCGGCGGCGAATTGCTCGAGCGTCTGGCACGGCATGCAGCATTCCATGTCGGTGCCCGCCGCGCGATTATAATCGAGCCGGAACGCCGCATCCTCGACCTGCGCCATCGCATTCTGGTGCGACGCCGAGGCCTCATAGGCAATCACGTCGGTGGTCCGCAGCAGGTCCGGAATCCGGGCCGGGACATAGC
>NZ_CALMAW010000048.1 GCF_937859915.1 uncultured Sphingomonas sp. | reverse complement strand
GCTGACCTTCGGCCAGTGCCGCACGCAGGAGATCCGCCTGCGCCCGCACCTCGGCACGTTGGCTGCGCGACACGTAAACGGTACGGTTGAGTCCGGACAGGAATCCGAAGAGCGGCCATCGCGCGACATCGTCCTTGGCGACGAAGCGCGTGCCGCTGGCCCCGGCGAGGATCAATATGTCCAGCCAGCTCAGATGGTTGGCGACGAGGAGCACATTGTGACGGACGGGCGCCCCGGTAACGCGCACATCGACACCCGCGGCATGGCCGGCACGGCGCAGAAAGACCGTCGGCCAAGGCGAGAACCGGCCGAACAACCGCCAAAGCCCGTGCAGCACCAGATAGACGATCAACAGCAAAGCGATCAGCGTAACGCGCCAGCGGGCGCGCAGCCGCTCGCGATCAAGATGCAACCGAGTGATGGACCAACTCCCCTATTCGTCCGCCCCGGAGCATAGCCGAACCTGCCCCGTGTGCAATCGGCACGCCAATGGCTTGGCGTGATCGCCGCGCCCGTCTACAACCACCGCCGGTCCTCATTCCGTTGCGAGCTTAACCCGAATATGTCGAGCCCGGCCAAGACTTTAACCGATGCCGCGACACCGCTTCCGCCGACCCCGAGCTCGGCGCTGGTGCCGAAGAAGCCGTTGATCATGCGCCTCGGCAAATATCTGCAGCCGCGGATCAACAACATCGTCGCCAAATCGTCGCGGATCGGCAACCATCCCTTCTACCAGCCGACCGATTTTCCTTGGATCGCCGAGTTCGAGGCGCGCTGGCGCGAGATCCAGGCCGAAGCCTCGGTCGTATTGCAGGATCTCAACAAGATCCCCCCGCTCGCCGAAATCTCGCCCGACCATCGGCGGATCGCGCCGGCGGGCAAGTGGCGGTCCTTCTTCCTGTGTGGCTATGGCTATCGGGTCGAGGCCAATTGCGACGCGTGCCCGAAGACCGCGGCGATGATCGCCAAGGTGCCGGGGCTCAACTCCGCGCTGTTCTCGATCCTGGCGCCCGGCACGCACATTCCGCCGCACACCGGCGTCACCAAGGCTTTCCTGACCTGCCATCTCGGTCTCAAGGTCCCGCAGAAGGCCGAGGATTGCGCGATGCACGTCGACGGCCAGCGAGTCACCTGGTCTGAAGGCAAGGCGATCGTGTTCGACGACATGTACCAACATGAGGTGCTCAACGACACCGACGAGATCCGCGTCGTGCTGCTCGTCCAGTTCCGCCGGCCGATGCGCCCGGTCGGCTGGATCCTCGGCAACCTGTTTCTCTGGGGGGTCAAACGGTCACGCTTCGTCCAGCAGGCGCGGCGCGGCGTCGAGCAGTGGAAGATGCAGGATCCGCCCGCCGTCCCGAACTGAGCGATCAGCCCGGGGTCAGCGCCGCATCGCGCAGGCCACGCCAGACGCGCAGCGCCTGTACCGTCTCGAAGACATCGTGCACGCGCAGCAACTGAATGCCCTGTTTGGCGCCCAGCAGCGCGAGTGCGATCGATCCGCCGAGGCGCTGTTCGACGGGCGCCTCATTCGCAAGCGCGCCGATCGTCCGTTTGCGGCTGGCGCCCAGCACGATCGGCAGACCGAGCGCGTGGAACAACGACAGCCCGTTGAGGATCGCCAGATTGTGCCTCAACGACTTGCCGAATCCGATACCAGGATCGATCAGCAGCCGTTCGCGCGCAACGCCGGCGGCCACCACCGCATCGACCCGCGCCTCGAGCCAGTCGTAGACGTCGAGCAGCGCGTCGCGGTAGCGCGGGTCCTGCTGCATCGTCTCGGGCGCCCCCTGGTGATGCATCAGCACGATCGGGTAGGTGGTCGCCACCGCCGCTTCGATCGCCGAAGGGTCGTAGGTCAGCGCGGCGACGTCGTTGATCATATGCGCCCCGGCGCCAAGGCCCGCCGCCATCACCGCGCCTTTTCGCGTGTCGAGCGAGAGCGCAATGCCGGCATGACGCAGCCGCTCGATCGCGGGCACGACACGCGCGATCTCGTCGCCTTCCCATAAAGGCTTCGCCCCGGGCCGCGTCGACTCGCCGCCGATGTCGACGATCGCGGCGCCGGCCTCGCTCATCGCGATCGCGCGGTCCGCCGCGGCGCTCGGATCGCCGGCGAGCCCGCCGCCGTCCGAGAAACTGTCGGGAGTAACGTTCAGGATACCCATGACCTGCGGCTGGTCGAGCCGGACGATGCGCTCGCCGAGCGTCAGCGGCGTGCGGTGCGCTACCAGCCGGGCGAGTTGCCGCTTGGCCGACGTCGACTGCGGTTCGGGCAGGCTGTCGACGAAATCCTCGATCCGCTCGACCGGCACGAGCGCGGTGGCGAAACGCCCGCCAAGCCCAGCCGCGATCGCCTCGACCATCGCGAACCAGACCAAGCCGCCGGCCAGCCGCAGCGTCTGCCCGTCATAGCCGATCGGGCTGTCGACGAAGCCCGTCGGCCGGAGATAGATCTGCGCGGTGCGGCCGGCGCGCGCGATCTCCGCCGCGATCATGCCGCCGGTCGGCTCGCGATATAGGCCTGGCGCAGCGTATCGATCGGCTCGAGCTTGCCGGCGCGTTCGACATGCCAGAAGGTCCAGCCGTTGCACGACGGCGCACCCTGCAGTTCAGCGCCGAGCTTGTGGATTGAGCCGCTGCGGGTCTCGTGCAGCAATGAGCTGTCGGCGCGGACGCTCGCCTGCCAGCGGCGGCGAGAGTCGACGACGGTGGCGCCCGGCAGGATCATCCCCGCCTCGAGCAGCGCGCCAAAGGGCACGCGTGTCGCGGTGCGTTTGGTCGGCATGATCGTCATCGCGCTCTCGTCGAGCGGCAGCGCGGCGGCGATCCGCTCGCGCGCCACGCGAATATATTTGGCTTCGCGCTCGATCCCGATCCAGCGGCGCCCGAGCCGCTTGGCGACCGCCCCCGTCGTCCCGGTCCCGAAGAAGGGATCGAGCACGACGTCGCCCGGCTTGGTTGTCGCGAGCAGCACGCGGTAGAGCAGCGCCTCGGGCTTCTGGGTCGGATGCGCTTTGTCGCCGGCATCGTCCTTGAGCCGTTCGCCACCGCCGCAGATCGGGAAGCTCCAGTCCGAACGCATCTGCAGATCGTCGTTGAGCGCCTTCATCGCCTGATAATTGAAGGTGTAGCGCGCCGTCTCGGACTTGGCCGCCCAGATCAGCGTCTCGTGCGCGTTGGTAAAGCGCGTGCCGCGGAAATTGGGCATCGGATTCGCCTTGCGCCAGACGATATCATTGAGGATCCAGAAGCCCTCGTCCTGGATCGCAGCACCGACGCGGAAGATATTGTGATAGCTGCCGATCACCCAGATCGTGCCATTGTCCTTCAGGATGCGCCGCGCCTGCGCGAGCCACGCCGTGGTGAAACGATCATAGCTCGCATAGCTCTCGAACTTGTCCCAATCGTCGTCGACCGCGTCCACCTGGCTGCCATCGGGACGGAACAGGTCGCCGCCAAGCTGCAAATTGTAGGGCGGATCGGCAAAGATGCAGTCGATCGACTTGTCGGGCAGCGCCGCCATCGCCGCGATGCAGTCCCCGCGGATGATCTGGTCGAGCGGCAAGACGCCGGCCGCGCTCCGCGCCCGGGCGAGGGGCGACGACGCGCCGATGTCGAATTGCTGCATGAAGTCCGTCCCGCGCTGCCGTTTGTGCGCGCAAAGTGAGTCGGCGAAGACTCCCGGTCAAGCGAAAAAGCCCGGATTCCTCGCGAGTCGCGGGTTGTGAAACGTTTCGCGCGCCGACCGGGCACATGATCTAGCGCCTCGCCGAATCGTCAGACTCAATCTGTGGTGGTGTGACCGGTAAGACTCGGCGGGACATCAAATTCGGCAGTCGTCATAGCGCGAGGCAGAGCTGCGCAACCGGACCGAAGCTCCCCCGGTGCAGCGGCGTCACTCCGAGCCGGCCGAGCGCCTCGCGATGCTGGGCGGTGCCATAGCCCTTGTTCTGCCGCCAGCCGTAGCCGGGAT
>NZ_CALMAW010000047.1 GCF_937859915.1 uncultured Sphingomonas sp. | reverse complement strand
CGGCGGGATCGTGCGACGCGTCGAGCACGACGCGCAGCAGCGCGCGGTCGGCGGTCGCCACCGCCGGCGTCGCGCTCTGTCCGGCGGCGCGCGCGATGAGCAGTCCGATCGCCGCGATCGCCACGAAGCCGACGCCAAAACCGACCGCGACATGCCAGTCGCCCGCGGCATGGGCGATCAGTGCCGCCGAGGCGAGCCCGACCGCGGCGACCGCGGCGCCGATAAGCCGGTCGGCGGTCAGCAGGGCGGGGGCGGATCCGGCGGCGCGGGGCGGCAGATCGGCGCGGGGAACGAGCGAACGCATCCCCTCTCTTCGGCGCGCTGCGGCTGTTCCGTCAATCGCTGATCGGATCGGAGCCTATCGCGTCCCGTCGTCCCGGACATGATCCGGGACCCAGGGATACGGCGCGTTCGAGGAAAGACGCACCGCGTCCATGGGTCCCGGCTTTCGCCGGGACGACGGTACAACGTTACCAGACCTGCACGCGCGCGGCGGGCGGCAAATACAGCGTCTCGCCCTGCTTCACGCCAAACGCCTTGTACCAGGGGTCCATGTTGCGGACCTCGTCGACGCGCTGCGGTCCGGGCGAATGCGGATCGGTGAGCAGCTGCTGGCGGAGCTGCGGCTCGCGATATTTGGTCCGCCACACCTGCGCCCAGCCGAGATAGAAGCGCTCGTCGCCGGTGAAGCCGTCGAGCACCGGCGCGGCCTTGCCGCCGAGCGACAGCTGATAGGCGTCGTAGCTGGTCTTGAGGCCGTTGAGATCGGCCATGTTCTCGCCCAGCGTCAGCGCGCCCTGGACATGCTGGCCGGGCAGCGGCTCATAGCCGTCATATTGCTTGACCAGCTCGTCGGTGAGCGCGGTGAAGCGGGTCACGTCCTGCGGCGTCCACCAGTCGGTGAGCTTGCCGGTGAGATCATATTTGCGGCCCTGGTCGTCGAAATGATGGCTGAGCTCGTGGCCGATGACGGCGCCGATGCCGCCGTAATTGACCGCCGGATCGGCCTTGGGATCGAAGAAGGGCGGCTGCAGGATCGCTGCCGGGAAGACGATCTCGTTCATCACCGGATTGGCGTAGGCGTTGATCTCCATCGGGGTCATGCCCCATTCGGTCTTGTCGATCGGATGGCCGAGCTTGTTGAGGTTGCGCCGATATTCGAAGGCTTCGGCGCGCGACACATTGCCGACGAGGTCGCCGGGCTTGATCACCAGCGTCGAATAGTCGCGCCACCGGGTCGGATAGCCGATCTTGGGGGTGAAGGCGGCGAGCTTGGCGAGCGCCTTCTGCTTGGTCGCCGGATCCATCCAGGTGACCGCGCGGATGCGCTGCCCGAAGGCGGCGATGATGTTGTGGACCAGCGCGTCGGCGGCCGCCTTCGCCTCGGGCGGAAAATAGGCCGCGACATAATCCTGGCCGACCGCCTCGCCCATCTCGCTCGACACCAGCCCGACGCCGCGCTTCCAGCGGGGCTGGTTCTCGGGCGTGCCCGACAGCACCGTGCCCTTGAACGCGAAATTGGCGGCGACGAGGTCCGCCGACAGATATTTGGCGTAGCTGCTGACGATCCGCGCCGCCATATAGTCCTTGAGCACCGCGAGCGGGGTCTGCGCGAACAGCGCGGCCTCGCCGGTGAACGCGGTCGGCTGCGCGACGACGAAGCTTGGCTGCGCGTCGACGCCGAGCCCGGCCAGATAGGGCTTCCAGGGGAAGCCCGGCGCCTTGGCGTCGAAGTCGGCGCGGGTCCATTTGTTGTAGGTCTTGTCGGCGTCGCGCGACTCGATCCGCGTCCAGTGCGCCTGCGCAAGCTTGGTCTCGAACGCCATGATCGCGGCGGCGCGGGCGTCGGCGCCGGGCGTACCCGCGAAGCCCAGCATCTTTGCGAGATAGGCGACATATTGCGGGCGGATCTTGGCGAGCGCGGCGTCGGGCTTGAGATAATAGTCGCGGTCGGGAAGCCCCAGGCCGGACTGGGCGAATTGCGCGATATAGGTGGTCGGATCCTTGTCGTCGGGGCTGACATAGGCCGCGAACAGCCCGCCGACGCCCATCCGCTGGAGCGTGGCGATCTCCGCGGCCAGCGCCGCCTTGTCGGGCGCGGCCCGGACCGCGGCGAGCCACGGCGTGATCGGCGCGACGCCCTTCGCATTGACCGCGGCCTCGTCCATGAAGCTCGCGTAGAACAGACCGGTCTTGCTCGTCGGATCCTGCTCGGCTTTCTCGAGGATCGTCTTGGTGCGGGCCAGCGACAGGTCCTGCAGCTTGTGGAACATGCCGTAGCTCGCGCGGTCGGCGGGGATCTGCGTCACCTTGTCCCAGCCGCCGTTGGCGAAGCCGTAGAAATTGTCGCCGGGCTTGATCGACCTGTCCATGCCGGTCTCGTCGAAGCCGAAGCGGCCATAGGTCGGCGCGCCGGCGACCGCGGGGGCCGCGCCGGTCGCGACCGGCTGGAGCAGCGAGACGGGCGCGGCGGCGAGCGCCGCGCTCCCGAGCATGGACGAGCCAAGAAGCGCGAGCAGACCGAGACGCATTCGTTCACCTTTCAGCAACAAACAGTGTATGGGGCGGGCATAGCAGTGGCCGACGCCGACGCAAGCGGATGTGACGTCATGATGACGCTTTCGCGTGAATATGTGGGGCCTATTCCCGGCATCCTAACCCGTCATTCCCCCGAAGGCCGGGATCCATAGACGCGACGCCCGAGCATTGCGCGCCGCGTCTATGGATCCCGGATCAAGTCCGGGATGACGAGGAAGAAGAAGTCCCGGCCTAGCCCCGGTCGCGCATCAGCCGGCCCTGTTCGCGCTTCCAGTCGCGTTCCTTGATCGTCTCGCGCTTGTCGTGGAGCTTCTTGCCCTTGGCGAGCGCGAGCTCGACCTTGGCGCGGCCGCGGCCGTTGAAGTAGATTGACATCGGGATCAGCGTCATCCCCTCGCGGTTGACGCCGTGGCGCAGCTTCTCGATCTCGCGCATGTGGAGCAGCAGCTTGCGCGGCCGCTTGGGCTCGTGGTTGAAGCGGTTGCCGAAATTATATTCGGGGATGTTGGCGTTGATCAGATTGACCTGATCGCCCTTCAACTCGGCATAGCTTTCCGCGATCGAGCCCTCGCCGAAGCGCAGCGACTTCACCTCGGTGCCGGTCAGCGCGATGCCGGCCTCGAAAAATTGTTCGAGGAAATATTCGTAGCGCGCGCGCCGGTTCTCGGCGACGATCTTCTTCTTCTCGAATTCGAGCGGGCGGGGGCGGGCCATCAGGAAAGCGACGCTGGATAGTTAGGCATGGTGTCTCTTGGTTGCGGGCGCGGGGACAGTCTGTCCACCTGCCTGGGCGGCGTCGATCCAGCTTTCGATCGCGTCATAGATGTTCTTCAGCGCCTCGTCCGGCGTCGCGCCGTCCGACACGCAGCCCGGAAGCTCGGGCGCATAGGAGACGAAGCCGCCGCCGAGCGCCTCGACCAGCGGCTCGACATAGACGCGATAGCTTTGCACGGTCATCGTCATTCGCCTGCCAAGCTGTCGATCATCTCCACGAGCAGCATGATGTAGATCGCCTTGATCGGCCGATGGGCCGGCACGGTGAGATGCCCGCGCACGGCTTCGTGCGAGAGCGTGTAATGTGAGCCCCGACGCGGCGGCTTGCAAGTGATGCCGAACGCACGTGCCACCGATTCGACATCGCCGATCGTCCAGTCCGACCGCGGATTGGCGCGCATCGCGGCGAGCAGCTTGTCGGATCGCGCCATCGCGCGCGATCAGCCGTCGGTCAGTCCGGCCACGGCCAGCGCCGCGTCGACCGCATCGCGGCTCGCCTGGTTCGCTGGCGTCATCGGCAACCGCAGCCCGCCCGGGAAGCCCGGCCGGACCTTCGAGAGCGCATATTTGATCGGCCCCGGCGAGGCGTCGGTGAACAGCGCGGCGTGGAGCGGGTAGAGCCTGTCCTGCAGCGCCAGCGCGTCCGCCCAGCGGTTGTCGCGGCAGGCGGCCTGGAAGTCGGCGCACAGCCGCGGCGCGACGTTGGCGGTCACCGAGATGCAGCCGACCCCGCCCATCGCCATGATCCCCAGCGTCATGTCGTCATTACCCGACAGCTGGCAGAAGTCCGGCCCGCAGGCGAGCCGCTGCGCGGTGACGCGTGCGACCAGCCCCGAGGCGTCCTTGATCCCGACGATCGTCGGGATCTCGGCGAGCCGGCCGAGCGTCGCGGGAAGGATGTCGGTGACGGTGCGCGCGGGGACGTTGTAGACGATGATCGGCAGGTCGCAGCGCTCGGCGAGAAAGGCGAAATGCGCGTAGATGCCGTCCTGATTGGGTCGGTTGTAATAGGGCAGCACGACCAGCGCGGCGTCCGCCCCCGCTGCCTTCGCCGAGCGCATGTGATCGAGCGCGACCAGCGTGTCGTTCGAGCCGCAGCCGGCGATCACCGGCACGCGGCCGGCGGCCTGCTCGATGCACACCGCGACGACGCGATCATGCTCGACGATCGACATCGTCGCCGATTCGCCCGTCGTGCCGCACGGCACCAGCCCGCTCGAGCCTTCGGCGATCTGCCAGTCGACAAAGTCGCGGAACAGCGCCTCGTCGAATCGACCGTCGCGAAAAGGCGTCACCAGGGCGGGAATCGAACCCGAGAACATCTTACTCTCCTTCACGCGCGCCGGGCGGCGGCGCATAGTCGCGGCACGACCGACGCCGCGCGCAGTAAGCGCCTGATAAGGAGCCGCTTGGCATAATGTCCAGCATGCTGCATCGCCGCGTGATGCTTCCGATCCCCGCGCTCTTCCTCGCCGCCACCGCCGCGGTCGCCACGCTCTCGCCCCAGCAGGTCGCCTGGTACCGCTCGCAGCTCGGGCTTGCCGGGTCGGCGTATGGCTATGCCTCGCCCTATGCGCAGAGCGCGGGGGTGCCGAGCGACCCGACCGCCGAGGGGCTCGTCCAGTGGCGCCGGCTGCGCCAGTCGAGCAGCCTGACCTTCCAGGAATATGCGAACTTTCTCGTCGCGCACCCCGGCTGGCCGGGCGAGGCGGCGATGCGCAAGACGGCGGAGGCCGCGCTCCAGCCCGACGTCACCCCGCCCGACACGGTGATCGCCTTCTTCACCCGCCTGCCGCCGCAGACCGGCAGCGCGCAGCTGCGCTTCGCCGAGGCGCTCTACGCCCGCGGCCGTGCCCTCGAGGCGCAGGCGGCGGCGCGTGCGGCGTGGACCTCGGGCCAGCTCTCCACCACCGACGAGGCGCGGCTGACGGCGATGTTCGGCAGTTCGCTGACCCAGGCCGACCAGGACCAGCGCATGGAGGCCTTGCTGTGGAACCGCGCCTTCGTCTCGGCGCAGCGTCAGCTTGCGCTGGTCAGCCCGGCGCGGCGCCCGATCTATGCCGCGCGGCTCGCCTATCAGCTCAAGTCGCCCGACGCCGCGGCGCAGGCCGCCGCGCTCGGCGCCGCGGCGAACGGCGACGCCGGCTACCGGATCGACCGCACCACCTGGCTGCGCGAGACCGCGCAGGAGCCGGTCGCGCGCTACGAGCTCGCCCGGCCGCAGCCGCTCGACGCACCGGCCTTCAACCCGACGCGCTACATGGAGACGATCCTCTCGGTCGCGAAGTCGGCGGCGGCGGACGGCAATTGGGCGGTCGCCTACGGCATCGCCAGCCAGCTCACCGGCATTTTCCCGGTCGGCACCAGCGTGCGCGCGCAGCCCTTCGCGGCGCGCGACGCCTTCACCAGCCTCGCCTGGCTGGCGGGCAGCGCCGCGCTCCAGCATCTCGGCCGACCGCGCGACGCGATCGCGACGTTCCGCGCCTATGCCGACGCCTCGCAGAGCCCGACCTCGCGCGCCAAAGGCTATTATTGGGCGGGGCGTGCCTCGCTGGCGGCGGGCGACGCCGCCGGCGCGCAGGATTATTTCGCCAACGCCGCCGCCTTCCCCGATCATTTCTACGGCCAGCTCGCGCTCGAACGGCTTGGCCGCCCGGTGCCCGCGCCGGTCGATCCCGACTATGCGCTGGTCACGCCCGCCGATCGCGACGCCTTCGACCAGCGCGACGTGGTGCGCGCCGCGCGCATCCTGGGGCAGCTCGGCGACTGGAGCGACCAGACCCAGTTTTTGCGCGTGATCGGCAATTCGGCAAACCTGTCGGATGCCGACCATCTGCTCGCCGCCCAGCTTTCGCGCGAGCTCCAGCGCCCCGATCTCGGCGTGATGGCCGAGCGCGCGGCCAAACCCGAATCGGCGAGCGACTATGTCCGCTCGGGCTTCCCGGTGCTGCCGGTGCCCGCCGACATCGCAAACAATTTCTCCTTCATCCACGGCATCATGCGCCAGGAGAGCCAGTTCGATCGCCAGGCGGTGTCGGGCGCGGGCGCGCGGGGCATGATGCAGCTGATGCCCGGCACCGCGCGCGAGCAGGCCGACAAGCTCGGTCTCGCCTACGACTATCAGCGGCTGACCTCGGATCCGGGCTATAACATGCAGCTCGGCACCGGCTATTTCGGGCGGATCATGGACATGTTCGGCGGCAATTACGTGCTCGCCGTCGCCGCCTACAATGCCGGCCCCGGCAACGTCCGCAAATGGCTCGCGCAATATGGCGATCCGCGCTCGGGCGGGGTCGATCCGGTCGACTGGATCGAGGCGATCCCCTTCTCCGAGACGCGCGGCTACGTCCAGAACGTGCTCGAGAATGTCGTCGTCTACGACACGCTCGATCCCGCGCGGCACGGCCAGACCGCGACGAATCGCCTGTCCTTCTATCTCGCCAAGCGCACGCCCGGCTGAGGCATGGACCGGCCGATCTACATCACGCCCGCGGGCTACGGCGCGATGCGCGGCGAATATCAGCGGCTGTTCGAGATCGAGCGCCCCGCGCTGGTCGAGACGATCAGCTGGGCAGCGGGCAATGGCGACCGCTCGGAGAATGGCGATTACATCTACGGCCGCAAGCGGCTTCGCGAGATCGACCGCACGCTCGACCGGCTGTCCAAGAAGCTCGCCAAGATCCAGGTCGTCGACCCGTCGCAGCAGCCCGACCGCGGCCGCGCCTGGTTCGGCGCAACCGTGACGATCGCCGACGAGGACGACGCCGAGCGCGTCGTCACGCTGGTCGGCGAGGACGAGGCGGATGCGGGGGCGGGGCGGATCAGCTGGCACGCGCCGCTGGCGCGCGCGCTGCGCGGCGCGGCGGTCGGCGACCTGCGCCGCGTCATACTGCCGGGCGGCGAGAAGGAATATGAAGTCGTCGCGATCGACTATCCTTAAGAGGATGCCG
This sequence comes from uncultured Sphingomonas sp., assembly GCF_937859915.1. Lineage (GTDB taxonomy): Bacteria > Pseudomonadota > Alphaproteobacteria > Sphingomonadales > Sphingomonadaceae > Solisphingomonas. Next base: position 3,180 of record NZ_CALMAW010000047.1, on the reverse strand, counting down.
ATCCGATGATCACTCGTGCAACATACGTCATGTTGCAAAGACGAACATAGGTGTTCGAGAAATAACCAGGGAAATTGATCGATATCAGAGCAGCTTAGGCCGCGCAAAGCCACGCTGACGGCGGTACTGATCGGGGGGCATCCGATGAACATCGTCGATGAAATCCACTATTGTCGCGAACGCGAGCTGGTCGAGCGCGCGGCCGCGGACACCGCTCAGGTCACGACGGCGCAGACCGCGCACGCCCGCCTGGCGGATCGCTACGCCGACAAGGCGGAACGCCTGTCGGAGCAGGCCGGCGAACTCGCCCGGATCGCGCCCGAGCCGCGCTAGCCACCATGGTCCGGACATAGCGGTCCGGGCCGCCCGAGGTCAGGCATCCGTCGCGCAGAACGACGGTACAGAGACGCCCCTTGCTCTGCGGTTTCCGAAGCTCCCCTTTTGGAACCACCTGAAAACTGGGGCCGCCATTGGCGGTCCTTTTTTTGTCCGATCGGTCGCGCGGCGGCGATCTCGTCGACGTCGCTTCGGCTCGATCACATCGATCGAATCCGCTCGCTTGCCGCGCCCTCGCGGCTCGCCTAAATCCTCTGCATGACCTCGACCAACGACATCCGCCGCTCCTTCCTCGACTATTTCGGCCGCGAGGGGCATCAGATCGTCCCGTCGGCACCGCTGGTGCCGCACAATGATCCGACGCTGATGTTCGTCAACGCCGGCATGGTGCCGTTCAAGAACGTCTTCACCGGCCTCGAGACGCGGCCCTATGTCACCGCGACCTCGTCGCAGAAATGCGTGCGCGCGGGCGGCAAGCATAATGATCTCGACAATGTCGGCTATACCGCGCGGCACCACACTTTCTTCGAGATGCTCGGCAATTTCTCGTTCGGCGCCTATTTCAAGGAGCAGGCGATCACCCACGCGTGGACGCTGCTGACGCGCGAATGGGGCATTCCGGCGGACAGGCTCACCGTCACCGTCTATCATACCGACGACGAGGCGTTCGACCTGTGGAAGCGGATCGCGGGGCTTCCTGAACAGCGTATCATCCGCATCCCGACCAACGACAATTTCTGGTCGATGGGCGACACCGGCCCGTGCGGGCCGTGCTCGGAGATCTTCTACGACCATGGCGACCATATTCCCGGCGGCCCCCCGGGCAGCCCGGACGAGGATGGCGACCGCTTCGTCGAGATCTGGAACCTCGTGTTCATGCAATATGAGCAGGTCGATGCCGAGACGCGGCTCAATCTGCCGCGGCCGTCGATCGACACCGGCATGGGGCTCGAGCGCATTGCCGCCGTCCTGCAGGGCGTCCACGACAATTACGACACCGACACGTTCAAGGCGCTGATCGCCGCCTCGGGCGATCTCACCCGTACGCCGACCGACGGCGCCAACACCGCCTCGCACCGCGTCATCGCCGACCATCTGCGCGCGAGCGGCTTCCTCGTCGCCGACGGCGTGCTGCCCGCCAACGAGGGCCGCGGCTATGTGCTGCGCCGGATCATGCGCCGCGCGATGCGCCACGCGCATCTGCTGGGCGCGGCCGATCCGCTGATGTGGCGGCTGGTGCCCGCGCTGGTCGCCGAGATGGGCGTCGCCTATCCCGAGCTGGTCCGCGCGCAGCCGCTGATCGAGGAGACGCTCAAGCTCGAGGAGACGCGCTTCCGCCAGACGCTCGCCAACGGGCTGCGGCTGCTCGACGAGGCGACCGCGACGATGGCGGAGGGCGAGACGCTGCCCGGTGCCACCGCGTTCAAGCTCTACGACACCTTCGGCTTCCCCTATGACCTGACCGAGGACGCGCTGCGCGGGCAGGGCATGGCGGTCGACCGCGCCGGCTTCGACGCGGCGATGGCCGAGCAGAAGGCCGCCGCCCGCGCCGCCTGGAAGGGGTCGGGCGACAAGGCCTCCGACGACATCTGGTTCGACATCGCCGAGGAGCATGGCGGCACCGAGTTCACCGGCTACGGCGCGGTCGAGGGCGAGGGTCGGGTGGTCGCGATCGTGCGCGACGGCGAGCGGGTCAAGGCCGCGCAGACCGGCGACGAGGTCACCATCCTCACCAACCAGTCGCCTTTCTACGGCGAGAGCGGCGGCCAGGTCGGCGACGTCGGCATCATCACCGGCGACGCGGGCTTCGAGGCCGAGGTGACCGACACCGCCAAGCCGCTCGGCCGGCTGCATGCGCACAAGGCGGTGATTGAGGGCGGCGAGATCAATGTCGGCGACACCGTCCACCTCAAGGTCGACGTCGAGCATCGCAACGAGGTCCGCGCCAATCATTCGGCGACGCATCTGATGCACGCGGCGCTGCGCAACACGCTGGGCAAGCATGTCAGCCAGAAGGGCAGCATGGTCGCCGCCGAGCGGCTGCGCTTCGACTTCTCGCACCAGAAGGCGATGACCGCGCAGGAGATCGCCCTGGTCGAGGCCGAGGTCAATCGCCATATCCGCGAGAACGTGCCCGTCGGCACGCGGCTGATGACGCCCGACGACGCGATTGCGGCGGGTGCGATGGCGCTGTTCGGCGAGAAATATGGCGACGAGGTTCGCGTGCTTTCGATGGGGCGGGTGCTCGACAATCATTATTCGACCGAATTGTGCGGCGGCACGCATGTCTCCGCGCTGGGCGACATCGCGCTGTTCAAGATCGTCGGCGAGAGCGCGGTGTCGTCGGGCATCCGCCGCATCGAGGCGCTGACCGGCGAGGCCGCGCGGACCTGGCTCACCGGTCGCGAGGACCGGCTCAAGGAGGCGGCGCAGGCGCTCAAGGCGTCGCCCGAGGAGGTGCCCGCGCGCATCGTCAGCCTCGTCGAGGAACGCCGCCGGCTCGAGCGCGAGCTCGCCGAGGCGAAGAAGGCGCTGGCGCTGGGTGGCAGCGGCGGTCCCGCCAAGGCCGAACAGGCGATCGAGCAGGTCGGCGGCCATGGGTTCGTGGCGCAGGTGCTCGAGGGGTTCGATCCCAAGGGGCTGCGCGGGCTGGTCGACGACGCCAAGACGCGGATCGGCTCGGGGGTCGCGGTGATGCTCGCGGTCAACGAGGGGCGCGCCTCGGTCGCGGTCGGCGTGACCGACGATCTGGTGGCGAGCCGCAGCGCGGTCGATCTGGTCAAGGCCGCGGTCGCGGCGCTCGGCGGGCAGGGCGGCGGCGGCCGGCCCGACATGGCGCAGGGC
>NZ_CALMAW010000046.1:33482-33854 GCF_937859915.1 uncultured Sphingomonas sp. | reverse complement strand
GGCGGGGGCGGCGGTGGTCGAGGCGGCGGCGGCGGCGGTGCCGGCGGGCGGCTGCAGATCTCGGTCTATCACACCTGGTATTTCCGCGACGACATCCTCGTCCGCCCCGGCGGCCCGGTGATCGACCTGCTCGACGGCGGCGCCACCGGCACCGGCGGCGGCCAGCCGCGCCAGCAGGTCGACCTCCAGATCGGCCTGACGCAGAACGGCATCGGCGCACGGATGACCGGATCGTGGCAGAGCGCCACCACCGTCGACGGCTTCGGCACCGCGACCGGCAATCTCCATTTCTCGAGCCTCGCCATCGCCAATTTCCGGCTGTTCGCCGATCTCGGCCAACAGCCCGCGCTGATCCGCCACCGCTGGGCGCGC
>NZ_CALMAW010000046.1:0-33472 GCF_937859915.1 uncultured Sphingomonas sp. | reverse complement strand
GCATGCGCGTGACGTTGTCGGTGAGCAACCTGCTCGACACCCGCCAGCGCGTCCGCGACGCGGCCGGCGCGACGCCGCTCGCCTATCAGCCCGACTATCTCGATCCGCTCGGCCGCACGGTGAAGATCAGCCTGCGCAAATTGTTCTTCTGACGTCGCGGTACGCGGTGGATGCCGTTGCCGACAGGTTCATGTTCGACCCCGTATGAGGATGGGTATGATGAAGATCGCACCGCTTGCCGCCCTGATCGCCTTTCTGGTCGCACCGGCCGCCGTGATAGCGCAGGCGCCGCCCATGGCGGCCGCCGCACCGGCTGACGCGTCGTCCGCCGCCCCGCCCGCCGAGGGCGGCAGCATGACGCTGGCGCAGTTTCAGGCGCGCAATGCCGCGCGCATGATGGCCGCCGACACGGATGGCGACGGCCGGATCAGCCTCGCCGAGTGGACCGCGCAGATGAGCGGCCGGCGCGGCGGCGGTGGCGGGTTCGATCCGGCGGCGATGTTCGCACGGATGGACGCCAATCATGACGGCGTCCTCGACAAAAGCGAGATCGATGCGGCGTCGGCCGAGCGCTTCCGCCGAATGGATACCAACGGCGACGGCGTGATCACCCCCGACGAGCGTATGGCGGCGCGCGGCGGCGCGGGGCGTCATGCCGGTCGCGGTGGACGTGGCGATGCGCCGTCGACGCCACCGCCGGCGACGGGCTCGCCGCAGAGCTGAGACGCGCGGGCGTAGAAGCGAATAGAGGATCGAACATGTCGACGCTCCCGCTGTCTCCCGCCGCGATCGCGCTCAACCGCTTCGGCCTCGGCGTGCGCCCCGGGGACGCGCTGCCCGACGATCCGAAGCACTGGCTCCACGCCCAGTTCGACCGCTTCGACGAGAAGCCCGCGGTCTTCGCCGCACTCGCCGATGCCGGCGCGCTGCTCCAGAATTATCAGGACCAGCAGCGCGCCGCGCGGCAAATGGTGCCCGTTACGCTGCCGCACCCGCCCGCCGCGCCGACCCTGTCGGCGATCCCGAGACCCGCGGGACTTCAGCCGCCGACCGCGAGTGGCGCCGCGCCCTCCCCCAATGCGATGCGCGCCGCGATCCGCCAGGATTTCGGGCAGGATGCCCAAGCGCTGTACCGCGCCGCGATCCAGGCGCGGATGCAGAGTGCGCTGCAGACCGACGCGCCGTTCGTCGAGCGGATGGTGCATTTCTGGTCGAACCATTTCTGCGTCTCGGCCGACAATACCCAGACCACCGCCTTCGTCGGCGCCTTCGAGCGCGACGCGATCCGCCCGCATGTGCTCGGCCGCTTCGAGGACATGCTGATCGCGGTCGAGCAGCATCCCGCGATGCTGATCTATCTCAACCAGATCAATTCGGCCGGTCCCAACAGCCCCTTCGCGCTCGGCGTCGCCAGGCGCAATCCCGCGAAACGCCCCGGCCTGAACGAAAATCTCGGGCGCGAGATCATGGAGCTGCACACGCTCGGCGTCCGCTCGGGCTATAGTCAGACCGACGTCACCGAATTTTCCCGCGCGCTGACCGGCTGGTCGGTGGGCGGCGCGCTCGCCGGCGGACGGCGCGACGCGACCTCGCCCGACACCTTCTTCTTCCGCGCGCCTCTGCACGAGCCCGGCACGCGGACGATCGTCGGCAAGACCTATGATCAGCCCGACGACGGCCAGGCGCGCGCCGCACTGGTCGATTTCGCCGCCGCGCCCGCGACCGCGACTCACGTCGCGACCAAGCTTGCGCGCCACTTCGCCGGCGACGCCCCGCCCCCGGCGCTGGTCGCGCGGCTCGCCGCATCCTACACGCGCCACCGCGGCAGCCTGCCCGAACTCTACCGCACGCTGATCGCCTCGCCCGAGCCGTGGGTGCGGACCCCGCAAAAGTTCAAGACGCCGTGGGAGTGGACGGTGTCGGCGCTGCGTGGGCTGGGCCGCACCGATCTCGGGCAGATGCAGGTCGCGGGCATGCTCGGCCAGCTCGGCCAGCCGGTGTGGAAGCCGGGGTCGCCTGCGGGCTATGACGACATCGCCGCGAGCTGGGCGGCACCCGACGCGCTGCTCCGCCGCGTCGAGCTGGCGCAGCGGCTGGTCGCGCCGATCGGCGACCGGCTCGATGCGCGCGATCTCGGCCCCAGACTGATCCCGGCGAGCTTCTCGCCCGCCACCGCCGACCAGGTCGGCAAGGCCGAGAGTCCGGGCGCGGCGCTGGCGCTGCTGCTCGTCTCGCCCGATTTCCTGAGGAGATAGATGATGCTGCTCCCCCGCCGCCGCTTCCTCTCCTTCGCCGCGCTGGGGGCCGGCGCCTTCTGGGTGTCGCCGCGCATGGCGCTCGCCGCGGTCGAGACCGAGCGGCGCTTCGTCTTCATCATCCAGCGCGGCGCCGCCGACGGGCTCAACATCGTCTCGCCCTATGCCGATCCCGCCTATGCCAGCCTGCGCGGCGCGCTGGCGATCGATCCGGCCAAGGCGATCAAGCTCGACGGCACATTCGCGCTGCACCCATCGCTGGTCCAGATCGGGCAGATGTACGCGCAGCATCAAGCGCTGTTCGTCCATGCGGTCGCCTCGCCCTATCGCGACCGCTCGCACTTCGACGGGCAGCATGTGCTCGAGACGGGCGGGACCGCGCCCTATCAGGTCGGCGACGGCTGGCTCAACCGGCTGGTCGCGATGCTGCCCCGCGCGCGCGACGAGGCCATCGCCTTCGCCTCGACGGTGCCGATGGCGCTGCGCGGCGCCGCCGACGTCACCTCCTATGCGCCCTCCGCGCTGCCCCAGCCCTCGGACGACCTGCTGCTTCGCGTCGGCCAGCTCTATGCCGGCGACGGGCAGCTTGGTCCGCTGTGGAATGCGGCGCTGGCGGCACGCGGGCTCGCCGGCGGCGCCAGCGCCAGGCAGGATCCGGCCAGCCTCGGCAAGCTCGCCGCGGGCTTCCTCGCCAAGCCGCAGGGGCCGCGCATCGCGATGATCGAGACCGGCGGCTGGGACACCCACACCGGACAGGACGGCCGGCTGAGCGCCCAGCTCAAGGCGCTCGACATGATGGTCGCGGCGCTGCGCGACGGGCTCGGCCCGGTCTGGGCGCAGACCACGGTGCTGGTCGCGACCGAATTCGGGCGCACCGCGGCGGCAAACGGCACCGGCGGCACCGACCATGGCACGGGATCGGCCGCGATGCTGATCGGTGGCGCCGTGCGAGGCGGCCGCGTCGTCGCCGACTGGCCTGGGCTTTCGGCCGCCAATCTCTACGAGAATCGCGACCTGCGCCCGACCGCCGGGCTCGACGCGGTGATCGCGGGTGCCGCGGCCGAGGGGCTCGGGCTCGATCCCGACCAGGTCGGGCGCCGCCTGTTCGCCCAAGGCGGCGGGCGCCCCGTGACCGGCCTCGTCACCTGATTTGACCGTTTCGGGTCTGGGGTCCATTCAGGCGCCATGAAACATTATCAGCAGGACCTGCGCGGCCTCCAGCTCGCGCTGCTCAAGATGCAGCAGGCGCATCTCCACAATGGCGATCGCACCGTCGTCGTGCTCGAGGGCCGCGACGCCGCCGGCAAGGACGGCACGATCAAGCGCATCACCGAGCATCTCACCCCGCGCGCGACGCGCGTCGTGGCGCTCCCCAAGCCGTCCGACCGCGAACTCGGGGAATGGTATTTCCAGCGCTACGTCCGGCATCTGCCGACTGCGGGCGAGCTCGTGATCTTCAACCGCAGCTGGTACAACCGTGCCGGCGTCGAGGTGGTGATGGATTTCTCGAGCAAGGCGCAGCAGGCCGAATTCCTGCGCGACGCACCCGAATTCGAACGGATGCTGGTCGAAAGCGGGATCAAGCTGATCAAGATCTGGCTCGACATCGATAAGGCCGAGCAGAAGAAGCGGCTGGCGGCTCGCCACGACGATCCGCTCAAGGCGCTCAAGATCTCGGGCATGGACCAGGTCGCGCAGGACAAGTGGAAGGCCTATTCCAAGGCGCGCGACACGATGCTCGCGCGCACCGACACGCCGCTCGCGCCCTGGGTCTGCGTGCGCGCCGATCACAAGAAGCCGGCGCGACTGGCGGTGATGCGCCACATCATCCGCGAGGCGGCGCCGCATCATGTTTCGGCGGATGTCGACGGGCCCGATCCGGCGATCCTGTTCCCCTATTCGGCGACAGCCATCGACGAGGGGTTGCTGGCGAAATAGGGCGGCCACCCTTAAAGCCCTCTCCCCCAGGGAGAGGGTTGGGTGAGGGGATCCAGCCTCAGAGGTGGGACGCGACGCTTGCGCGTCGCTCCCCCTCACCCCGACCCTCTCCCCGCCGGGGAGAGGGGGGATGACCTTCACGCCGCCGCGCGCACCAATCCCTCCAGCGTGCGCACGTCGACCGGCGGCGCGCAGAGGAAACCCTGGTAGATGTTGCAGCCGGCGCGGGCGAGCAGGGTCAGCTGCTCCTCGGTCTCGACGCCTTCCGCGACCACCGACAATCCGAGCGAGCGCCCCATGTCGATCACCGAGCGCACGACGATACGGTCGCGCGGGCTACCGGCGATGTCCTGCGCGAGCCGGCGGTCGATCTTGATCGTGTCGAGCGGCAGCGCTTTCAGATAGGCGAGGCTCGAATAGCCCGTGCCGAAATCGTCGATCGCGACGCGCAACCCGCCCGAGCGCAGCCCGGCGAGCAGGTCGGCGGCGGCGGCGAGGTCCTCCATCAGCCCGCTTTCGGTGACCTCGATCGTGAGCCGGTCGCGCAACCCCGATTCGCTGGCGAGCGCGAGGATGCGCGCCGAGAAACCGGGTTCGGCGATGTCCGCGGCGGTGACGTTGACCGCGACGCGGAGCGTGGCGAGCACGCCGGTCCACGCCGCGGCGATCCCGATCGCCTTGCGCTGGACGTGGTTGGAGAGCTCGATCAGATAGTCCGAGCGCTCGGCGGCGGCGAACAGCGCTTCGGCGCCGAGCTCGCCGAGCAGCGGGTGGCGCCAGCGCGCCAGCGCCTCGACCCCGACGATCCGCCCGGTCGGCACCGAGACCTGCGGCTGCCAGAGGATCTCGATCCGGTCCTCGTCGAGCGCGAGGCGGAGATCGAGTTCGAGCCGGCGCTCCTCGGCCTGGCGCGACTGCTCGCCCTCGGTGAACACGCGGACGCGTGCGGTCTCGCCGTCGCGGGCGTCGGCAAGCGCCAGGCTGGCGTGGCGCAGCAAGTCGCCCGCATCGCCGCCGCCCGGCTCGGTGGTCGCGATGCCGACGCGCGCGTTGAGGGTCACGACATGCTCGCCCGCGACGAACGGCCGCCCGATTGCCTCGAGCAGTTCGCCCGACAGCAATTCGGCCTCGTCGAGAGTCGCGGGATCGGGCAGGCCGATCGCGAATTCGGCGCCGGCCAGCCGCGCGATCAGCCGGCGCCGGCCGTTGCCCGCGCTGGCCAGCCGCTCGATCCGGCGCGCCACCGAGCGGATGATCGCATCGCCGACGCTGCGCCCGAAGGCGGCGTTGACCATGTCGAAGCGGCTGAGCCCGATCACGACCAGGATCGGCCCCTGCCCCGCCGCCAGCCGCGCCTCGATCCAGCGGCGCGCACCATGGCCGTCGTCGAGCCCGGTCAGCGAATCGCGCGGGCTCGCATCCGATCCGGGGCGCTTGCCGTCGAGCGGCTCGACATGGCCGACGACGATGCCGTCCTCGAGCATCAGATGATGGGCGATCCGCCGGCCGTCGAGCGCATTGTGCGCAAAGGGCGCGATCCCGCCCTCGTCGCGCAGCCGACCGACCGCCTGCAGTGCCGCGCGCATGCCTCCGCGGCCGAGCAGCCGCTGCGCCTGGCTGCGCGTCACCTCGGCGGACGCGTCCGACAGTCCGCCGGCCTGGGCGAGCGCGGCACTGATCGTCAGCGTCGACGGATGCGCCGGCGACCAGCGCCACGTCATCGATTCGCTCGCCACCAGCTTGGCGCGCCCCGCCGCGGCACGGTGCCCGCCCGCCAGCCGCTCGGCATGACGCGCGGCGAAGCGCAGCGCTTGCGCGAACTCGCCCTCGGCAAAGGGCGCGGCCAGATAGTGCGTCGCGCCGGCTTCGTAGGCGGCACCGACCGCGGAGGCCTCGCGGCGCCCGATCAGCAGCAGCAGCGCGGCGCCATTGGTCTGCACCGCGTCGGACAGCACGCGCGCGGCCGCCAGGCCCTCAGCGAGCGTGTCGCGCGCGTCGATCACCACGACCGCGGCGCCGCTTGCCAGGAAGCGCCGCTCGAGCCCGTCGCTGCGCCGCGCGGCGATCGCGGCCCAGCCCGCGCGCTCCGCCATGTGCGCGAGTTCGTCGCGCTGGCGGAACGACAGCAGGCACAGCGGCGCCGATCCGGCCGGGGCGTCGTAAGTCGTCGGAATCACAGAATCTCCCGATCGGGCATGGCACTCGATGCCCGATCGCCGCCACGCTAGCCGCCGCAATGCCTCCCGCCAACGGGCATCGTTGTCGCGCTGTCCCGCCGCGGGCGCTCGGCCGGCCTTGCCGATGGTCCCCGCAGCCCCTAGCTCAGGCGCATGACGACGCTTGCTCCTCCGATCACCGTGCCGGCGGGCGCCCCGTCGATGCGCGACGCGTTCGGTCGGCGGATCGACTATCTGCGCATCTCGGTCACCGATCGCTGCGACCTGCGCTGTCGCTATTGCATGAGCGAGACGATGCGCTTCCTGCCGCGCGACGAGCTGCTCACGCTCGACGAGCTCGCCGACGTCGCCGATGCGTTCGTCGCGCGCGGGGTCAAGCGGATCCGGCTGACCGGCGGCGAGCCGCTGTCGCGACGCGGCCTGCCCGATCTGGCGCGCGCGATCGGCCGGCATATCGCGACCGGCGCGCTCGACGAGCTGACGCTGACCACCAACGCGACCAAGCTCGCCGATCATGCCGAGGCGCTCGCCGCCGCGGGGGTGCGCCGGATCAATGTCAGCCTCGACAGCCTCGACCCCGACCGCTTCCGCCACATCACGCGCACCGGCGACCTCGCGCAGGTGATGACCGGCATCGCGGCGGGCAAGGCGGCCGGCATCGCGATCAAGATCAACATGGTCGCGTTGAAGGGCTTCAACGAAGACGAGATCGTGCCGATGCTGCTGTGGTGCGGCGAGCAGGGGTTCGAACTGACCCTGATCGAGACGATGCCGCTCGGCGTCGTCGACGAGGATCGCACCGACCGCTATCTGCCGCTCGATGGCGTGCGCCGTGATCTCGAGCAGCGTTTCACATTAACCCCGGACGCGCATCGCAGCGGCGGCCCGGCACGCTATGTCCGGGTCGCGGAAACCGGCGGCCGGCTCGGGCTGATCACGCCGCTGACCGATAATTTCTGCGAAGGCTGCAACCGTATGCGCGTGACCGTCCAGGGCCGGCTGACGATGTGTCTCGGCCATGCCGACGACGTCGATCTCAAGCAGGCGCTGCGCGGCGGCGGCCGGGCCGCGCTCGACGCGGCGATCGACGAAGCGCTGTTCCGCAAGCCCGAGCGTCATCATTTCGAGATTGCCGGGCGCGGCGCGGCGCCCGCGCTCGCGCGTCATATGAGCGTCACCGGCGGATGAACGCCGCGTCATGACCGACCGCAGGGGCCGCGACGAGCGGCGCGAACTCCGCAAGCTGGCGGTCGTCGCCTCGCCGACGCCGGCCGCGCGCGCCGCCGAGGCGGAACTGCGCCAGCGCTACGAATGCGTCGACATCGGCGAGGCCGACGTGGTGATCGCGCTCGGCGGCGATGGCTTCATGCTGCAGACGCTGCACACGATGCTCGACCGGCACGAGATCCGCCCGGTCTTCGGCATGAACTTGGGCACAGTCGGCTTCCTGATGAACGAGTGGCGGCTTGATGCCCTGCCCGATCGTCTCGCCCGCGCACGCGCCTTTTCGGTGACGCCGCTGCGCATGGAGGTGGTCACCATCGACGGCGAGCATTTTTCGAGCCCTGCGATCAACGAGGTCTCGCTGCTGCGCGAGACCCGCCAGACCGCGTGGATCGAGGTCAGCGTCGATGGCCGCGTGGTTCTGCCCGAACTGGTCTGCGACGGTGTGATGGCGGCGACCGCGGCCGGCTCGACCGCGTACAATCTGTCCGCGCAGGGGCCGATCCTGCCGCTCGGCTCCGGCCTGGTCGCGCTCACCCCGATCAGCGCCTTCCGGCCGCGGCGTTGGCGCGGCGCGATCCTGCCCGAGACCGCCAAAATCTCGTTCCGCGTTGTCGACCCGGTCAAGCGCCCGGTCAGCGCGGTCGCCGACCAGCGCGAGATTCGGGACGTCTCGACGGTGGCGATCTCGATCGACCGCTCGATCGCACTGACCTTGCTGTTCGACCCCGAGCACGCGCTCGACGATCGCATCACGATGGAGCAATTCGCGGTGTGACGACTGTTTTGCGGCTGCGGCGCGACGGGGGTTGCAACCGCCCCCGACCTGTTGCATAGGCCGCGCCTCGCCCGGCAACGGGCATGTTCCTCGGTAGCTCAGTGGTAGAGCGTTCGACTGTTAATCGAATGGTCGCAGGTTCGAATCCTGCCCGGGGAGCCATATTTTCGCGGATACGCCCGGGGGCCGACCGCACGGCTTAGCGTCGAGCGAGACGCGCTCCGGCGTGGTCGGATCCGCGCTTCAATTGCCATGATCGACGCTGTGAACGCCGACCGGCTGGCTGGCTGGGCGCGAGCCGGATGCCAGCGCCCGTTCGTCCGCGGTCGCCCCGCTGATCATCCGCCGCGGCCTTCCCGGCGCTACCGAATTTGGTCACCGGCGGAGCGCATAGACGCCGCGCGACATTCCGGCGGCCCTGTTCAGTGGCCGCAAATGATTGGCAGACCCGCCTTCTTTACTTTGCAAATTGACTGCGCGTACATGTATCGTATCGGGATTATGTCAAAACGAATATTGTTATCCTGGAATTCCTCCTCACCGGACAGTATTAAATCGAAAACAAAAATCCGTCTCCGTGGAGAGGGGGAACGATGTTGGAGGAGTATACGGATCCCTATTCGGACGACCCGCATGATGATGTGGAACCGTCCGACCGAAAATTGCGGTGGCGACCGTATCGCGAGCGATCGCAGGGGCTGGATCGTAAATTTGCGAAAGGTGCGGTGATCGGCACCCCGATCAGCCTGCTGCTATGGTATCTGATCCTGCGGTTCCTGCATCTCGTCTAGCATGCGCCGCGCCTGAAGCAGATGCGGGACGCCGGTGTCCGGCAGGGCTTCGACGCGCGTCTGGAGGCCAATCCTGAACGGAGCGGTGCGCGTCCGCCGCGCAGGCGGTCGAGCAGAACGGCATCAGGGCGAAAGCGCTGGCGGCAGCGGGGCAAGCGGTGGCAGTATCGGCCGCTTCGAGGGAGATATCCGCCATGTCGAAGACCCGATACGCTCTGCTGGCCGCGTTGGTCGCGGCGCCTACCGCCGCACCGGCGCAGGTCGCCGCGCCGCTGTCCCCCTATCCACAATGTCAACCGAACAAGGCCTCGACAAGCGCGCCCTGCACCTGCGGCGTGCGACCGTCGACGGTCTGTCCGAGCGGTTCCTGGTGCAGCTTCACCCCGGAAGGCGCACCGATTTGCAGCCGCCGCCGGCCGCTGCACTGACAGGGTCGGCCGCCGTGCACGGATACTGCAGATGGGCATGCATCGGGGCACCGATCCGAGCGTTGGGAAGGGATGCCGACCAAAGCCCTTATCGCCGCCGCTGCGGGCCTCCTCGGCGCGAGCGTGTCGCCCGCCGCATCGGTAGAACAGTTGCAGGGGGAACGCCGCGTGCTGATCGTCGCGGCGCCGATGACCGGAGACGCGCGTCTCGCGACGCAGCGCCGGATGCTCGCCGGCTGGGCGCGGGGGGCCGCCGATCGCGATGTTACGCAGGTGACGATCCTCGGCGACACGGTCACGGGTGCCGATGACGATGCACAGGCGTTGCGGCGCCGATACCGGCTCGCCGCCGGCGCCTTCGCGGTCGTGCTGATCGGCAAGGATGGCCATGAGGCCTTGCGTTCGGATCGGCCCGTGGTCGCTCGGGCGCTTGAAGCAACGATCGACGCGATGCCGATGCGACGCGCCGGTCAGCGTTGATCGAGGATGGCGGGCGAGATGCGGGCAGCGCCATGCTCTTCGGCGCCGCCCGCACGACGGCCCTGACCATATCAGCGACGCGAGAAGGTGACGCCCTGCTTGGACCATTCGTCGACGCTGTGGCATTCGGTCTGCGGGATCATCGTACCGGTTACGGCGTCGCTGCGCAGACAATAGTTGCCGGTCTTGTGGTCGATCGTCACGATCGGCTGGACGCCGGTGTCGGCCATGGCGGCGACGGCACCGGTGGTGAGCAGGACGGCGGCGGCGGCATATGCGACGGTGCGGAACATGCGAACGTCTCCCTTGTCGTTTTTCGTGCGGCGGGCCATTCCCGCCGACGCACCGTACTTTGCACGCGGCGTGCCAACTTGATCGAAGCCCGTTTCACTTCGTCTTTAGCCACCAAGCCTCTGCGGATTTCGTGAAAAGCCGCCGGCTGTTGGCAGGATGAGCCTATCATTGGCTCCGCACGCCACGTCCGGGCGAGCATGTCGGTGGCGACGGCGATCCGCGAGCGTCCGGTTCCGGACAGCGTCTGTCCGCCGGCGGACGCACGCCAGCCACGCGATGGCCACATAGCAGCACCCCGTTCACCTGAGCGCCATCTTGCTGGTCCTAGGAACACGCCTGCGTCGGTTCCCCCCTTCCGGCGCACCCCGAACTTGGCCCCACCGTGATACGCTCCGGTGGGGTTTTTTTGTGGTCCGCGCGCCGGCTGCGTCGGCCGATGGCGCCGCGCCCCGGCATTTGCTAGGTCGCCGGCACGCGCACACACGCTCTGCTCAAGGACGACCTCTATGACGCTTTCTATGCATCAGGCCTCCGTTTCGGTCTTCGCCCGCCAGCTCACGTCGCTATCTGGGCTGCTGACCAAGGGCGCGGCGTTCGCGGACGAACAGCAGATCGATCCGGCGACGCTGATCGAGGCGCGGCTGGCACCCGACATGCACCCGCTTGCGCGGCAGGTGCAGATTGCCAGCGACGCTGCCAAGGGAGGCTGTGCGCGGCTCGCCGGGGTCGAAATCCCGTCCTATCCCGACGACGAGACCAGCTTCGAGACGCTGCAGCAGCGTATCGCCAAGACGATCGCGTTCATCGAAGGGATCGCGCCCGAGGCGTTCGACGGCGCCGAGACGAAGACGGTCGCGTTCAAGGCCGGACCGTACGACCTGTCCTTCACCGGCGCGCAGTTCCTGCTGAATTTCGCGCTGCCCAACCTGTTCTTCCACGTCAGCATGACCTACGCGATCCTGCGCCAGAACGGCGTCCCGCTCGGCAAGATCGATTTCCTCGGCGGGTTCTGAGCGGTTTCAGGCGCGGGCGCGGCGGCATGGCACCCGTCCGCCGCCTTCGCCCGCGCTCTCAGCCGAACATTGCATAGCGCGACCGCCACGCCGCGACCTCGTCGCGCAGGTCCGCCGGCGGCGGCTCGCCCGAGAAAATGAAGGCAGCGATCTCCCCATCGGGGTGGACCAGCACCTTCTGCGCGCCGTCGTGAAGCCAGACCGGCACCAACTGCCCGCACAGCGCATCGAGCAGATCTTCGGCTAGTCGTCCTTCGAACGCGGCGCGGCCGGTCAGCGATCGGACGACGATCGCCACGCCCTCGAGGCAGTTGCGCGGGCTTTTCTCATAATCGAGCGAGACCAGCAGCCCGGATCGATCGGGTCTGGCGGCGGCCGGCATCGTCGCCATCCGCCGCCAGCCGCAGAACCAGGCGCGGCACAGCTGCGGGCGTGTCGCGTGGATCGCGCAGCCCAGACCGTTGGTGTGGACGCACGGCGTTCCGGCGGGCTTGTCCAGTTCGGCGGTGTCGATGCGGAGCACGGTGCAGCAGATCGTGCAGTCGCCGCACGTGCGCCCGGCGACAAGCGGGCCCAAAAAGGCGGCTTCCAGGTCGATCGGCGGTGGCATCGGCGGGATGTGCGGGATCGCGCAGAAGATGACAAACGGAAACCGTCGGCGCGCGACGGCATCCGGGGACGGGCCCCGCGGCGACATGACGCCGCCACGGGGTGCGCGCGATCAGCGGCAGCGGGTCACCTTGTGATGGTGGACGAAGGTCGTCGTGCAATGGCGATGCGGCAGCGGGCGCGCATCGGCGGCGGCGGCCAAGCCGACCGCGGCGAGCAGCGCGGTCGCGGCGAGGGTCTGGATGGTCTTCACGATATTTCTCCCTATCCGCCCGATCATCGGGCGACCACCGTAGCTGCCGACAGCATGTTTCCAGCGGCGTTCAAGCCCGACATCCGGCGCACCGCGATCCCCGGCGAGGGCCGTCTCCGCGTCGAGATTGACACACATCAGGTCCGTCAGCCCCGTCCGCGTCCCTATCCGGACGCGCTGTCGTGTCGAAGCCGGTGCGCACCGTTCGGCGCGACTCGCTTGCGCTCGCCGCCGCGTCTCCTAAGAGCAGTGCGATGACCGTTGCCGTCGACATGGGCACCACGCCGGACGGCGCGACCGCCGGGATGGACCTCGAGGAATTGCTCGCCACCCGCTTGCTCGTGCAGGGCAATTCGGGCTCGGGGAAGTCGCATCTGCTGCGCCGTCTGCTCGAGGGCAGCGCGCCGTGGGTGCAGCAGGTGATCGTCGATCCCGAGGGCGATTTCGTCACGCTTGCCGATCGCTTCGGCCATATCGTCGTCGATGGCGGCGCGCACAGCGAGGTCGAACTTCGGCGGCTGGCGCTGCGCGTACGCGAACAGCGCGTCTCGGTGGTGCTGACGCTCGAAGGGCTCGAGAGCGAGGGCCAGATGCGCGCGGCGGCGACCTTCCTCTCGACGCTGTTCGATGCGCCGCGCGAACATTGGTATCCGGCGCTGGTCGTCGTCGACGAGGCGCAGCTGTTCGCGCCGGCCGTCGCCGGCGAGGTGTCCGACGAGGTGCGGCGGCTGTCGCTGGGGGCGATGACGAACCTGATGTGCCGCGGCCGCAAGCGCGGGCTCGCCGGCGTGATCGCGACGCAGCGGCTCGCCAAGCTGGCCAAGAACGTCGCCGCCGAGGCCTCCAACTTCCTGATGGGCCGCACCTTCCTCGACATCGACATGGCGCGCGCCGCCGATTTGCTAGGTCTGGAACGCCGCCAGGCGGAGCAGTTCCGCGACCTCGCGCGCGGCCATTTCATCGCGCTCGGCCCCGCGCTGTCGCGCCGGCCGCTGGCGATCCGGATCGGCGCGGTCGAGACCTCGGCGCGCAGCGCCTCGCCGAAACTGATGCCGATGCCGACCATGCCGGACGAGCAGACCCGCGCCGCGCTGTTCGAGACGCCGACTGAGCTCGATCTGCCGATGCCCGCGCCGCCTCCGCCGCCCCGCCCGAGCATGGAGCAACTGCTCCGCGCGATCGAGGCGCCGGCGGCACCGGTCGACGATCCGCGCGCACGGCCCGAACCCAGCGCGGCGGACAGCGCGACGATCGTTGCGGCGTGTCTCGCCGAGATCATCGCCGACGAGGGCGAGAGCTTTCGCCCCGCCGCGGTGCTGTTCCAGGATTTCGCGGTGCGCTGCCGGATGCGCGGCTTGGCCGATTCGAAGCTCGACCTTGCCGCGTTCCGGACCCGACTGTCGCTGGCTCGTGCCGGGCTCTATGCGGGGATCGGCGAGGACGATCCGATGGCCGACGCCGCGCGCGAGGCGGAGCTGTTGCCCGAGGATGCGCGCGGCGTCTTCCTGCTGATCGCCCGCGCCGCGCTCGATCGCGCGCCCTGCCCCAGCGATGCGGCGATCGCGCGCGTCTATGGCAGCCATTCGACCGGTCGCGCGCGTCGGCTGCTCAGCTTTCTCGAGGCGCAGGGCGCGATCGTCGTGCGCATCGACCTGCGCGGCGGCCGCGCTATCGCGCTGCCCGCGCTGGGCTGGACCACCGCGGTCTCGGAGCGAGCCTCGGCCGAGGCGTAGCGCAAACTGCTGCCCTCCGGGTTTAGGGCGCTCGCCTTACTCGATCTTGCCGCACGCGGGTAGCTTCAGCGCCGCGAGGTCGCCGCACGGGCGGACCTGCACGCTGCCGTCGGGCCCCGTGAACACGGCGAAGTCGCCGCCCGGCTTGCACGTCGCCACCCACATGCCGAGATTGCCATAGGGCCCGCGATAGGCGCTCTTGGTCAGCCGGCCGCAGCGTTGCCCGTCGTCGACGATCGCGCGGCTGAGCGCGCCCTGCTGGTCCGCCAGCTTGAGCGCCATCAGCTTGGCATTGAACGGGTTGGCCGTGCCGACCGGGGCCGCCATCGCCGGCACCGCGAGCAGCAGCGCGATCGCATTGGCCTTCCAGAGATGCATTTCGTCGGTTCCTTTCGTTTCGAGCCCGCATCGGCGAACCCTGTGCCCGGTTCGGGCGTTCGTTACGCCGATAGGCCATATCCAAGGGAAGGAAACGCACATGAACGAAGACCGGATCGAAGGCACCACCAAGAAAGTCGTCGGCACTGTCCAGGAGGCAATCGGCGGCGTTACCAATGACGACCAGCTCGATGCCAAGGGCAAGCTCAACCAGGCGGTCGGCACCGTGCAGGACGGCTATGGCAAGGTGCGCGACAAGGTGAAGGATCTGATCGACGACGCGACCCCGGCGGCGCGCGACGCAGTCGACACCGGACGCGACTATGTACGCCGCGGCGCCGCGGTCGTGACCCGCACCACCGGCGACAACACCGCGCTGATCCTGATCGCGGCCGGCGTCGTCGGCGCAGCGATTGGCTGGCTGGCGTTCGGCCGCCGGAGCAAGACCGACGCGTGACCCATGCGTCGTCGCGGCCGATCAAGGTCGCGAGCTATAATATCCGCAAGTGCATCGGCACGGACAGGCAAAGGCGACCTGATCGCATCCTGTCCGTGCTCGCCGAGATCGACGCCGACATCGTCTGCCTGCAGGAAGCGGACAGGCGGGTCGGCGCGCGGCTCAGCGCGATTCCGTTCGAACTGATCGCGCAGACACCCTATCGCGCCGTACCTTATGAAATCCGCCCCGGCGGAATGGGCTGGCACGGCAACGCGATCCTGGTCAGGCGCGACATCGAGATCGTCGACCACCGCCCGCTCGACCTGCCGACGCTCGAACCGCGCGGCGCGGTGATGACCGAGCTGGCGATCGGCGCGCAGAGGCTGCGCGTGATCGGCATGCATCTCGACCTGTCGGGCCTGTGGCGCCGCAAGCAGGCCCGCGCGATCATCGCGCATGTCGACGGCTGCGCGCACGGCATGCCGACGGTGCTGATGGGCGACCTCAACGAATGGAGCCCGGCGGGCGGCTGCCTGCGCGATTTCGCGACGCATTTCGGTTTCGCGCCGACCGGCCCCAGCTTCCACGCCCGCCGCCCGATCGCACGGCTCGATCGGATCATGGCGACCCCCGACCTGTCCGTGCTCGACGCGGGAACGCATCATTCGCCGCAGGCGAAATGGGCAAGCGACCATCTCCCGATCTGGGCGACGATCGGGGTGCGGTAGCACCGGAAAACCACGTTACGTTACGCTGATTCCTTCACGACAACCCGCACCCCTTCGTCATCCCGGCGAAAGCCGGGACCATGGACGGCGGCGCGCTTGCTCTGCACGCGGATGGCAGACACGACATGTGCATTAGGCCTTTGCGCTAAGCCACCGACGGTACCGGATCTATGGGTCCCGGCTTTCGCCGGGACGACAAGGAAGGGGTGGTGGTGTCTCCTCCCCAACCCTCAATATTGCTTCGAATATTTGAGCGTCACCGCGGGCCCCGTCGTGCCGCCCGCCTGGCTGAGAATGCTCAGCGCCTTGGACAGCGCGATCGTCAGCTGGGTCTGGGTGAAGCCCTTCGCGTCGGTGACCACCTCGACATAGATATTGTTCGAAATATATTTGCCTGCCGCGAGGGAGGTGCCCTGCCCGGTCGTCTTGTCCGCGCCCAGCACGCGCAGCCGGTCGAGCCCGGTCGAGCTGCGCAATTTGCCCAGCGCTCCGTCGCCGCCGCCGCCGGACCGTAGCGAGTTGAGCGCCGCGGCAAGCTGCAGCGCCTGGCTCGCGGTCAGCGACGTCACCGAGCTGCCGAACAGCAACCGCGACAGCACCTCGTCCTGCGGCAGCGTCGGGGTCGAGGTGAAGGTGATCTGCGGATGCTCGGCATTGCCGCCGATGTTGATGATCGCGGTGACCCCCTCGACGGTCGTGTTGGCCGAGATGTTGAGATCGGGATCGAGCAGCGGGCCGTTGAACTGCACGGTGCTGGTGTCGGCGAGATCGAGCCGGCGGCCCGAGAAGGTGTAAGTGCCGCGCACGACCTGCAGCTTGCCGACGACGCTGGGCGCGACCGCGGTGCCGCCGACATGCATGTGCGTGCTCCATTCGGACTCGAGGCCCATGCCGGAGACGAACAGCTTGTTCTCGGCGGTGACGCCGATGTCGAGCTTCCAATTGCTCGGCGCCGGGCCGGCGGCCGCGGCGGTCTGCTGCGGGGTCGCGCCCTTGCGCCGTACCCCGGTCAGGTCGGTGACGTCGGACGCCTTGGTCTTGGGGATCGCATAGCGCAGCTCCTGCAGCTTGAGGTCGCCCTTGATCAGGCCGCCGGCCGCCTTGCCGTTGGTCACCGCGACCGAGCCCGAGACGGTCGCGCCGATCGAGTCCGAATGCGCGAGCTGGGCACGGTCGAGCGTCGCCGTAATCGCGATCGGAAAGCCGCTGTCGGCGGCGAAGCCGACGCTGCCCGAGGCCTGCACCGTGCCCGGGCCGGCCTTGCCCGAGAAGCGGTTGAGCTGGAATTGCGACTGGGTGAAGCGGCCGTCGATCGCGATGTCGGTGATCGTCGTGCCGGTGGTGCTATTCTCGTAGCGCAGCTGGTTGGCGCGGATCACCCCGGTGACCTGCGGTGCACCGACGCGCCCGGAAAAGTCTGCGCCGATCGCGATCGGGCCGGCGAGCGTCTGGCCGCCGATGCCGGTCAGCGTCCACAGCACTTCGGCGGGGCCGTTGTAGCGGATGCCGCCGCTGATCGCCGCCTGCATCAGCGCCGCCGTGCTCGCGACCGGACCGGTGCGGACCTGGATGCGGCCGATGTCCCCGCCATTGCGCCGGATCAGCGCGTTGACCGCGCCGCCGCCGCTGCCCAGCGTGCCGAGCATCGCGATGTCGACGGGGTCGGAGATCACGAGCGCGCCGGTGCGCGTGAAGCCGGCGATGTCGAGCCGCGCGCGGACGTCGGGGATCGCCGCGCCGTGCATCGAGAGATCGACGGTGCCGGTCGCCCTGCCGCCGAGCCCGAGCGTCGGCGCGAACGCCTGCGCGATCGACAGGTCCATGCCGTTGAGCCGGGCGTGTGCCTGGGTGGTCGCGCCGTAGCGACCCGACAGGTCGACGCTGCCCTGCGGCAGCACCAGCGTCGCCGGCTGGAGGATATAGTCCTTGCCCTGGACGAGGACGGTCGCGGGCTGCGCGAGGTGGAAGGCGATGCCGTTCGCGGATCCGCGCAGATTGGCGAGGATGCGCTGCGGCGTGAAGGCGGCCTGCGCGGCGACGTCGAACGGTACGCCGCTGGTGCCCGAGGCGGTCAGCGCCGCCTGCCCGCGCCCGCCGGCGTAATTGATCTTCGCCCGCGCCGAATGGAGCAGCAGCGTGCTGTAGCGCAGGTCGACGAGCGCGGCGGAGCCGACCACGGAAGGGCCGCCCGGCAGCATCACCAGCGTCGCGCGCACCAGACCCGATCCGATCGTGATCGGCGTCTTGCCGGGCAGCTTGGCGCCATTGGCGGTGAGGGCGACGTCGGCCTTCTGGTTCTTGCCAGCCGCCGCCAGCGCGACCTGGCCGTTGAGGCCCGAGCCCGCGACGAACAGCGTGCCGGCAAACGGCCCCGCCCCGGTCTGGACGATGCTGCCGTGGACGCCGATCCCCGCAATCAGGACTTGGTGGATGTCGATTGCGAGCGGCCCCTTGCCGGCGCGGACGAGTACGTCGGCGGTGAACGCCCCATAGTCGGACCCGCCGCGCGCGCGGACGAGATAGCCCGCCGCCGAGCCGGTCAGCGTCGCGTCGAGATTGGCGAGGCCGATGCCGACACCGGGATGCGCCGCCTTGAGCACGACCACCGGATTGGCGACCGTCCCGCTCGCGACGACATTGGCGGGGCCATAGGTCCGCGACCAGGCGTCGGCGCGGAAGCGGATCGCGCCGTCGGCGAGGCGGTAGCTGCCGGCGCCGTCGGTGATGCGCAGGTCGGGCGCGGTCAGTCGCAAATTGGTGACGCTGGCGCCGCCCTTGGGATCATAGCCGACATCGGCGGTGATCAGCGCATTGCCGCCAAGCTGTTGGGCCAGGCTGGCGTTGGTGATCTTGCGCGTGACGACGCGGACATGGCCCTTGATCCCGAACCCGCCGCCGGGGGCGGTGACGAGCCTGGCATCAGTGACGAGATTGATCCGTCCGAGGCCGTTGATGGCATAGTCGTTGACCTTGCCCCTGAGCGCGCCGGTGTAGGTGCCGCGCGTCAGATCGGCGAGGACGAGCGCGGTGGCATCGATCCGGTCCGAACGCAGATGCAGATTGTCCGGGAAGACCTGGCCGTTCGCATAGGCGATGTCGCCGTCGACCTTGAGGTTGGTGACGAGGCCACCGGCCGCCGCATTGAGCCCGGTGACGCGACGTGCGGTCGCGTGAATAGGCACCAGGATCTTCTTGCCCACGGTCGCATTGCCCTCAGCGACGAGGCCCTCGATGCCGTTGGCACCGAAGGAGATCACGTCGGCGGAGAGCTTGTAGGCGATGCTCGGCGTCGCGAATGGGCCGTCGAGCGCGGCGGTCACCGCGACGTTGCGGCCGGCCAGATTGGGCGCGATCGCGCCGGGGGTGAGCAGCCGCGCCTGCAGCTTGAAATTGCCGAAGCGGCTCTGCGCGAAGTCGAGCAGCCCCTGCGCTTGTGCCACGAAGGCCGAGGAGGACAGCGCGATCGTCGTAGTGGCGCGGCGCTTGTCGAGCGTGGTGGTGGCGTCGATGTGGATCGCCGGCTCGGTCATCCGTGCGGCGGGGCCGCTGAGCAGGATGCCGGGCATCACCCCGCCCTTGGCGCCGAAGCTGCCGTCGTGTGCGGTCAGCGCGACGTTCATCAGCGGCTGGCCGCCCGCGGTCGCCGAGGCGAGGCCCTGCCAATGCTGCCAGTCGCCCTGCCCGCCGACCGACAGCGTCAGCGATCGGCCCAGCTTGGCATAGCTGTCGACGACGCCGCCGGCGGGTGCCGCGAGCTTGACGTCGACGAGCAGCCGGTCCTGCGACGGCACTGCGTCGATGCGGAGGTGGAGCGTGTCGCCACCCTTGACGCCCGGCGCGACCAGCGCGTCGGCATCGACGGTGAGCTGCGCGCGGCGGTCGGCGATCACCGCGCCGCCGTCGATGCGGACGATGTGGCGTTGCCCCGTCACCGGCGGCTCGAGCAGGAAGCGGTCGACATGGAGGTGGCCGAGCGTCAGGTCGATGTCGGGGATCGTCGGCGCATTGGGATCGCTGGGCACCGGTTTCAGCGCCGGGTTGCGCAGCATCCGCACTTCGGCCGCGGTGACGCTGTCGAGGTCGATCTTGCTGTGGATGTAGGCGAAGGGATGCCAGTGGATGTCGATCGCGGGCGCGGTCAGGAATGCGCCCTTGGCGTCTCGCACCTCGAGATCGTGGAGGATCATGTGGCCGTAGATCGATCCCTCGATCTCGCCGACATGGACGTTGATCCCCGACGCGGTCGTATAGCCCGCGAGCTGCCCGGCGATGAAGCGCTTGCCCGGGCTCGTGTTGAGCCCGACGATCAGCGCGACCACCAGCAACGCCAGCGCTGCGACGACGATCGCCACCCATTTGGCGATGCGCACCGCCAGCGGACGGCGCCCGATCGCCACAGTATCTTGCTCGTCGGTCATCAAAAGGCCTGCCCGATCGAGATGTAGAGCGCGATCTTCGATTCCCCCGGCTGGCGCTTGATCGGGGTCGCGATGTCGAAGCGCAGCGGCCCGAAATTGGTGTAATAGCGCCCGCCGATGCCGGTGCCGTAGCGTAGTCCGCTGAACCCCGGCGTCGAGCTGGAGCCGACGCGGCCGGCGTCAAGGAAGGGCACGATGCCGAAATTGCCGAAGCGGTAGCGCGCCTCGAAGGCGAGTTCGGTCGAGGTCAGGCCCCCGATCGGATTGTTCTGCGCGTCCTTGGGGCCGAGCTGCTGATAGCCGAAGCCGCGCACCGATCCGCCGCCGCCGGCGTAGATCCGGCGCGATGGCGCGATCTCGCTGATGTCGCTGACGCCTTCGATCGAATTGACCATCGCGCGGCCGGCGAGCACGATCGACTTGCCGAGCGGCAGATAGGTGGTGCCCTGCGCGGTCAGCCGGGCATAGCCCTTGACCCCCGAGCGGATCGACGCCTCCGGGCTGACGCGGACGAGCAGTCGGTAGCCGCGCGTCGGATCCAGGAGGCTGTTCGAGCGGTCATATTGAACTTCGACGGGGAGCGCGGCGATCTCATAGGTGCGATAGGGCCGCGGATCGGTGGCGTTGAGCGCAGCGCCCTGCTCGTCGGTCTCGAGGATCTCGGCGCCATAGGTGTAGGTCCAGCGCTTCTGCCAGATCGGCGTGCTCTGCCGCGACCAGTTGACCGCGAGCGAGAAGGTGCGGGCCTGGTAGGCGTCATAGTCGCTGCGATCGAAGCCGCCGGTGATCTGGAAGGTCTTGTCGCGCTGACCCGCGTTGGAGCGGCGATAGGTGAGATTGGCGCCCTGTTCCTGCGTGCCGACGGTCAGCGCCGGGATCAGCGCGCCCTCGGGCGGGAAGAGGTTGCGGTCGGTCCAGCTGACCGTGCCCAATATGCCCTGGCCGGTGCCATAGCCGACCTGCCCCGCCCAGGCGTGCCACGGGCCCTTGGCCTGGGTGACGAGCAGATCGACCACCTCGGTGCCGTCGGGCGCCTTGGTGCCAGTGTCGACCGGCTCGATCGCGACCGTCGAGAACAGGCCCGTGCCGACCAGCGCCTGGCGCAGATCGTCGGTAATCCGCGCGTCATAGACCTGGCCGCGTTCGAAACGCGGGAAGACGTCCAGATGCTTCACGGAGAAGATCGGATCGCCCTTGGTCTGCAGGCCGCCGAAGGTCGATCTCGGCCCCGCGGTCAGCGGCAGCGTATAGTCGCCGCTGTGCGTGTCGCCGTCGAGGAGGATGTCGCGCTGGCCGACCTTGGCGAAGGGATAGCCTTGCTGCGGGAGCGCCAGCGAGATCTGCGCCTCACCGCCCTCGACCGCGATCGAACGGATCGGCGCACCGACCTTGAGCTGCGTGGTCAGCGCGGTCATCGCGCGGGCGGTCGGATCGGGGTCGGCCTGGGTGATCGCGATCCTGGCGACGGTGTAGCGCGGGCCGGGCGTCACGCTGATCGTCGCGACGATCTGACCGGGCTGGTCCTTGACCGTGGTGACCGTGGACGAGGCGGCGCCGTCATAATAGCCCTCGGCGCGCAGCAGCCGTTCGGCCAGCTGGACGTCGTCGGTCGCGCGCGCGGCGACCTGCGCGGCGTTGGCCGCCTTCTTCTTGCCAAGCTCGAGTTCGGAGAGACTGCGGAACTGCGCCTCGAGGCCGAGCTTCTTCAGCCCGTCGACCTGCATCGTGTAGCGGATGCGGGTATCTTCGTGGCTCGGCACCTTGGCCTTGCTGGTGTCGGGGGTCGGATCGAACCCGGCGAGCGGCGGCAGCGGTTGCGAAAGCGCCGGGTCGGCGACCGACGCGGTGGTCGCCGGTTCAATCGACGACGCGGCGGGAACGGCGGGCGGCGCCGTGACGCTGTCGAGCAACGGCAGGGCAGCATTGAACGCGGGATCGGTTGCCGGATCGACGGCCTGCTGCGGCTGATCGGCCGGTGGATCGGCCCGACGGGCGGAGGCAGAGCCGGCCACGGCCAGCGCGACGGCCAAGACGGAGACGCTAAGAGAAAGACGCACGGGGACTCCGGGCCGCAATTGGTCCTCACACCCTGAACGCAAACCCCTAGTCCCCCGACGGCGTCGTTCGACGCATTATTCCCGGCCCACCAACGCCGAATGTCGATGCGGGTTCCCGTAAAAAGGACCCGGACGCGCGGTCGGACGGACATAATCATGACGTCGCGGGTTGACGCGCGATGCAGGACGACCAGGCCATCCTTCCCCCCACGGCAGACCATAGCCATGACGGCCGGCTGCAACAGGCCAGACATTATGCCCATCATGCCGAGACCGCGACGGTGGGCTTCTTCGGCAGGCTGTGGACCAAGATGGGGGAGGACAATATCACGCTGATGGCGGCCGGCGTCGCCTTCTACTGCTTCCTGTCGCTGGTCCCGCTGCTCGGCGCGGTGATCCTGAGCTACGGGCTGATCGCCGATCCTGCGACGATCGCCGACCATATCCGCACGATCGTCTCGATCGTGCCCAAGGACGCTGCGAAACTGATCCTCGACCAGTTGGTCGCGGTGGTGACCGCCTCGTCGGGCAAGACCGGGTTCGGCCTGCTGCTCGCGCTGCTGTTCGCGGTCTATGGTGCGACACGCGCCTCGACCTCCGTGATGACCGCGCTCAACGTGATCTACGGCCAGCAGGATCATCCGCGCAGCTTCGTGATGGGGATCGTGGTCTCGATGGCGATCATCGTCGGCGCGGTCGCCGTCGCGATCACCGGGCTGCTGGCCGCGACGATCCTGGGGTGGCTCGAGACCATCCTCGTCGGGCTCGGCCCGATCGCGCTTGCCGGTATAAAGCTCGGCACCTGGCTCGTCGCTGCGCTGCTCGCCAGCGCGACGATCGGCGGCGCCTATCGCTTCGGGCCCAATCGCGCGCCGTCGGGCTGGCAGTGGATCAGCATGGGATCCGGCCTCGCGACGCTGCTCTGGCTGGCAGCGACCGTCGGCCTGGGCTTCTACGTCTCGCGCTTCGGCAATTACAACGCGACCTACGGCTCGCTCAGCGCCGTGGTCGTGCTGTTGATGTGGTTCTATGTCTCTGCCTATGCGATCCTGCTCGGCGCGACCGTCAACGCCGTGCTGTGGCCACAGAAGCATCGCCGACGGCAGCCGATCGCCTGAGCATCACTTGCGCGGCGAGGCGCTCCTGCTCGAGCTCGTGCCACCGCATCAGACCGCCGGCGACGGCGAGCGCGAGCCCGACTGGGCGCCGGCCGCGGATCAGCATGAGCGAGACCCCCGTCGTGATCAGCGTGGTTGAGACCGCCCCGCCCTGCGGAATTCCGGTTCCCTTCTGAACCGCGCCGACCAGCACCGACTTCACCAACGATTCGAGCATGCCTATTCTCCTTGCCCGCGCCAGACGCGCCGCCTGCGCGGCGGTTCCACCGTGCCCCTCGGCCGGCATCATCGCCATGGTTGAGGGCAGGCCAACCCCCGGTTATACAGACGGTGATGCACACGACGGTCAGCCATTATCTCGATCGCTTCATCGACAAGATCGAGACCCGCGATGCGCTCACGCCCACCGAGCGCGCGGCGCTCACCGGCCTGCCGCAGAAGCTCGTCCAGACCGCCGCGCGTGCGCGCATCGTCGAGGAAGGCGAGCGGCCGACGCATTGCTGCACCGTCGTCGAGGGCATCGTCTATCGGTCCAAGGTGGCGGCGAGCGGCCGGCGGCAGATCATCTCCTTCCATGTCCCCGGCGATATGGTCGACCTCCACACCGTGCTGTTCAAGGTCGCCGACCACACCATCGAGACGGTACGCAACACCACCGTCGTGCTGATCCCGCACGACGCCATCCTGCGTACCGCCGAGGATCATCCGGCGCTCGCCCGCGCCTTTTGGTACGATACGCTGCTCGACGCCTCGATCCAGCGCGAGGCTCTGCTCAACAACGGGCGGCGCGATACCCGCGCGCGCACCGCGCATCTGTTCTGCGAGCTGGCGGTGCGGCTCAAGCGGGTCGGCCTGGTCAATGGCGCCAGCTTCGAGCTGCCGCTGACGCAGACCGACCTTGCCGATGCGCTCGGGGTCACGCCGATCCACACCAACCGCGTCATGGCCAAGCTGCGCGCTGAAGGCCTGATCGCCTTCGGTGGTCGGTCGATCACGATCTTCGACTGGAAGGCACTGGTGGCGATCGGCGAGTTCGACACGACCTATCTTCATCTCGAGGGGCCGAGCGACCTGCATCTCTAGCATGGCAGCGACGCGCGCCCCGTGGCCGATCCCGTGACCGACGCCCTGCCCGTCCGACGGATCATCCATGTCGACATGGACGCCTTCTACGCGTCGTGCGAGCAGCGCGACGACCCGGCGTTGCGCGGGCTGCCGGTCGCGGTCGGCGGGTCGCGCGAGCGCGGCGTGGTGGCAGCGGCCAGCTACGAGGCACGGACGTTCGGCGTGCGCTCGGCGATGCCCTCGGTGACGGCGCGGCGGCTGTGCCCCGATCTCGTCTTCGTGCGGCCGCGCTTCGAAGTCTATCGCGAGGTCTCACGCCAGATCCGCGCGATCTTCGCGCGCTACACCGCGCTGATCGAACCGCTGTCGCTGGACGAGGCCTATCTCGACGTCACCGAGGACCATGCCGGCATCGGCAGCGCCACCGCCACCGCGCTCGCGATCCGCGCCGCGATCAAGGCCGAGACCGGACTGACCGCCTCGGCGGGCGTCTCCTACAATAAGTTCATCGCCAAGATCGCCTCGGACCAGAACAAGCCCGACGGCCAGTGCGTGATCACCCCGGCGCGGGGGCCGGGCTTCGTCGCGGCGCTGCCGGTCAAGCGCTTTCACGGCGTCGGCCCCAAGACCGCGGAGAAGATGACGCGCCTCGGCATCGAGACCGGCGCCGACCTGCGCGCCAAATCGCGCGACTGGCTGCTGGCGACCTTCGGCAGTTGGGGCGGCTATCTCTATGACGCGGCGCGCGGTCTCGACGACCGCCCGGTGCGCCCCGATCGCATCCGCAAATCGGTCGGTGCGGAAAATACCTTCTTCGTCGATCTGCGCAGCCCGACCGACCTGCTCGAGGCGCTCGACGGCATCGTCGAGACCGTGTGGCCGCGGATCGAGGCGTCGCAGTCGCGCGGGCGGACGGTGACGCTTAAGGTCAAATATTCGGATTTTCGCCAGATCACGCGCGCGAAAAGCTTCGCCGAGCCCGTCGTCGATCGCGCGCAATTTGCCGCGGTCGGCAAGGCGTTGATGCTCGCTCTCTGCCCGGTCGCGCTGCCGGTGCGCTTGCTCGGGCTGACCCTGTCCGCGCTCGATCAGGCCGAGGACGCGGGCGACGCGCAGCTCGGTCTCGCGCTCGAGTAGTCGCCGGATCAGGCGAAGAGCAACATGGCCGACGCACGCAGATTGGCCGCGATGCCCAATCGGGATTTGCATACGATATCGCTGACCGCGATTCCCATTCTGTTAACTATACCAGATCAACTATACTAATCTTGATTTATTTTCCGGAACTCCCGGCTGATCTCCTTGTTGTCGAACGGGTTAGACTAAAGGCCTGATTGACATAGGATAATTCAATGGCGGCAGCTAGCATCAAAGCGATTCCGGATTCGCGTCGATCCTTGCGCTATCCAACGAGCTTTTCCGGCGAACTCATCGTCCGCCACCGAAAGGCGTTACCCGTGATGATTTCGAACATCTCGCGCTGTGGCGCGCTGATCAAGGGATGCGACCTGCCCATGCCCGGCCATGAGGTCGTGCTGCGCGCGCGGAGCCTCGACGTCGTCGCAACGGTCGCCTGGACCGGGATCGACTTCGCCGGGCTACGCTTTCATCGCGATGTCGAGCCGCTCGAGGTGGTCCGGCAGAATGCGGACGAATTGCGGTTGTTCAGGACGATGCGCGCCCACGCGTCGCTGAAGGCGGGGCTGCTTTCCGGGTGGCGCGATCCCAAATAGGCGGGCCCCGCGGCGGGCGGCCGATCAGGCCGAGGCCTGCAGCCACTGCATTGCTTCGGGTTCCGAGACGAACACCTCGGTTCCTGGTCCCGCGGTTCTCTTGGCCTGCAATTTGTTGATATTGTCCGAGACGAGGACGGCGGTGCGGTCCCGATCGTCGCGCGCCTCGCGCAGCAGCATCAAAGCGTGCGCCGCCTTGGCCGAGAATACCGCGCCCTGCCGGTTATCTAACAACATGCGGATCGGCCGATGGTGTCGCCGCGACGTCGTGATCAGCGGGGACAACGCCGCCACCAATAGCTCCGCCTCGCTATCCGCCAGGAAGCGGTAGATCCGACAAAGGATGATATCTTCGTCTGAGGTTCTACTCACGTCAAAGGCCGGCATCATTCTCTCCTCGGATCGCGGTTCCGCGCTTCCTTCCGAACCCTAACAGCCAGACATTGAACCTTCGTTGCACTGCAGACATATCCGACCAATATTGGATCGATCACGTCGACGACTTACGGCGCCCGCAGCAATGCCTTCGAATGGCTGCGGGGGAATTGTCCTTCACTCCCCTGGTGCATCGCCCGACGCCGCCAAAGCGGTCATGTTGACGATGCCGCGGGCGGTCGCGCTCGCGGTCAACACGTGGATCGGCTGCGACATGCCGAGCAGCATCGGCCCCACGGGCAGCGCGTCGGTGGTTGCAGCGAGCAGCGTGAACGCGATATTGGCCGCATCGAGCGTCGGCATGACCAGCAGATTGGCCGAGCCCTCGAGCCGGCTCGACCCGACCATCAGTTCGCGCAACGCCGGTGCCAACGCGGCATCGGCGTGCATCTCACCGTCGATCTCGAGCTCGGGCGCATCGGAGCGCACCAGCTGCAGCGCGTGCCGCATCTTCTTGGCCGAGGGCGAATTGGACGCCCCGAAATTGCTGTGACTGAGCAGCGCCGCCTTCGGAACGATGCCGAAACGCCGCACCGCATCGGCGGCAAGCAGCGTCATCTCGGCGACCTCTTCGGCGGTCGGATCGACGTTCATGTGCGTGTCGCAGAAAAACAGCGTCTGTTCGCCGACGATCAGCGCCGACAGCGCATAGACGCGGTTGAGCCCGGGCAGCCGCGGGATGATCGGCAGGATGTCGCCGGTCTGCTGCCACCAGTCGGCGGTGCCTCCGCACAGCGCGGCATCGACCAGCCCTTCGTGGAGCAGCATGGCCGCAGCGATCGCCGGCCGGCGACGGACGCGCATCCGTGCGGCAGCCGGAGTCACGCCGCGGCGCTCGACCAGCGCGACATAGCTTTCCATCAAGCGCGGGATAATCGTCTCATCGGCGAGCGGGTCGACGATCTCGAAATCCTCGTCGATCTTCATCCTGAGGCCGAGCTTGGCGATCCGCGCCGACACCATGTCGCGGCGGGCGATCAGCACTGGCCGGGCGAGCCGCTCGTCGATCACGACCTGCGCGGCGCGCAGCACGCGCTCGTCCTCGCCCTCGGCATAGGCGACCCTCTTCAGCGTCGAGCGCGCCTGCTCGAACACCGGGTGCATCAATTGGCCCGAACGATAGGCGAAGCGCTGGAGCTGACGCTCATAATCGGCGAAATCGTCGATCGGATGGCGGGCGACGCCGGTCGCCATCGCCGCGCGGGCGACGGCGGGCGCGATCAGCAGCGCGAGCCGGGGATCGAACGGCTTGGGAATGATATGCTCGGGCCCGAACAGCAGCTGCGCGCCGCCATAGGCGCGCGCCACCGTCTCGTCGGGCTCGATCCGCGCGAGCTCGGCGATCGCCTCGACGCAGGCGAGCTCCATCGCCGCGTTGATCTCGGTAGCACCACAGTCGAGCGCACCGCGGAAGATGTAGGGGAAGCAAAGGACGTTGTTGACCTGGTTGGGATAGTCCGACCGGCCGGTGGCGATGATCGCATCGGGGCGGATGCGCGCGACCACCTCGGGCAGCACCTCGGGCTCGGGATTGGCGAGCGCCAGGATCAGCGGCTTGTCGGCGAGCAGCGGCAGCCACTCCTCCTTCAGCACGCGCGGTGCCGACAGGCCGAGGAACACGTCGGCGCCCGCCAGCACGTCGCCCAGCGTCCGCGCATTGGTGTCGCGCGCGAACGGCTCGAGCTCGGGGGTGAGGCCTTCGCGGCCCTTGTGGACGACGCCGTTGATGTCGGTGAGCGTGACATTGTCGTGGGGCAGGCCCATCGCGATCATCAGCCGCACGCAGGCCATCGCCGCCGCGCCGGCGCCACTGGTCACGACCTTGACGTCGGCGAGCCTCTTGCCCTGCAGCAGCAGCCCGTTGCGGACCGCGGCGGCGCAGACGATCGCGGTGCCGTGCTGGTCGTCGTGAAACACCGGGATGTTCATCCGCGCGCGCAGCTTCTCCTCGATCGCGAAACATTCGGGCGCCTTGATGTCCTCGAGGTTGATCGCGCCGAAGGTCGGCTCGAGCGCCGCCACCACCTCGACGAAATGATCGGGGTCGCTGGCGTCGACCTCGATGTCGAACACGTCGATCCCGGCAAACTTCTTGAAGAGCACGGCCTTGCCCTCCATCACCGGCTTGGAGGCGAGCGCGCCGATGTTGCCGAGGCCGAGCACCGCGGTGCCGTTGGTGATCACCGCGACGAGATTGGCGCGCGCGGTATAGTCGCGCGCCTTGTCCGGGTCGGCGGCGATCTCGAGGCAGGGCGCGGCGACGCCGGGCGAGTAAGCGAGCGCGAGATCGCGCTGCGTCTCCATCCGCTTGGTCGGCTCGATGGTGAGCTTGCCGGGCCGGGGATGGCGATGATAGTTCAATGCCGCCTGGCGGAAGGTCTCGTCCATGTCAGCTCCTCGGGCAGCGCGCGATGCGCCCCCTTAGCGGCCTCGTCGGTGCGGGTGAACCCGTCGTCTGAACATTCGGGATGGCGGGTGGCGGCCACCGAAAGCTCTCTCCCATAGGGAGAGGGTTGGGTGAAGGGTTCCAGCCGATGCAGGGAATGCGACGCCTGCCCGCCGCCTCCCCTTCACCCCGCCCCTCTCCCCGATAGGGAAACGGAGACGTCACCGCATCTCCACGACGGTCGCGGCGAGCCGGTCGACCTCGCCGCGGTCGTGGCTGACGTAGAGGATCGGCAGGCCGAGTTCGTCGCGCACCCGCTCGATCAGACCCATCACCTCGCCGCGGCGAGCATGGTCGAGCGCGGCGAGCGGCTCGTCCATCAGCAGGAAACGCGGGCCCGACAGCAGCGCGCGGCCGATCGCGACGCGCTGCGCCTCGCCCCCCGACAGGCTGCGCGGCCAGCGGTCGAGCAGCGGCGCGATGCCGAGGAAGGCCGCCATCTCGTCGAGCGTCATCGTCTGCTCGGTCGCGCGGCGCATCCCGTAGCGCAGATTGGCGCGGACGCGCAGATGCGGGAACAGTCGCGCGTCCTGGAAGACATAGCCGGCGAAACGCCGTGCCGTCGGCACATCGATGCCGGCGGCCGCGTCGAACACGGTCTCCCCGGCGACGCGGATATGCCCGGCATCGGGGCGCAGCAGGCCCGCGACCATCGACAGCAGGCTGGTCTTGCCCGCCCCGGACGGCCCGAACAGCGCGGTCAGCCCTGCGCCCGATGCGAAGCGCAGCGCGACCTCGGCGTCCGGCCCCATCCGCCGGCACACGTCGATGTCAAAGGACATGGCCGCCCCGCCCCACGCCGGCGCGGCGCGCCAGCAGTTCCGAGACGATCAGCGCCCCGAGCGACAGCACCACCGAGATCAGCGCGAGCCGCGTCACGATCGCGTCCGATCCTGGCACCTGCAGCGCCGCGTAGATCGCGATCGGCAGCGTCTGCGTCTCGCCCGGGATGTTGGAGACGAAGGTGATCGTCGCCCCGAACTCGCCGATCGAGCGCGCGAAGCCGAGCACGATGCCCGCCAGGATCCCCGGCAGCGCGAGCGGCACGGTGATCGTCCAGAACACCCGCCAGTCCGAGGCACCCAGCGTCCGCGCCGCACCCTCGATGCGGCGGTCGACCGCCTCGATCGACAGCCGCATCGCGCGCACCATCAGCGGCAGCGCCATGATCCCCGCCGCCAGTGCCGCGCCCGTCCAGCGGAAGATCAGCGTCAGCCCGAACCAGTCGTGCACCCGGCTGCCGATCGGCCCGCGCAGCCCGAAGCCGATCAGCAGCAGCCAGCCGGTCACCACCGGCGGCAGCACCAGCGGCAGATAGACCAGCGCGTCCAAGAGGATCTTGCCCGGAAACTTGCCGCGCGCGAGCAGATAGGCGAGCCCGAACGCGACCGGCAGCGTCAGCGCGACCGCGACGCCGCTGACCTTGAGCGACAGGCCGACGATCTGCCACTCGTCAGGCGACAGCAACACCCGGTCAGAGCGCCTGCGGTGTGTGCGGCAGGAAGCCATAATGACGGAAGATCGCGCGGCCTTGCGCGGAGATCAGGAACAGCCGGAACGCCTCGGCGTCGCGGTTGGTCGAGCCGGCGAGCCGTGCGATCGGATAGGTGATCGGGACATGGCTCGACGACGGAAAGACGCCGGCGATCCGCACCGCCTTCGACGACAGCGCGTCGGTGCCGTAGACGATACCGTACGGCGCCTCGCCGCGTTCGACGAAGGCAAGCGCCGCACGCACGCTGTCGCCGCGAACCACCCTGGCCTGGACGCTCGGCCACACGCCGAGCGCGGTCAGCGCGGCCTTGCCATATTTGCCGGCGGGCACCGAATCCGGGTCGGCCATCGCAAGCTTGCCGTCGCCCAGCACCTTGGCGAGCGGAAAGCCCGGCCGGATCGCGATGTCGCCCTTGCTGGCGGCAGGCGCAGCCAGCACCAGCGTGTTGCCGAGGAAGGAGACGCGCGTGCCGGGGGCAACGAAGCCATTCTTCTGGATGTCGTCCATCCAGGGCTCATCGGCCGAGATGAACAGGTCGGCCGGCGCGCCCGCGTCGATCTGCTTGGCGAGCGCCGAGGACGCCGCGAACGACAGCACCGGCCGCTCGTGATGCTTGGCCGCCCAGGCGTCGGCCGCGGCGTTGAGCGATTCCTGCAGGCTGGCGGCCGCAAGCACCAGCGGCGGCTTCGCGGACGCGGCGGCGCTCAGCGAGACGGCGGCGCATAGCGACAGCAGCAGGGACAGGCAGCGAGACGTCAGGCGCATGGCGGGCTCCGGTAGATTGACGCTATGCATGGCGCGATACGACGCGCGAGGCAATGCCGTGCGGTTCATGCCTTGGGCGCGAGCGGAACCGCCCGCATGCGTAGGTCGAGCCGTCTGTCCTGCGTGACAGCCGCAGATTCGATGGCCAGCTCGAGCGCGCGATACTCGGCCAGCACCGCCCGTCCGGCCTCCGATATCCGCGCGCCGCCGCCCTTGCTGCCGCCCGCCGCGGTCTCGACCAGCGGCTCGGTCCAGCAGCGGTTCATCGTGTCGACGAGCAGCCAGGCCCGCCTGTAGCTCATCCCGATCGCGCGCGCGGCCGCCGAAATCGAGCCGTGAAGCGCGATCGCGTCGAGCAGCGCGGCCTTACCCGGCCCGATCGCGATCTCGTCGCCGCAGAAGAGCTGCGCCTTGAGCTTCAGCATGACGGACCGAAGGCGATCCGGATCGCTCGAAAAACGTGCACGCAGATCCGCCCGTTGATCATCAGGGCTGCGGCGCGGGCTTCGCCGTCGCCGCGAGCGCATCCGCCGAGCTGCGCGACAGGTCGCTGTCGGCCCAGCCGCCGCCGAGCGCTTGGATCAGCGCGACGGCGGCGTTTTGGCGATCGCTCTGCGCCTGGATCAGTGCGCGGCGGGCGGTCAGGGCGGTCGCCTGCGCGGTCACGACGTCGGTATAAACGACCGTGCCCGCCTGATATTGGTTGCGGATCGACGCCTCGCTCTTGTCGGCCGCGATCGAGGCCTGGCGGAGCAGCGCCTCCTGGCGGGTCAGGATCTGGCTCGCGATCAGGTCGTCCTGCACATCCTGGAAGGCGGTCAGCGTCACCTGCCGGTAATTGGCGACGGTCGCATCATAGGCGGCGCGCGCCTCGGCGAGCCGGGCCTTGCGCGCCCCGAAATCGATCAGCGTCTCGGCGACCTGCGCGCCCAGCGACCACAGGGTCGCGCCCGAGCTGAACAGGCCGGAGAGCGAGTTGTTCTCGAACCCGCCGCTGCCCGACAGGCTGACGGTCGGGAAGAAGGCGGCCTTGGCGACGCCGATCTGCGCGTTGGCGGCGGCGACCTGGCGTTCGGCGGAGGCGACGTCGGGGCGGCGCTCGACCAGCGTGCCCGGCAGCAGCTCGGGCACCACCGGCGTGACCGGCGCCCAGGCCATGCCGAGCGCAGGAATGGTGAACCCGGCCGGGTTCTCGCCGACGGACACCGCGATCGCATCCTCGAACTGCGCGCGCGTGCGCTTCTCGCCCTCGAGATCGGACTGCGCGGAGGCGAGCTGCGACTGTGCCTGGAACACGTCCGTGCGCGCGACGATGCCGGCATTATATTGGTTGGTCGCGACGGTGAGCGAGCGCTGATAGGCGGCGGTCGTCGCCGTGAGGCTGGCGATCATCGCGTCGGCGGCGCGCAGGCTGAGATAGTCGGTGACGAGTTCGCCCTCGAGCGCGAGCCGGGCATTGGCGAGGTCGGCAAGCCGCGCCTGCTCGGTCAGGCTTGCGTTGCGCTCGGTGTTGAGCAAGCTCCCGAAGAAATCAGGAGTCCAGGTCCCGGCAAGGCTAAGATGATAGTTGGTCGAGCTCGAGCCGCGGCTGACCGTGCCCGATGTCGTCGTGCCGGTCGTGCCGGTGCCGGTCGTCGTGCCAGTTCCCGTCGTGCCCGTGGTGCTGCCGGTGCTGATCGTGTCGCCGTTGATGACGCTGCCAGAACCCGAATGCGTGTGCGTCACGGTGCCGTTGGCGCTGATCGTCGGGAACAGGCTAGCATGCGCCTCGCGGGTGGTCGCGACCGCCTCGCGATAGGTCGCCGCGGCCTGCGCGACCGTCTGGTTGTGCGCGACCGCGCGGACGATGAGGTCGTTGAGCGCGGCGTCGCCGAAACCCGTCCACCAGTCCGAGCGCGGCGCGCCGTCGGCGGGCGTCGCCTGCTGCCAACCGGGCGCGGTCTTCCAGCTTTGTGGTGCCGACAGGCCGGGCCGCACATAATGCGGCGCGAGCGAGCAGCCGCCGAGCAGGGCGAACAGCGGCAGGAGGCGGAACGGTCTGGTCATGCGGGCAACTCGTTCAAGCGGGGCTGGCGCCGGCGTCGGTTCTTCCGCCGGTTGGCGAGGCGATCGAGGCAGACATAGACGACGGGCGTCGTGATGAGGGTGAGCAATTGGCTGGCGATCAGCCCGCCGATGATCGCGACGCCGAGCGGGCGACGCAGCTCGGCGCCCTCGCCGAAGCCGATCGCGAGCGGCACCGCGCCGAGCGCCGCCGCCAGCGTCGTCATCAGGATCGGGCGGAAGCGCAGCAGGCTCGCCTCGCGCGCGGCCTCCTGTGCGGACAGGCCGCGCTCGCGCTGCGCATGGATCGCGAAATCGATGATCAGGATCGCGTTCTTCTTGACGATGCCGAGCAGCAGGAAGACGCCGATCAGCGCGA
>NZ_CALMAW010000045.1 GCF_937859915.1 uncultured Sphingomonas sp. | reverse complement strand
CAACGACGTGCGCGACGGCGTCGCGACTGCGGCCGCCACGCTCGACGGCGGCGCGATCGATCGCGTCATCCGCGCCCGCGGCGGCCCGGCGCGGATCGCGCGGCTGCACACCGCCGCCGCCAATATCGCCCGGACCGGCAGCCGCAACCGCGCCTATAGCGACGCCGAGCAGCTGACCGGCATGGCGCGCACCTTCCTCGTCCGCACCGATCCGGCGACGCCGATCGCCGATCTGGTCGAGGCGCTGTCGACGGTCAGCACGGTCGAATGGGCGAGCCCCAATTATGTCGCTACCGCCCCGCTCGAGATGCACGCCCGCGCACAGGCAGCCGAAACAATCGACGACGCCGAGATGTGGGCGCCCTGGGCGATGGTTCGCGCGCCCGAGGCGCTCGCCTACGAACCCGGCGACAGCGCGGTGATCGTCGGCATCGTCGACAGCGGCGTCGCCCCCGACCATCCCGAATTCGTCCGCGGCTTCCGGCGCGGCTACGACACCGTACAACTGGGCAGCGGCGACGTCGCGCCGGGGATCGAGATCCTCGGCACCGGCGTCGACCCCGATCACGCGCCGACCGACCGCTATGTCGGCCATGGCTCAGCCTGCGCCGCGATCATCGGCGCGGAGGGCGCGGGCATGCCGCCGGGCCTCGCCGGCGCGGCGCAGTTGCTGCCGATGCGCGCGCTCGGCGCCGCGCGGCTGCCCGGCAAATCCGCCGCGATCGGGATGGGCGCGATCGCCGACCTCGACGCCGCCGCCAAGCTGGCGATCGACCTCGGCGCGCGCGTGCTCAACCTGAGCTTCGGCACCGACGATTCGCAGCTCGCGCCGCATCTGCCCAAGCCGCATGCCGACGTGATCGCCTATGGCAGCGATCGCGGCTGCAGCTTCGTCGCGGCGAGCGGCAACAATGGCGAGGAGACGGTCTATTGGCCGGCCGCCTATCCCGAGGTGGTCGCGGTCGCCGCGGTCGGCGCCGACGCGCGACCGACCGGCTTTTCGACGCGCGGCACCCATGTCGCGCTGGCCGCACCCGGCGAGCGGGTCTTCACCGCCGCGCTCGATGGGTATCAGCGCGCGACCGGCACCAGTTTCGCGGCGCCCTTCGTCACCGCCACCGTCGCGCTGATGATCGCCAAGGCCGAACGCCGCGCCTTCCCGCTCGAACCCGCGATGCTCAAGCAGATCGTGATCGCCACCGCGCATCCCTTCGCCACCGCGGGCCCGGGCTATGGCAGCGGCGTGCTCGACGCCGCCGCCGCGCTCGCCGCGGTCGACCGGCTGATCGACCGGACCCAGTGCAACACCGAGGATGGATGATCGCCGCCCACGACCCACCGGACGGCCCCAACGCGAAGGAGTTTCCCCATGGAAGACGTACTCACCCTGTTCCACGATCTCGCGGTCCGCGAGCAGACCGAACGCCGCCGGCTCACCGAGCGCGTCAACCAGCTCGACCGCTCGGCGCGCTCACGCGCCGGCACCGGCGTCGGCGGCGCCGCCGACGAGATCTTCTATTCGGTCGAGGAGCGCGACGAGCGCGACAACATCAACAATCTGCTCGCCGCGATCGCCACCAACGAGGAATGGTGCGATCCGGTCTATGTCGCCGCGCGCGACCAGTTCAACGAGCGCGCGAGCATGATGATCGGCTATCTCGCGAATCCGCGCGGCGACGTCGACGCCGATCCCGGCGTCGCGCTGACGATGGCGTCGGGCCACCAGATGGGGCGTCACACGGTCGATGCCGCGCTGACGCTCGGGCTGCTGATCCTCGACAGCGCCGAGCCGCCGCCCGCGGTCGCCGCCAAGGCGACGAGCCAGACCAAGACCGTCAAGAAGCCCGATCCCAAGCCCGAGGACGCCAGCGCGCCGGGGCAGCCGCACGACGCCACCCGGCCGCAGTTCCGGATCAACGCCGATCGCACCGATCCGCGCTGGGCGAGCTTCGGCAAGTCCTTCTACGCCGCGGTCGGCGAGACACAGTCCTACAGCCCGCTGTCGCTGCGCGTCTTCGCACTGCTGTCGGAAGAGGGGGCAACGCCGACCGGCACGCAGATCGCGCATGTCGTCAACGTCGCCGAGTTCGCCAGCGTGATGCGCAACCTTGCCGCCGCCGGCGTCACCAACAGCGAAACGCAGCTCGGCCGCAAGGTCAGCGAGGCGCTCGACAAGGTCCAGAACATCGGCGACGACGGATCGATCGAGATCGGCATCGACCTGCCCGATCTCGAGACCGTGTCCGACGAGGAGATCGTCGCCGACAATATCCGGCTGATGGGCCCGGTGATCTGCTCGGCGATGCTCGACGAGCTCAAGGCTTTCCAGGTCGTCGACAAGCTGCTCGAGAGCGCGCAGAACGGCACGCTGCCGATCGGCAAGGGCAATGCCGGCAAATTGCTCTACAAGCGCTGGAAGGAAAGCCCCAACCGGATCAGCGAGACCGAGCGGCGCGATCTCTATGCGATGACGATGGGCCAGCCCGGCGGCAATCCCGCGATCCAGGGCAATACCGACTTCAACGATCTGTGGCTGCGCTTCGTCTCGTCGGTGTCGCAGTTCGTCCGCCAGCAGGATGTCGACAAGCTGCTCCGTGCCGCGCTGCCCAGCGCGGTCGGCGCGCAGCAGATGCGCAAGGCGGCGCGCGATCTCGCCACCAACCTGTCGCTGCATGGCTATGGCATGACCTATTATGCCGCGCTCGAGCTGCAGGGCGAGGTCAAGTCGATGATCCAGCTGCTCGGCGATCCCGAGATCCGCGCCTCCTACGGCGCGCGCGACATGTGGCAGGTGATCGACCAGATCGCGACCACCGAGCTCGGCGGCGCGCGCACCAGCACGCGCTACCGCACGCTCGCCACCTGCGGCGCGATCATCACGGCATGGCTGGCCAACAACATCGCCAAGATCATGCGCCCGACCGGTCCGCTGATCGACATGATGGACGTGCGCTCGCCGGTGCCCCGCACCGCCGGCACCAAGGCGACGAGCACGCCGACCGACTATGATCTGGTCAACGCCTGCGAGCTGTGGCTCGCCGACACCGCGGTCTCCGAGACGCGGATCGACGAGATGGCGCAGCCGCGGATGTCGCCGGTGATGACCTCGAAGCCCGTCCAGATGCCCGCCTTCGCGCGCGAGTTCATGGACGAGATTCCCGGCATGGAGGCGGGCGTCGGCATGGGTCTCGGGGCGTCCGCCGCCCCCGCCCGGTCGAACGGCGCCCGCTACAATTGAGAGGATCGTTAAGATGGCCAATCGTCCCCTGTCCGATACGGTGACGCGCCGCCTGGCCCAGGCGGCGCGGGCGCTCGGCACCGCCGATCCCGGCCCGCCGATGGCCGGGCTGATCGCGCGCACCTTCCCGCTGCCCGCCGGCGACCCGCGCTATGCGCGCAACGCGCTGGCGCCGATGGCGGCGCCGTTCGAACCCAGCTTCTCGGAAACCCAGCCGGGCAAGCTGCGCTTCACGATCGAGCCGCTCGAGCCCGCCGCGGCGGGCGTCGACCGCCGCGACGAGGCGACGCGCGAGATGCGCCGGCTGGTCGGCGCCTTCCTCGGCCGCGACACGCTGCGCTGGTTCGACGAGCGGTCGGAGCCCTATCGCGGCTTCGGCAGCGGCGGCAACCTCGATTATGGCGCCTTCTTCGGGGCCTCGACCGATCGCGACGGGCTCTATGCCTCGAAGGTCTATTACGAGACGCAGGGCGATCAGGCGGTGCAGCTGCCACCCGCGCTGTTCCAGCTGGTCGCCACCGCGCAGCGCCTGCTGCCCGCGCTGCGCCCGCTGTTCACGACGATCAGCGCGCAGCGCGACGCCGGCGGCCAGCGGCTGACCTTCCTCTATCCGCAGGCGCTCAAGCTCGCCGAGCTGCAGCCGATGATGGACGCGCTCGGCATGGGCGACCGCCTACCCGCGGTGATGCAGATCTTGGGGCTGGTGCTCGGCGGCCGCTTCGAGCTGCCCCCCGGTGCGACGCTGATCGCGCTCGGGCAGACGCCGCAGGGCCCCGAATTCGAGCTCTATGTCCAGCTTTCGCAGATCCCGGACCTGCCGCCCGAATTCCTCAGCCTGCTGACGCTCGGGCTCGGCGAGCGTCCGCGCGAACTCGCCGCGCTGAGCCGCTGGATGAGCGCCTTCACCCCCGACGACGACGTCTGGCCGGGGCGCTTTTCGATCCTGTCGGTGCGCACCGGCCCCGCCTTCCCGCCGCGGATCAGCCTGTATCTGCGCCCCGCCGAGTTCGAGGTCAGCCCGCAGGCGCTCCAGCAGATCGCTGCCTGACGTCGTCCGCCGCCATCAACGAGGACCGTTTCGATGCATCCGCCCTCCGCTCCCCCACCCACCCGCACGCCGCGGCCCGAAGTCCGCGATGCGGTGCGCGACCTGCTGATGCGCAGCCAGGCGTTCGCCGCGCTACCGCCCGACCGCCAGCGCCAGGTCGCGCAGGATACTGCCAAGATCGCCAATTATCTCGTCGCGCCCGACAATATCGAGGGCAACCGGATCGCCGGCGGGCTCGGCATGCCCGCCGCACGCGGGATGGCGCAGGAGGGAAGTTACGCCGACGACAGCAAGCAGGTCAGCGCCATCGGCAATTCCCCGTTCGACGCGAGCGCGATCCACGAGGGCGTCGACGCCGCCAAGGATTATGTCCAGGGCGTCAATTTCCCGGGCTTCGTCGCCGGGCTGATCTCGAACGTGTTCGAGGCGATCGTCCACACCTCGATGGAGCAGATGGAGGAATATGGAAAGCTCGTCGCCTCGGTGTCAATGTCGCTCGGCCAGTTCATGCAGGACAATGTCTCGGAGAACCAAGGCCGCGACCATATGCAGGAGAAATTTCCGGACATGTTCGACATCGGCGTCGACGACATGTCCGACGATCCGCAGCCGCGTCTGCAATTGCGCGAAGGGGTCGACGAAAGCACGGCGCTCGCGCGCGTCAACAGCTCGATCAGCTTCGAGAATGGCGCGCTGAAGAGTCTCGATCTGTCCGACGAGAATGTCGAGCGCGCGCTCGTCGTCGGCGCGCGGATGCAGCTCGCCAAGCAGCGCCAGCAAATGATGGCGAGCATGATCCTGCTCGGCATCAACCGCATCGTCGTCACCGACGGCAAGATCGCCGCGAAAGTGCTGTTCGACTTCCAGGCCGGCAGCACGCGCACCAAGAGCCGCAGCGCGCAGGCGATGGACATGGCGCGCGACGCCTCCGGCAATGTCCAGACGACCTACGCCGGCGAAGGCTCGTACGACAGCGGCGGCACGCGCAAATATGACAGCCAGGACGGCAATGTCAGCTCGAGCAGCGACCGCTTCAGCAAAGGCACGTACAAATATGAGAACAAGCCGATCATCACCGCGATGAGCGCCGCCAAGGAGGCGAGCGAGGAATCGCTCAAGGTCAAGGCGAGCCTGTCGGGATCGGTCGAGGTCAATTTCAAGAGC
Organism: uncultured Sphingomonas sp.; assembly: GCF_937859915.1. Taxonomy (GTDB): domain Bacteria; phylum Pseudomonadota; class Alphaproteobacteria; order Sphingomonadales; family Sphingomonadaceae; genus Solisphingomonas. Next base: position 136 of record NZ_CALMAW010000045.1, on the reverse strand, counting down.
GACTATCTGCCGCTCGACAAGATGGCGACCCCGGGGATGATCGCCGCGATCCAGGGCAATTCGACCCCGGTCGACCCCAATGTCCTGCCCTCGGCGCGGGTCGCGACCCCGCCGGCGCCCGCCGCGAGCGCGTCGG
>NZ_CALMAW010000044.1 GCF_937859915.1 uncultured Sphingomonas sp. | reverse complement strand
GTTTAGGTCCTGCCATCGCAAGATGTGGGGGTTCGAGTCCCTTCGCCCGCACCAGCCCCGCTTCCGCCAGCGGGGCTGACGCCGCACACGAATTTCCGAGAAAAGAAGGCTGACCATGCAGACTGTCGAGACGTTGAACGAGGGGCTCAAGCGTGGCTACAAGCTCACGATCCCGGCCAAGGACATCGCCACCGTCGTCGATCGCCAGATCAAGGCGACCGCGCCGCAGATGAAGATGCCGGGGTTCCGCCCGGGCAAGGTCCCCGCCAACCTCGTCCGCAAGATGCATGGCCCCGCGATCCATCAGGACGCGCTCAACTCGGTCGTCCAGGACAGCGTCCAGTCGCTGCTCGCCGAGCAGAAGCTGCGCCCGGCGACTCAGCCGGCGGTCGAGCTCGACACCGATTATGAAGAGGGCAAGGACGCCGAGCTGGCGGTCACGCTCGAGGTGCTGCCCGACGTCCCCGCGCCGCAGATCGACGGGCTCACGCTCGAGCGGCTGACGGTCGCCGCCGGTGACGACGAGATCGCCGAGCAGATCGGCAAGATCGCCGCGCAGTCCAAGCGCCACGAAGCCGCGCAGGACGGCCATCCCGCGGTCGAGGGCGACCTCGTCGTGATGGATTACAAGGGCACCGTGAACGACGTCGCCTTCGAGGGCGGCACCGGCGAGGGCATGTCGGTCGAGCTCGGCTCGGGCCGCCTGATCCCGGGCTTCGAAGAGCAGCTCGAAGGCGTCAAGGTCGGCGAGAGCCGCGAGCTGAACGTCACCTTCCCCAAGGATTATCCCGCCAAGGATCTGGCCGGCAAGGATGCCGTGTTCGCGGTCACCGTCACCGAGGTGAAGGTCCCGGCCGAAGGCGCGATCGACGACGAGTTCGCCAAGTCGCTGGGCCTGACCGGGCTCGACCAGCTCCAGGAGCTGATCAAGGGGCAGATCGAGCAGGAGCTCAACGGGCTCACCCGCACGCATATGAAGCGCAAGCTGCTCGACCAGCTCGCCGAAGGCCATGATTTCCCGGTGCCGCCGTCGATGGTCGAGGCCGAGTTCGCGCAGATCTGGCAGCAGCTCGAGCATGAGGCGACGCACGAGGCCGACGTCGAGGCCGCCAAGGCCGAGCTCGAAAACGACCGCGACGATTATCGCGCGATCGCCGAGCGCCGCGTGCGTCTTGGCCTTCTCCTCTCGGAGATCGGCCAAGCCAACGGTGTCGAGGTCACGCAGGCCGAGATGCAGCGTCTGGTCGCGCAGGCCGCGCAGCAGTATCAGCCCGCCGACCGCGAGCGTTTCGCGCAGTACGTGCAGAGCGACGCGATGGCCGCTGCCCAGCTGCGCGCGCCGCTCTACGAGGACAAGGTCGTCGACTTCCTGTTCGGCAAGGCCGAGATCAGCGACCGTGCGGTGACGCGCGCGGAGCTCGAGGCGGCGATCGAGAGCGAGGACGGCTTCGCGTCGGGCACGCATCATCATGATCATGGCGACCATGATCACGGATCGCACGACCATGCCGGCCACGATCATGGCGACCATGACCATGGCGATCACGACCATGGCGACGACCATGCCGATCATGATCATGCCGGTCATGATCATGCCGAGGAGCCGGTGATCGAGGCGCCCAAGCCCAAGGCGAAGAAGGCCAAGAAGGCCGCCGAGCCCGTCGCGGTCGAAGGCGAGGCTGCGGCCGCGCCCGCCGCCGACGTCGTCGCGGGTGCCGAGGCCGAGGCCAAGCCCGCCAAGAAGCCGGCCGCCAAGAAGGCCGCCGCCAAGAAGACCGAGGCCTGATCGAAGCGAATGCCTATCCCCGTTCGTCCTGAGCGCAGTCGAAGGACATGCTGCAGGCGCGTCGTTCGCGTCCTGCACGTCGACTACGCTCAGCGCGAACGGAGGCTGTGATGGTGGCCGCCGTTCACGAGGCCGCGGCCACCCCCCGCATCGCCGTGATCCTGCCCTGCTACAATGAGGAGGCGGCGATCGCGCAGACGGTCGCCGCCTTCCGCGCGGCGCTGCCGGGCGCCGCGATCTACGTCTACGACAACAATAGCCGCGACCGCACCGTCGACCATGCCCGTGTCGCCGGCGCGATCGTGCGCACCGAGCGGATGCAGGGCAAGGGTCATGTCGTGCGCCGCATGTTCGCCGACATCGAGGCCGACATCTATGTGATGGCCGACGGCGACGCGACCTACGACGCGTCCGCCGCGCCCGCCTTGGTCCAGCGGCTGCTCGACGAGCAGCTCGACATGGTGGTCGGCGCGCGCCGCTCGGAGGTCGAGCTCGCCTATCGGCGCGGGCACCGCATGGGCAATGCGCTGCTCACCGGCATGCTGGCGCAGCTGTTCGGGCGCAGCTTCTCGGACATATTGTCGGGCTACCGGGTGTTCTCGCGGCGCTTCGTCAAGAGCTTCCCGATCCTCTCCGCCGGCTTCGAGATCGAGACCGAGATCAGCGTCCACGCGCTCGAGCTGCGCATGCCCTGCGCCGAGATCGAGACCGACTATGGCGCACGGCCCGAAGGCTCGGCGTCGAAGCTGTCGACTTATCGCGACGGCTGGCGGATTCTGCGCACCATCCTCAATCTCTACCGGATCGAGCGCCCGGTGCTGTTTTTCGGAGCGATCGGTCTGGCGCTGCTGCTGCCGGCGCTGCTGCTCGCGCTGCCACTGATCGTCACCTATGCGCAGACCGGCCTGGTGCCGCGCGTGCCCACCGCGATCCTGGCGACGGGTCTGGTGACGCTGGGCTTCCTCAACTTCTTCTCGGGGGTGATCCTCGACACCGTCACGCGCGGCCGGCGAGAGATGAAGCGGCTGGCCTATCTCCAGCTGCCGGCGCCGGGGGAGGGGTGAGGCCGCCCGTTCCCCGGCGAACGCCGGGGCCCAGCGTTGCAGGCGTTGCGTTCCTAGCACTGGGCCCCGGCTTTCGCCGGGGGACGGTGGCGCGCGGGACGCCGGGCAGTCCGCCACTGTCCCCAACCCCCCTTGAAGTCCTCCGGCGAAGCGCCGATGTTGGCGACCTAGAGGGCAGAAGGACGCCGATTTCCATGACTGGGTTCACACCTGAAGGCATCTATCACAACGACGCGGCGGCGGGCCTCGTTCCGATCGTCATCGAGCAGTCGAGCCGTGGCGAGCGCAGTTTCGACATTTACTCGCGTCTGCTCCGCGAGCGTATCGTGTTCATCAACGGCGGCGTCGAGGACCATATGGCCTCGCTGATCGTCGCGCAGCTGCTCTTCCTCGAGTCCGAGAACCCGAAGAAGGACATCTTCATGTACATCAACTCGCCGGGCGGCGTCGTCACGGCGGGCCTCGCGATCCACGACACGATGCAGTACATCCGTCCGCGCGTCGGCACGGTGTGCATCGGCCAGGCCGCGTCGATGGGCAGCTTCCTGCTCGCCGCCGGCGAGCCCGGCATGCGCACCGCGATGACCAACGCGCGGATCATGATCCATCAGCCCTCGGGCGGCGCGCAGGGCATGGCCGCCGATATCGAGATCCAGGCGCGGGAAATCCTGCGTATGCGGCACCGGCTCAACACGCTGTACGCCAAATATACGGGCAAGCCGCTCGAGGAAATCGAGCATGCGATGGATCGCGACAAGTTCCTGGAGGCCGATGAAGCCAAGGAATTCGGCCTGATCGACGAGGTCTACGACAAGCGCCCGGCACCCACCGAGGAGAAGGCGGCGGCCTGAGCGCGGCGGCCCGATCCCGGTCGGGTCGACGAAAGTATAGCCCTGAGCTGACACAAACCTGCGCCGGGCAGTGGCGAGAAGGCCATTGCCCGGCGCGCCCGAGTAGCTATGCTGTCACAGATAGCCGGCGCTGCCGGCGCCAAGGAATCGACTATGCCAAATTTGAGCGGCGGTGACAGCAAGAGCACCCTGTATTGCTCCTTCTGCGGCAAGAGCCAGCATGAGGTGCGTAAGCTGATTGCCGGACCGACCGTGTTCATCTGCGACGAGTGCGTCGAGCTGTGCAACGACATCATCCGCGAGGAGACCAAGTCGGCCTTGGTGTCCAAGAAGGATGGCGGCGTGCCCACCCCGCAGGAGATCTGCGACGTCCTCGACGACTATGTGATCGGCCAGAAGCGCGCCAAGCGCGTGCTGTCGGTGGCGGTCCACAACCATTATAAGCGGCTCAACCACGGCGCCAAGGGTGCCGACGTCGAGCTCAGCAAGTCCAACATCCTGCTCGTGGGGCCCACCGGCTGCGGCAAGACGCTGCTCGCGCAGACGCTGGCGCGCATCCTCGACGTGCCGTTCACGATGGCGGATGCGACGACGCTCACCGAGGCGGGCTATGTCGGCGAGGATGTCGAGAACATCATCCTGAAACTGCTCCAGGCGTCTGACTATAATGTCGAGCGCGCGCAGCGCGGCATCGTCTATATCGACGAGATCGACAAGATCAGCCGCAAGGCCGACAATCCCTCGATCACGCGCGACGTGTCGGGCGAGGGCGTACAGCAGGCGTTGCTCAAGCTGATGGAGGGCACCACCGCGAGCGTGCCGCCGCAGGGCGGGCGCAAGCATCCGCAGCAGGAATTCCTCCAGGTCGACACGACCAACATCCTGTTCATCTGCGGCGGCGCCTTCTCGGGGCTCGAGAAGATCATCGCCGACCGTCTGCAGGGCAAGTCGATCGGCTTCGGCGCGTTTGTGGCCTCGCCGGAAGAGCGCCGCGTCGGCGAGACGCTGCGCCAGTGCGAGCCCGAGGATCTGCTCAAGTTCGGGCTCATTCCCGAGTTCGTTGGGCGTCTGCCGGTGATCGCGACGCTGGAGGATCTCGACGTCTCGGCGCTGGTGAAAATCCTGTCCGAGCCGAAGAACGCCTTGGTCAAACAATATGGCAAACTGTTTGACATGGAGGGGGTCAAGCTCTCCTTCACCGATGAGGCGCTCGTCGCGGTCGCCAGGAAGGGCATCGATCGCAAGACCGGCGCGCGCGGCCTGCGCTCAATCCTCGAGTCGATCCTGCTCGACACGATGTTCGAACTGCCCTCGATGGAGGGCGTCGACGAGATCATGATCGACAAGGATGTCGTCGAGGGCCGCAAGGAGCCGATCCGGGTCTTTGCGAAGAAGGTCAAGGAAGCGCCCGGCGCCGCCTGAGGCTAGCCTGCACAACGCGATGGGGCGTCCGGCGTGATCCGGGCGCCCTTTTTTTGCTCCGACAGCCGAAGTGGCGCGCCAACCCAATCGGCGCGGTCTGGATGTCGCCGCGCGTCATGAAATATCGGGAAATGCAATCATTACCGATCGTTATGTCGCGAGCATCACGTCATATGGTATGCGATGATGCGCGCGGTACCATCGCTGCGCTGGCGCGATCGAAGGTGTCAGAGGCAAATGCGTGGACGATAAGGATATTGTCGCGATCGGTTGCGGCGCACCGGACGATCTGGTGGCGACTCTCGCGGCGGTGCTCACCGAGCGGTACGGCGATGACGCGATCCGCTTCGTGGACGCGCAGATAGCCGCCGCCGAGGGCAGTATGCGCGCTGTCTGGACCGCGGTTCGCGTCGCCCTTTCCTGAGCGCCAGCGGGCTGCCATCGATCGTCCAGCGACACCCATGACGGCGTTTTGTGACATACATAGGTAATTGAAAAGACTGGAGAAAACGAGCCAATAGTCCCCGCGGGGGGAGATGGCATGACCGACGGCTACGAACTCGACTATTATGAGCGGCGCGAACAACAGGAGCGGGCGCTGGCGGCGCGGGCGATCGATCCGGCGATCGCGGCGATCCATGCCAAGATGGCGGAGGATTATGCGGCGCTGATCGACGAGGGCCGCTTGGCGAAACGGCTGAACGCCGGACGGTCCGTGACGGCGCGCCCGGTCGCTGTCGGGGGGCAGCGTGCCGAGACCGTCCGCAAGCTCAGCGGATCGCTGGTCTCCTATTTTGGCGCCGACACCCCCGCGGTGGTCGATTGCCAGATCAAGGCCGCCACCGGCGAGGCGCGGACGACCTGGGAGGCGATCGCCGCGCATCTCTCGGCACCCGGCATCGTATCGGCACCGATGTATAAGGTCGTCATGGAGTATGACGACGGGCGCGACGTCACCATCGAGCATGGATTGCGCCAGCTCGCCGACGCCGTGACCTTTGCGCTGGGGGTCGCCGATCGGGCCGGCCAATATCATGGCGATGGGCACGGGCCACCGCGGCTGGTCCATGTGCTCGTCGGCAGCCGTCGCGAACTGACGATCAGCGTGCTGTGCGGCGGCCTCGTCACGGGGCCGTGCTGACCGCGGGGCTGCCGCGTCGCCCTCAGCCAGCGCCGAAACCGACGGTCCGCTCCTTTGGCCTGGTGTCGGACACCTCGTCATAGGGCTCGCGGATGACGAGCGAAACGCCGCCGGCGAACATCAATAGCGTCCCGTCACCCTCGGGCGTCATATAGGCGATCGTCGTCAGATTGACGGTGACGGCCGATCCGTCGGTCAGCGTGAATTGCTTGAGCATGGCGGCACGTCCTTGGTTGGCGGTAGCGCTATCCAACGCGACGACGCGCCGGTCCGCTCCATCGGGTCGGGCGGCGGCACGCGGCATCTGTGGCCAGCCTCCTCACACCACGCGATCGAGGCTCTCCGGCGGTTCGGAGAACCAGCGCGGGCCTGCCTCGGTCATATGGAAGCAGTCCTCCAGCCGCACCCCGAACGCGCCGGGAATATAGAGGCCGGGCTCGTCGGAGAAGCACATGCCCGGCGCCAGTCGAGTCGCCTCGCCATGGACGAGGTTGACCGGCTCGTGCCCGTCGAGCCCGATGCCGTGGCCGGTGCGGTGCGACAGGCCGGGCAGCGCATAGCCCGGGCCGTAGCCGAGGCCCTGATAATAGCGCCGCACCGCGTCGTCGACGCTGCCCGCTTCGGCACCGACCTGCGCGGCGGCGAAGGCGACCTGCTGGCCGCGATGGACCTGGTCCCAGACCTGGCGCTGGCGGTCGCTCGGGCGGCCCAGCACGAAGGTGCGCGAGACGTCGGACTGATAGCCCTCGACCGTGCAGCCGCAATCCATCAGCACGATCTCGCCCTCGCGCGCGACCTGACGGTTGCGCGAACCGTGCGGATAGGCGGCGGCCTCGCCCATCAGCACCAGCGAGAATTCGGGCGTGCCGCCGAGCGCGACGGTGGTCGCGTCCATCATCTTCGAGACATCGTCGGGCGCCATGCCGGGTCGGACGCGCGGGATCGTCTGGCGATAGGCGGCGATGGTGATGTCGGTCGCGCGCTGCATCAGGGCGATCTCCGCCGCCGACTTGTGCATGCGGCAGCCGCGCACGACGCCTGCGCCCGAGACGATCGTGGCATTGGGCAGCGCCGTCTTCACGCCGTCGACGATGAAGTAGCGCAGCGTCTCCTCGATCGCGATCGTGCCGGTGGCGGCGCCGCGATCCCGGAGCGCAGCGCCGATCAGCGCGAGCGGATCCTCGTCCTCGTTCCAGGTGCGGATGTCGGCGGGGATGGCGAGCGTCTGCTTGACGGAGGGCGCCTCGAAGAAGGGCGTGACGATCGTGATCGCGCCGTTGAGCGGAATGAGCGCGGCGGTGGTCCGCTCGCTGCGATGCCATTGGATGCCGGTGAAATAGACCAGCGATGCGCCCGGCTCGACGAGCAGCGCGGCGATACCCCGCGCGCGCATCAGCCGGCGCAGCTGTTCGATTCGGCGTTCGTGCTCGGCGGGAGCGATCGGCACGGCGCGGCCCGGGAGCGCGGACGACGTCCCGACCGCACCGGGCTGCGCACGCGACGGCGCGGCCAGCAGCGCCCCGGCCGCGAGCGCGCCGCCGAGCAGGGTGCGGCGGCCGATCGGATCAGGCGAAGGCATAGGGGCCGCCCTTCTGGAGCGCGGCGCGATAGCCGGTGCGCGCGTGGATGCGGGCGAGCCAGGCCTGGAGCCGGGGGTAGCGGTCGTCGAGGCCGCCGCGGCTGCGGCCGGCCTCGAGCGGGAAACTCATCATCACGTCGGCGGCGGAAAAGGTGTCGCCGGCGAACCAGTCGCGCGTCGCCAGCTCGGCGTCGAGCCAGCGCAGATGGACCGCGAACATCGCGAGCAGCGGCTTGCGCGCGGGGCGGCCGAGCAGCCCGAGCCGGCCGACGACGAGCAGCGCTAACAGCGGGGGCATCATCGAGCCTTCGGCATAATGGATATAGTGCCGCCAGCGCTGGCCCACCGCGGGGTCCGTAGCGGGCCCGAGCCGGCCTCCCTCGCGCATCACCAGATATTCGACGATCGCGCCGGTCTCGGCGAGCACCTGCCCGTCGATCTCGACCAGCGGCGACTTGCCGAGCGGGTGGATGCGGGTGAGTTCGGGCGGCGCCAGCATCGTCTTGGGATCGCGCGCGTAGCGGCGCACCTCATAGGCAAGGCCGAGCTCCTCGAGCAGCCAGAGGATGCGCTGCGAGCGGCTGTTCTCGAGATGGTGGACGACGATCATGCGCTGCGCTCCGCTACGGGTATAGCGAGGCTATCCGACATCCGCGGAAGACGGAAGCGGCACGGTCGGGGCTGATCGCTCCGCTTGCGACGGCTTGGCCGTTCCGGAAGCCCTGGCGTCCGCGCCGCGCGCCGGAGCGCCCCGCGCCTCCACGCCCTCCAACCTCCGCGCCCTCGCAGGCGGGCGCATGGGGTCGTGGACCGCCGTTGCGCACCGTCCAGGCCCTGCCTACGCAGGAGCACCGCCTCAGCTTCGGCGCACGGGGCGCGACGATCGGGCGCCGAGTGTCCGGATCCCGCGCCAAGTTTGGGATAACGCGGCCGGAGAAAATGACGAAGTTGACAGGCTGGCGCGGAAAACGCCGGCTCCCGCCTCAGATGTCGTCATCCTCTTCGGGGCCCGCCATCAGCGCCTCGGAGACCGCGTCGGTCTTGGCGCGGATCGCCTTCTCAAGCTTGTCGGCGAGCTCGGGATTGGCCTTGAGGAAGGTCTTCGAATTCTCGCGGCCCTGGCCGATGCGGGTCGAATCATAGGAGAACCAAGCGCCCGACTTCTCGACGATGCCGGCTTTCACGCCGAGATCGAGGATCTCGCCGATCTTGGAGACGCCCTCGCCATACATGATGTCGAATTCGACCTGCTTGAACGGCGGCGCGACCTTGTTCTTGACGACCTTTACGCGCGTCGCATTGCCGACGATCTCGTCGCGGTCCTTGATCTGGCCGGTGCGGCGGATGTCGAGACGGACCGAGGCGTAAAATTTGAGCGCGTTGCCGCCGGTCGTGGTCTCGGGATTGCCGTACATCACGCCGATCTTCATGCGCAGCTGGTTGATGAAGATCACCATGCAGCGCGAGCGGCTGATCGAGCCGGTCAGCTTGCGCAAGGACTGCGACATCAGCCGCGCCTGCAGGCCGACATGGCTGTCGCCCATCTCACCCTCGATTTCCGCGCGCGGCACCAACGCCGCCACCGAGTCGACCACCAGCACGTCGATCGCGTTCGAGCGCACCAGCGTGTCGACGATCTCGAGCGCCTGCTCGCCGGTGTCGGGCTGCGACACGATCAGCTCGTCGATGTTGACGCCGAGCTTCTTGGCATAGACCGGATCGAGCGCATGTTCGGCATCGACGAACGCCGCGGTGCCGCCGCCCTTCTGCGCCTCGGCGATGACGTGGAGCGCCAGCGTCGTCTTGCCCGACGACTCGGGGCCGTAGATCTCGATCACGCGGCCGCGCGGCAGCCCGCCGACGCCGAGCGCGATGTCGAGCCCGAGCGAGCCGGTCGGGATCACCTCGACCTGCATCGTCTCCTTCGAGCCGAGCCGCATCGCCGAGCCCTTGCCGAACGCGCGGTCGATCTGCGCGAGCGCGGCGTCGAGCGCCTTCTGCCTGTCGGTCGTCGCCAGCTTGTCGATCATATCCGCGTTTGCCCCGATAACCTTGAGTGATGCGGCCATTGCCTGTCTCCCTGGTAGAGCCTGGCCGCACCAGCTTCAATGCGCGGCTTCGATGGGGTGGCATGTACCAGCTTCGTTCCAACGGAACAAGGGGAGAACATCCGTTTCGAAGGTAATTGTGGCAGGGCCATGGTTATCCGTCATTCCCGCGTAGGCGGGAATCCATAGACGCTACGCCCGGCTGGCGCGCGCCGCGTCTATGGATCCCGGATCAAGTCCGGGATGACGAAGAAGACAAGATGGCGCCGCTACCTAAGGCGACGGCGCACGTCCCGCTCAGGCCGTCGCGTCGATCGCCTGTTCGACGCCCGCCAGCGTGAACGGCTTGGCCAGCACGGGGGCGTGCGCGTGGCGGACGGGGGGCGGCTCGGTGTGGCCGCCGGTCGCGAGCAGGAAGGGGATGCCGCGGTCGGCGAGCAGGTCGGCGACCGGCCAGCACGCCTCGCCACGCAGATGGACGTCGAGGATGACGAGATCGAAGCCGCCGGCCTCCGCCCGTGTCAGCGCGCCGCTGACGCAATCCTCGGTACCGGCCACGCTGTGGCCGAGGGTGTCAACGAAATCCTCGAGCATCATCGCGATCAGCGACTCGTCCTCGACGATCAGGATCGATCGACTGTTCATGCTTTGGCCCCTAGCCGCCGAAACCGTTGCACGACAAGAACTATCTGCCGTCGCCACGGGCAGGCCTGGCGAGCGCGTCGCGCGCGGCCTCGGCGAGCTGCTGCACCGAGAAGGGCTTGGCGATGAAGGCGACATTGTCGAGGTTGATCGACTTGCGCAGCTGCTCCTCGGCATAGCCCGACATGAACAGGATCGGCAGCGCCGGGAATTGTTTCCGCGCATGCTCGACCATCGTCGGGCCGTCCATCAGCGGCATCATCACGTCCGAGATCAGCAGGTCGAAATCCTCGATCGTCGCGTCGGCGGCGACCTGCGCCAGTATCTCGAGCGCCTCCTCGCCATTGGCGGCGGTGCGCACCTGATAGCCCTGGCGGACCAGCGCGCGCTCGGCGACCGAGCGCACCATATCCTCGTCCTCGACCACGAGGATGCGGCCGGTGCCCCACAATTCCTGCGGCGCGGGCTTGGGGGCGGGGGCGGCGACCTCGGCGGTCTCGCCCTGGAAGACGGGGAGATAGACGACGAAGCTGGTGCCGCGGCCGATCTCGCTGTCGGCGAAGATGAAGCCGCCCGACTGTTTGACGATGCCGTAGACGGTCGAGAGGCCGAGACCGGTGCCCTTGCCGACCTCCTTGGTGGTGAAGAAGGGTTCGAAGATCTTGGGCAGCACGTCGGGCGGGATGCCGCTGCCGGTGTCGGTGACGCTGATCGCGCTATAGTCGCCGACCGGCAGCACGTCGGCGCCGAGCTTGCGGACCTCGGCGGCGGCGACGCCATAGGTGCGGATGGTGAGCGTGCCGCCGTCGGGCATCGCGTCGCGCGCATTGACCGCGAGGTTGACGATCACCTGCTCGAGCTGCCCCGGATCGGCGCGCACCGAGCCCACCGCGCGGCCGTGGGTGATCACCAGCTGCATCGAATCGCCGAGCAGCCGGCGCAGCAGATTGGAGACCTCGGAGACGACGTCGGGCAGCTGGAGCACCTGCGGGCGCAGCGTCTGCTGGCGCGAGAAGGCGAGCAGCTGGCGGGTGAGACTGGCGGCGCGGTTGGCGTTGTGGCGGATCTGCTGGATGTCGTCATAGTCGCTGTCGCCGGGCGTATGGCGCATCAGGATCAGGTCGCAATGGCCGAGCACCGCGGTCAGGATGTTGTTGAAGTCGTGCGCGACGCCGCCGGCGAGCTGGCCGACCGCCTGCATCTTGGTGGCCTGCGCGACCTGGCGCTGGAGCCGGCCCTCCTCGGCCGAATCCTTGAGGCTGAGGATCACCGAGGCGTCACCCAGCCCGCGCGTCGCGGCGACGGTCAGCGACACCGGCTCGTCGGGGCGGCCGAGCAGCCGCACCGCGATGTCGCCCGACAGGATGGGGGTGCGCCCGGCCGGGCCGGCCGCGGGCTTGGAGGCGGCGAAGCGGCGCACCGCGTCGGACACCGCCGACTTGTCCTCCTTGACGACGAGGTCGCTCGGATAGACGAGCTGGCCGTCCTCGGCGACGCCGGCGGCGGCGCGGAAGGCGTCGTTCTGGAACAGGAAGCGGCCGTCGCGGTCGATCAGCGCGAGCCCGAGCGGCAGCATGCCGAGCAGGCCGTAGAGATCGTCGGGCAGCGTGCCGGCGCCGGCGCCGTCGCCGTCGGCCGGCGCGGGCTCGTCGAACAGCAGCATCGCGGCGGCGCCGGCGGCGAGCTCGGCATCGTCGAGCGGGATATGGAGCAGCCGCAGCGGATCGGCGTCGGCGGGGTCGCGGGCGAAGCGCAGCCGGCCCTCCTCATCCTGTGCCAGGCAGGCGGTGAAGTCCCGGCCGGTGAGGCTGAGACCCTTGCCGCCGCTGGCGCGCTGCTGGAACACCTTGTTGGCGACGAGCACGCGGCCGCGCTCGTCGATCAGCGCCGCCATCAGCCCGGCCGCGCCCAGCCGGTCGCCGAACGCACCCCCGATCAGCCGCAGCGCATCGGTACGCCCCTCGGTGCGCCCGTCGACGACCCGCCACAGCAGATGATCCTCGCCGACGCCGGCGCGGGTGACCGACAGGGCGATCCGGCTGGCGCCGAGTGCGGCCTGGGCATGGCCCTCGCGCCAGGCGGTGCGCCCGGTCGCGGCGATGATCTCGGCATAGCTGTCGAGCCCGGGCAGCGTCGGCGGCGTCGTGCTCGCGCCGAAACGGTCGACATAGGCAGCGT
>NZ_CALMAW010000043.1 GCF_937859915.1 uncultured Sphingomonas sp. | reverse complement strand
CCGCATAGCGCGACGACACGCCGCCCTCGGCGCCCGCAATCCTGTGGCCTACGTCGTGCATGCGTGCCTCTCCCTTGTCGTCGTGGTTCCCTATGGCGGTTGCGTTCGCGCAGGCAAGCCCGGCCCGGCGCTGATCGTCGGGGCGAACATCCGCGCCGCGCGCGACACCGTTCCCGTCGGCACATCCTGTCGCGTCCGGCGGCTTTCGTCAGTGCGCGCACACCGCTTGATCTCGATTGCACTTGTCTTGCCCGCCGCTTCGCGGGATGACGCGCGGACGGGGCGTTGGGGCAGTTAGCGGGCATGAAGATCGATGCCGAGGCGATGCTGTTCTCGCTCAAATGCTTCGCCGCGGCGATGCTGGCTTATTATGTCGCGCTGAGCATCGGGCTGACGCGCCCCTATTGGGCGGTCACCACCACCTATATCACCGCGCAGCCGCTCGCGGGCGCGGTGCTCTCCAAGGCGCTGTTCCGCACGATCGGGACGATCCTGGGCGCGGCCGCCGCGGTCGTGCTGGTGCCGAGCTTCGTCAGCGCCCCGCTGGTGCTGAGCTTCGCGCTGGCGCTGTGGCTGGGGCTGTGCCTCTACATTTCCCAGCTCGATCGCACGCCGCGCGCCTATACCTTTCTGCTCGCCGGCTATACCGCGAGCATCATCGGATTCCCGAGCGTCGACGTCCCGGGCACGATCTTCGCGACCGCGATCCTGCGCGTGCAGGAAATCCTGATCGGCATCGTCGCCGCCGCTTTCGTCCACGGCGTGATCTTTCCGCGCACCGTCACCGCGCGGCTGTACCAGCGGATCGACGCGATCCTGCTCGACGCCGAGCGCTGGTCGCGCGGATCCTTGTTGCGCGACCGGCCCGGGACGCTCGCCAAGGAGCGCAGCGGACTGGCGGTCGGGCTGGCCGAACTCCTCCAGCTGTCGGTGCATCTGCCGTTCGACACCGCGCGCATCCTGCCGCGCGTGCGCACGGTGCGCGCGCTCGAGGATCAGCTGTCGATGATGCTGCCGCTGGCGAGCACGGTCGAGGACCGCATCGACGCGCTCGCCGCGACCCCCGACGGCGTGCCCGCACCCGTCTATGCGCTGCTCGACCGCGTCGGCGCGTGGCTTGCGGCCGGGGTGCTCGACGAGGCCGGTCGCGACGCCACCGCGCAGGCGCTGCTCGACGCGGCGCGCGCGCTCGAGCCCCTGCCGCAGCATAGCGGTCCGCTGTGGAACGAGATGCTGCTGTTCAGCCTGCTTTCGCGCCTGTGCGAGCTGATCGTCGCGCATCGCGACTCGCGCGACCTGCGCGACCAGATCCGCTCGCCCAGCGTGCGGGCGATCTCGCCCCACGTCGGCGAACTCGTCGACCGCGCGGGCAGCCGCGCGCTGCACCGCGATCATGGCATCGCCTTCCGCACCGCGCTCGGCACGATCGCGACGATCATGCTGGGCAGCATTTTCTGGATCGCGACCGCCTGGGACCAGGGCGCGGGCGCGGTGCTGATCGCAGGCGTCGCCTGCGCGCTGTTCGGCGCGGCCGACAATGCCGCCAAGCAGATCGACACGTTCATGGTCGGCGCGATCGTCGGGCTGGTGGTGGCCGCGGTCTATGCCTTCGCGATCCTGCCGCGCGTCACCGACTTCGTGATGCTGGCCGCGGTGCTGGCACCGGCGCTGCTGGTCGTCGGATCACTGCTCGCGCGCCCCGCCTTCGGGCTGCCCGCGCTCGGCTCGATCGTCGGCTTCGTCAACACGGTCGGGCTCGGTGCGGCGTTCAACGAGGATTTCAGCGGCTTCATCAACGGCGCGGTCGGGCTGATCGCCGGAATCGTCTTCTCAGGACTGTGCGTGAAGCTGTTCCTGACCGCGGGGCCGGGCAATCTCGTCGCGCGGCTGGTCCGCGGCGGCTGGCGCGACGTCGCGCAGCGCGCGCGCGGCCAAGCGCCCGATTCGGGGCGGTGGCTGGCGCGGATGCTCGATCGTATCGGGTTGCTGGCGCCCCGGCTCGCGCAAGCGGAGGCCGATCCCGGCAGGCCGCTGCTCGATGCCTTGCTCGACCTGCGGATCGGCTATGTCTCGGGCGAACTCGCCGCACTGCGCCGGACGATGACTCCCGACGAGGCGGCGCCGGTGAGCGCGGCACTTGCGGACATCGCGCGCTATTTCGGGCGCAGCGATCCCAAATCGTCCGACCCGCTGCCGCTGGCGCTGCTCGACGGGATCGACCGCAGCGTCGGCGCCTTCGCGCGCGATCCGGAGCGCGAACGCCGCCGCGCCGGGCTGTTGCTGCTGACCAGCCTGCGCCGCAACCTGTTCCCCGCAGCCCCGCCCTGGCAAGCCGCGGCATGATCGGCGAGGTTTCGATCGTCGGCGTCTATGTGCCCGCGCTGCTGCTGCTGACGCTGCTCGCGATCGTGTTGACCGGGCTGCTCGCGACGCTGCTGCAGATCGTCGGCTTCTACCGGCTCGTCGCCTATCGGCCGCTGGTCGATCTCGCGCTCTTCACCCTCCTGCTCGGCCTGCTCGTGCTCGTCACCGCCCCCTTTGGACCGACCGCCGCATGAACCGCATCCTGTCCTCGATCGCCCGCTGGGCGGTGACGCTGATCCTCGTCGCGCTGGCGATCCTCGTCGCGATCCTGCTGTGGCGCCGCTACGAGAGCGAGCCCTGGACGCGCGACGGCCATGTCTATGCCGACGTCGTGCGCGCCGCCTCCGACGTCGGCGGGCTGGTCACCGATGTCGAGGTCCGCGACAACCAGTTCGTCCATAAGGGGCAGCTGCTGTTCGTCGTCGACCGTCCGCGTTACGCCGACGCGCTGGCGCAGGCCGACGCCGCGATCCTGAGCGCGCGCGCGACGCTCGACCAGGCGCGTCGCGTCGCCAGGCGCGACCGCGCGCTCGGCGATCTGGTCGCGACCGAAGCGCGCGAGGAGGATAATGCCAAGGTCGAGACCGCGGAGGCCGCGCTCCAGCAGCAGGTCGCCGCGCGCAGCACCGCGGCGCTCAATCTCGCGCGCACCGCAGTCCATGCCAGCGTCAACGGCTATGTCACCAACCTGTCGCTGCGGCCCGGCGACTTCCTCGCCGCGGGCACGCAGGGACTGGCGATGATCGATCTCGATTCGATCCGGGTCGAGGCCTATCTCGAGGAGACCAAGCTCAAGCATATCCGGGTCGGCGATCCGGCGCGTATGCGGCTGATGGGCGATCATTACGACATGATCGGTCACGTCCAGAGCATCGCCGGCGGCATCGCCGACGACCAGCGCAGCACGACCGCCAACCTCTTGCCCGCGGTCAATCCGACCTTTTCCTGGGTTCGGCTCGCCCAGCGTATTCCGGTGCGGATCCACGTCGATCGGCTCGCCCGCGGCACGCGGCTGATCTCGGGGCGGACGGTGACCGTTACGATCCTCCCGCCGCGCGATCGTCAGGGACATTATCTGCACGACGAGGGGCGGCCGTGACGCGGCTTTCATCGCGACGCCTACCCCCCTCCCTGAAAGGGAGGGGATGGGGGTGGGTTCATTTCAGGATCATGGCGCGCCCGCCTCGGGCGAACCCACCCCCGACCCCTCCCTTTCAGGGAGGGGAGAAGTATCACCGAAACTCGTCGCGCTGCGCGTCCGCATCTCTCGCGCTTTTCGTCGCCGGCTGCACCGCCGGGCCGAACTATCATGTCCCCGAAGGCGCGGTCGCCAATGCGCCCGCTGCCGCAGGGCCGTTCGTCAACAGCATCGAGCCCGCCTTCGCGAGCGAAGCGCTGCCCGATCATTGGTGGCGACTCTATGATGATCCCCGGCTCGACGCCTATATCCAGGAGGCGCTCGCCGCGAACACGGACCTGCGCGCCGCCGACGCCAATCTCCGCCGCGCGGCGTATGCGATCCGCGAGGCGCAATCGGCCCGCACCGTCGCGACGACGATCGAGGGCCAGGCCGAGCAGACCCGGCTGGGCGGAATCGATGCGCTCGACGTCGCCGGTTCGAGCTACGCGGTGGGGGGCGGCCTCACCTATCCGCTCGATCTTGCCGGCGGGATCAAACGCTCGATCGAGGCAGCGCGCGCCGACGCGCAGGCGGTCGAGGCGACCCGCGACCAGGTGCGGGTAACCGTCGCGGCGTCGGTCGCGCGCAACTATGTCGGCGTGTGTTCGGCCAATCGCTCGATCGCAGCGGCCGAGCATGTCGTCGCGGTGCAGCGTACCACGTTGAACGCGATCACCCGGCTGTTCCGCGGCGGGCGCGACACCGCGTTCGACGTCACCCGCGCGCAGGCCGCGGTCGACCAGAGCCTCGCCACCATCCCGACGATCGTCGCGCAGCGCCAGGCCGGCCTCTATGCGATCGCCGCGCTGATGGGACGCCCGACCGCCAATTTCCCGCGCGAGCTGATCGACTGCCCGACGCCGCCCGAGATCCGCCGCCCGCTGCCGATCGGCGACGGCGCCGCGCTGATCCGCAGGCGGCCCGACATTCGCTCGGCCGAGCGCAGCCTCGCTGCCGCGACCGCTTCGATCGGCGTGGCGACCGCGGCGCTCTACCCACAGGTCAGTCTTGGTGCCGCGATCGGGATTGCCGGGCCGTTCACGACGATCGGCACCGCGGAAAGCTGGGGCGGCAATATCGGCCCGTCCGTGTCGTGGAGCTTCCCCAACCAGATCGCGGTACGCGCCCGCATCTCGGAAGCCGGGGCCGCGGCCGAGGCCGCTTCGGCGCGGTTCGACGGGGCGGTGCTAACCGCGCTGCAGGGCACGGAGACCGCCCTCTCCGCCTATGCACGCGAGATCGAGCATGACCGCGCGCTCGCCCGTGCGCGCGACAGCGCCGCCAAGGCGGTCGATCAGGCCAACCGGCTGTTCACCTTCGGCCGCACCGACCTGCTCTCGCTGCTGACGGTGCAGTCCAATCTCGCCACCGCGGAGACCGCGCTCGCCGCCTCCCAGGCGACGCTCGCCGACGATCAGGTCAACGTCTTCCTCCAGCTCGGCGGCGGCTGGGAGGACCAGGCGCCGATCCCCTCGACCGCGCCGCATCTCAAGGGCGCGTTGAAGACGCTGCCTCAGCTCTCGCCGAACAGCTCGCGCTGAGCGCGCTCGAGCTCGTCGGCATAGCGTTTGCGGACATGCGTCTCGGTGAGCAGGCCGAGCAGCGCACCATCGGGATCGACCACTGCGAGATCGTCGACGCCGAGTCGATCGAAGGCCTGCATGACCTCCGCAATGTTGCGCTCGGGCGGTAGCGTCTCGTCGGGGCGCCGCGCGAGCGTCACCACCGCCGCGTCGCGATCGACTCCGTCGACATAGGCGTTGGCGGTCGCGACCATGCCCGCATAATGGTCGGCCTCGTCGAGCAGGATGACGCGGCTGGTCGATCCCAGCGGGGTGCGCCTGCGGAATTCGGCGACGCTGGTCGCGGCGGGGACGGTGGCGGGCGCCTTGCGCATCATCTTGCCCGCGGTCAGCTGGCGCACCCAGCCGATGTCGCGCGCGGAGCGAATCACCTCGCCGCGCAGGTGCAGCCGCCAGGTCGAGAAGCTGTAGCCGAACAGTTCGCGGACGAGTGCGCTGGCGACCAGACTGGCGGTGAGCACGATCGCGGTCAGCTGGAAGTCGCGCGTCGCCTCGAGCACGAGGAAGCTCATCGTCATCGGCCCGCCGATCACCGACACCGCGAGCGCCGCCATGCCGACGAGCGCGGCGTCCTGCGTCCAGAGATGCTGGCCGGGGAGCAGGATCGCGGTGACGTCGGCATAGATGCGGCCGAGCAGCACCCCCAGGAACAGCGAGGCGAAGAACAGCCCGCCCCTGAACCCGAAACCGAGCGAGATCGACGAGGCGAGCAGCTTGAGCCCGAACACCAGGCACAGCGCCGCCAGCGAGGCCTCTCCCGCAAGCGTCAGGTGCAGGGCGCCATGCCCCGCCGACAGCGCCTCGGGCGAGAGATGCGCGATCGGCATCAGCAGGAAGCCGCCGACTACGGGGCGCGCGGCGGGCGGCAGCCGGGTCCAGCGCACGCCGGCCTCGACCAGACTGACCGCGCGCATCAGCGCGATGCCGACGAAGGCGCAGGCAAGCCCGATGCCGATGAAGGCGAGATAGTCCATGTTGCGCGTGATGCCGGTCGAATCGACGGTGATCAGATAGGGCACGCCGCCCATGCTCCGCGCGGTCGCGACGCCGGCGATCGCGGCGGCGGCGACGGGCGCGATCGCGGCGGGGGTGTAGGCGCCGATGACGATTTCGAAGGCGTAGAAGGCGCCGGTCAGCGGGGCGCCGAACGCCGCGCCGATCGCCGCGCCCGTGCCCGCGCCGACCAGCGTGCGCAGGTCGCCGCGACGCAGGCTCAGCTTGCGCCCGATGATCGAGGCAAAGCCGCCGCCGATCTGCGCATAGGCGGCCTCCAGGCCGACCGACGCGCCGAATCCGTTGGAGACGAAGGTCTGTCCGGTCACGGTCAGCGTGTCGCGGAACGGCACCGCACCGCCGTGCAGCGCATTGGCCTCGACGACGTCGATCGGCGTGCGCCGCCGCCAGCGGTCGAGCGCGATATGCAGCAGCCCGAGCACCGCGCCGCCGAATGGCAGGGCCATCAGCGGGCCCCAGCCCAGCGACGGCGCCGCGCTCAGCCGCATCGTGCCGGGAAGCTGGTAGAGGATGCGCTGCAGCCCGTGCGCGGCGGCCCCCAGCGCCACCGACAGTCCGCCGCCGATCGTGCCGACGACGACCGCGAGCAGGATGAACGTCGCCTCGCTCTGCCGCAACCGCGTCCGCAGCATCGCGCCCCGCCGCAGCATGTTCGTCACCAGCACCGCCACGCGTCACTCCCGTCGAGACGTGCTCTACCCACCTCCGTTCGTCCTGAGTAGCCATTGAGCGCAGTCGAAATGGCGTATCGAAGGATGGTGGCTTGGCGGAGCCGTCCTTCGATACGGGTCTTCGCCTTCGCTCAGCCCCTACTCAGGACGAACGGAGACAGGGACGACGAATTCTGGCTAGCGCGAAGCGGCGTCGCGCTTCGCCTCCGCCGCCACGACGCGCGCGCGCGCCTCGCATTCGATCTGGCGCAGTTCGCCCAGCGTCTGCTCGATCGCGACGCGCTGCTGCTCGAGTTCGTCGATCCGCGCGCGGACATGGTCCGACAGCGCGCGCATCTGCTCGAGATGCTGCGGATCGGCGTCATAGAGATCGAGGAAGGTCTTGATGTCGCGCAGCGAGAAGCCGAGCCGCTTTCCGCGCAGGATCAGCTGCATGCGCCCGACCTCGCGCCGCGTATAGATCCGCATCGTGCCGACGCGGCGCGGCTCGATCAGCCCCTTGTCCTCGTAGAAGCGCAGGGTGCGCGCCGAGATGCCGAGTTCGGTCGCGACCTGCTGGATGCCGGTCAGTTCGTCCCACGCGGCTCCGGAGGATGTCGTGTCGCCCCCCGGCTCAGCCATTGGCTTTGGCCGCTTCCTCGGCGACGAGTTCCTTCTTCGAGAGTTTGCCGATCAACGTCTTGGGCAGCGTGTCGCGGATCTCGATCGCGCGCGGCATCTCGATCTTGCTGAGCTTGTCCGTCAGAAACGCACGAAGTTCGTCCGGCGTCACCACCTGACCGGGCGCCAACGTCACGAATCCCTTGGGCGCCTGGCCGCGATATTCGTCCGGGACACCTATCACGACCGCCTCGGCCACCGCGGGATGCTCATACAATGCTTCCTCGATCGTGCGGGGATAGACGTTGAACCCGCTGCAGATGATCAGATCCTTCTGGCGATCGACCAGGAACAAATAGCCGTCCTCGTCGAGATAGCCGATGTCGCCGGTGCGCAATGCCCCGTCGATGAAGACCTCCGCATCGGCGTCGGGGCGATGCCAATAGCCCTTCATCACCTGCGGCCCGCGCGCGCAGATCTCGCCGCGCGCGCCGGGCGGCATCAGCCGCGTCGGGTCGTCGAGATCGCGGATCTCGATGATCGTGCCGGGGAAGGCGGGGCCGGCGCTATTGTCCTTGGGAGGCCGGTCGAGCGGGTTGCAGGTGATGATCGGCGACGCCTCGGACAGGCCATAGCCCTCGACCACCGGCGTGCCCGACCGCGCCTCGAAGCGGTGCCGCGTCTCATAGGGCAGCGGCGCGCCGCCCGAGATCGAGCGCTTGACCGTCTTGAGCTTGGCGAAGTCGGCATCCGACAGATTGTTGAGCGCGCCGTAGATCGTCGGCACCGCGAGCAGCTGCGTGATCCCGGTGCGCTTCACCGCGGCGACGACCTGCTGGAGGTCGAAGCGCGGCAGCAGCACCATCTCGGCGCCGGTGTCGATCGAGTAATTGAGCACCGACGTCAGCGCGAAGACGTGGAACAGCGGCAGCACGCCGAGCGTGATCTCCGGTTCGTCGGGCCGCGCCAGATCGCCGACGAAGACCTTCATCTGTGCGCTGTTGGCGGTGAGGTTGGCGTGGGTCAGCATCGCCGCCTTGGGCTCGCCGGTGGTGCCGCCGGTATATTGCAGCACCGCGACGTCGCCGGGCGAGACCGTGACGGGGGTCGGTGTCGCCGGGCGGGAGACGAGCTTTGCGAAGCGGACGTGCAGGGCGTCGTGCGGGATAGAGGCGATGTCTCGGCGCTTGAACAGCCTGTAGAGCATCGATTTGAGCGGCGGCAGCGCGCCCGCGATCGGGCAGACGATCAGGTGGCGCACCCCGGTCTCGTGCGAGACCTTGCTGACCCGCCCGAGAATGTCGGGGATGTCGCAGGTGGCGACGACCTTGGCGCCCGAATCCGCGATCAGGTGGGTAAGTTCGCGCTCGATATAGAGCGGGTTGAGATTGACGACGATGCCGCCGATGCGGAGCGTCGCAAAATAGAGGATGATGTAATAGGGCGTGTTGGGCAGGCACAGCCCGACGCGGTCGCCGGGCTGGACGCCGAGATCCTGCAGACCGCGCGCGGCCCGCGCGACCTGGCCCGCCAGTTCGGCGTAGCGCGTCTCGCGTCCCAGAAAATCGATCGCGACGCGGTCGCCCCAGGTCGCCACCGCATGGTCGAGCAGATTGGTCAGCAGCCTCGGCGCGAATGCCGGAGACGCGGCGGTGCCCGTCCCCGGTTGCGCCGGCCGCTCACTCGTCGTGAGGGCCGGCCCGGTCATCAGAAGGACATGTGCCCGCCGACCGAGAACACCAGCGCCCGGGCATTCTTCGATTCGCCCGAGGTCAGGATCACCGTCTGCAGCGGGGTGCCGACGAAGGCCGCCGTGGTCTTGTCGATCGCCTCGCTGTGGATCTTGTCGTAGCTCGCGGCAAGATCAAGGCCCATGCGCTGGGTCAAATTGACCGTGGCGCCCGTCGCGAAGTTCCAGCGCGGACCGTCGGGCACGCGCGGGTCGCGCTCGCCGTCGACGATCGGCGAGAGGTCGCGCTGCACGCCGCCACGCACCGTGAACATCGGGCTGATCACATAGTCGAAGCCGAGCGCGTAGGAGAAGGTGTTCTTATAGTCCTCGGGCAGCGACTGGTTGGGCGTGCTGCCCAGCGACGACAGGTTGATCGACGAGAATTCGCTCCAGCCGAAGCGCGTGATCTGGCCCTCGACGGTGAACGCCGGAGTCACATGGTAGCGCATGCCGAGATTGACCTGCCACGGCGTGGTGAACTGCGCCTTGGCGCCCTTCGCGGTCATGTTGGCGCCCGAGGCGACCAGCACCGGATCGGTGAAGCCGTCGACGATCAGATTGCCCTTGAGCGTGTGCTTGATCTTCGACTTGTAGCTCGCGCCGATGTCGACCTTGTCATTGTGGTACTGGAAGCCGAGCGAATAGCCGACGTCCCAACCGTCGCCCTTGAGATATTGGTGGCCGTCATTGCCGGCGTTGAGGCCGGGGATGGCGGGCAGGGGATCGGGGAGGTAGTTGGAGAATGTGGCGCGGACATATTCGACATTGGGGCCGGCGCCGATGCTCAGGCCTCCGGTCGAATAGGCCAGCACAGGCTGAAGGTCGTAGGTGCGCAGCCGGGTCTTGTCGGCGCTGTAGCGGGCCCAGCTGTTGTTATCGTAATTGGTGGTGAAGCTGTACGGCGAGGTGGCGGTGAAGCCGAAGGCTACATGGTCGGTGATCGGCACCGCGAAGCCGCCATTGGGCAGATAGCCGTTGTTGACCGGATTGTGCTGGTTCTGCTCGCCGCCGACGCTGGCGATCGAGGCAGGGATGCTGCCGACGCCGGGGATCGCGAAGGCCGGGCGCGCGACCAGCGTGCCGGTGTTGACCGAGTTGGAATGCGGCAGGATCGCGGTGACGCCAGCATAGCTCTGATAGCCGCTGATGCCGCCGACCGCCGCCGGGTTCCACCATTGCTGCTGCGCGCCCTGCTCGGACACTTCGCCCGAGAAGGCACGACCGACCGCGACGGTCGACTGCTCCTGGAGGTAGAAGGCCGCCGCGTGGGCGGGACCGGCAATGGCGGCGCCGACGACGGCGAGCGTGGCGAGCGATGCGCCACGGCGGGCGAGCGTCCTGGTAAGCTTCACGATGGGTCTCCCTGACCTTTGATGGAACGCCGCCCGTTAGCGGACGCGCGTCCAGGTTTCCGTCTTGCAGAGCGGCACGAACACGCAGCCGCGCAGCTTGATGCTGTTCGCATCGATGATGGTGATCTTGCCGCCATAGGTGCGGCCGTCATTACCGTTATACACCGAACCATCGACCCAATCGTTACCGTCGCGCCGGAAGCCGCTGAGCATCAGCGAGCCCTTGAGCGGACGGCTCTGCAGCTTGGGGTCCTTGTTGTTGACGTCCTTCAGGCCCGGATCGGCCTTGATGCCGTCCGAGCTGACGAGATGGCCGCACAGCGAGGCGCCGCACTTCTCGACGTCGATGATCGCATTCTTGGTCGGCGAGCGCCAGGTACCGACGGCGGTGTCCGCCGACGGAGTCGCTGCAAGCAATGCCGCGAGCAAGAGTAGGGACATGATTCCTCCTCAGACAACCTCTACCAGCCGCGCGCTCTTGATCGGCGCTTCCCGGCGGTCGTCGCGGTGCGTGCACCGGACGACAAGATGGTCTTGCCGCAAAAATCGGTTGACGTATAGGGAA
The DNA here is from genome assembly GCF_937859915.1 of uncultured Sphingomonas sp. Classification (GTDB taxonomy): domain Bacteria; phylum Pseudomonadota; class Alphaproteobacteria; order Sphingomonadales; family Sphingomonadaceae; genus Solisphingomonas. The sequence continues at coordinate 4,164 of NZ_CALMAW010000043.1, read as the reverse complement.
ATTATCGCACCTTTAAGGCAACCGATTTCCGCCCTATCTGGGCGGTACAGTCTCGGAGAGGATATCGATGACCGACGTCGTGATCGCGGGCTATGCCCGCTCGCCCTTTCATCTCGCCACCAAGGGCGCGCTGGCCCGGGTGCGGCCGGATGATCTCGCCGCGCAGGTGATTCGCGGGCTGCTCGAGAAGACCAAGGTCGATCCGGCCGAGATCGAGGACATCATCCTCGGCTGCGCTTTTCCGGAAGGCGAGCAGGGGCTCAACGTCGCGCGGCTGATCGGGTTGCTTGCCGATCTGCCGCTGTCGGTCGGCGGCATGACGGTCAACCGTTTCTGCGGCTCGTCGATGAGCGCGATCCATATCGCGGTCGGCCAGATCGCGATCGGCGCGGGCGAGGCGTTCATCTGCGCCGGGCTCGAATCGATGAGCCGGGTGCCGATGGGCGGCTATAATCCGATGCCGTCGCCGGAGCTGATGAAGAAGAGCCCGGGCGCGTACATGGGCATGGGCGAGACCGCCGAGAATGTTGCGCAAAAATATCAGATCACGCGCGTCGAGCAGGAAGCGCTCGCGGTGAAGAGCCAGCAGAAGGCCGCCGCCGCCCGCGCCTCGGGCAAGCTGACCGAGGAGATCATCCCGATCCAGACCAAGGGTGGCACCGTTTCCGAGGACGGTACGATCCGCGGCGAGACCACCGCCGAAGCACTAGCGGGTCTCAAACCCGCCTTCTCGCAGGACGGCACGGTGACCGCAGGCACGTCGTCGCCGCTGACCGACGGTGCGTCGGCGGTGCTGGTCACCTCGGCCGACTTCGCCGCCAAGCACGGCCTGACCGTGCTCGCCAAGATCAAGTCGGTCGGCGTGTCGGGCTGCGCGCCCGAGACGATGGGGCTCGGCCCGATCGAGGCGTCGCGCAAGGCCTTGGCGCGCGCCGGCATCTCGGCCGCCGACCTCGACGTGGTCGAGATCAACGAGGCGTTCGCGAGCCAGGCGATCGCCTGCATCCGCGATCTCGGCCTCAAGGACGAGACGATCAACATCGACGGCGGCGCGATCGCGATCGGCCATCCGCTCGGCGCGACCGGCGCGCGAATCGTCGGCAAGGCGGCGTCGCTGCTCAGCCGCGAGGGCGGCCGCTATGCGCTCGCCACCCAGTGCATCGGCGGCGGGCAGGGCATCGCCACGGTGTTGGAGCGCGCCTGACATGATCGACCCCATCAAGAAGGTCTGCGTCATCGGCTCCGGCACGATGGGCGCAGGGATCGCAGCGCAGGTCGCCAACGCCGGCATCCCCGTGCTGCTGCTCGACATCGTCCCGCGAGACGGCAGCGACCGCGACGCGATCGCCAAGGGCGCGGTCGCGAAAATGCTCAAGACCGATCCGGCGCCGTTCATGTCGAAGCGCGCGGCGAAACTGGTCGAGACGGGCAATATCGACGACCATCTCGGCCGTGTCGCCGAATGCGACTGGGTGGTGGAAGCCATCGTCGAGCGGCTCGACATCAAGCAGTCGCTCTACGCAAAGCTCGAGGCGGTGAAGAAGCCCGGCACCGCGGTGTCGTCGAACACCTCGACGATCCCGCTGGCCAATCTCGTCGAGGGCCGCTCGGACCAGTTCAAGCGCGACTTCCTGATCACCCACTTCTTCAACCCGCCGCGCTACATGCGGCTGCTCGAGATCGTCACCGGCCCCGACACCGACGCCGATCTCGCGCGCCGCGTCGAGGACTTTTCGGATCGCGCGCTCGGCAAGCGCGTCGTCCACGCCAAGGACACGCCGGGCTTCATCGCCAACCGCATCGGCACCTATTGGCTCGCGGTCGCGGTCAACGCGGCGATGGACCAGGGCCTCACCGTCGAGCAGGCCGACCAGATCGGCGGCAGCCCGATGGGCGTGCCCAAGACCGGCATCTTCGGCCTGATCGACCTCGTCGGCGTCGACCTGATGCCGCTGCTCAGCGCCAGCCTGTCCGCGACGCTGCCGCAGGGCGATCCCTATTTCGAGACGGTGCGCGACATGCCGCTGGTCGAGAAGATGATCGCCGAGGGCTTCACGGGCCGCAAGGGCAAGGGCGGTTTCTACCGGCTCGACAAGTCGGGCGGCCAGAAGGTCAAGCAGTCGCTCGATCTCGCCACCGGCGAATATCGCGCCGAGCAGAAGCCGGAAAAACTGCCGGGCAAGGCCGAGAAGGACCTCGCCGCGTTGGTGACGGTGCCGGGCAAGGTCGGCGACTATGCCTGGACGATCCTCGGCCACGTCCTCTCCTATGCCGCCAAGCTGGTCGGCGAGGCGGCGGACGACATCGTTGCGATCGATGATGCGATGACGCTCGGCTACAATTGGAAGTTCGGGCCGTTCGAGCTGATCGACCGGCTCGGGCCGGGCAAGCTCGCCGAGCGGCTGGCGGCGGAAGGCCGGCCGGTGCCGGCGCTGCTCAAGTCGGCGGGGACCAACCCCTTCTACCGGATCGAGAACGGCCAGCGGCAATATCTGTCCGCCGACGGCAGCTACCGCGACGTCAAGCGCGCCGAGGGCGTGGTGCTGCTCGAGGACATCAAGCGTGCGTCGCAGCCGCTCATCAAGACCGGATCGGCGGCGCTGTGGGACGTCGGCGACGGCGTCGCGGCGATCGAGTTCACCGGAAAGATGAACGCGCTCGACGAGGAGGTGATCAAGCTCATCAACCAAGCGATCCCGCTGGTGAAGGCAAGCTTCAAGGCGCTGATCGTGTATAATGAGGGCAGCAACTTCTCGGCGGGCGCCAATCTCGGGCTCGCCATGTTCGCGGTCAACATCGCGGCGTGGAGCGAGATCGAGAAGCTGATCGCCGGCGGCCAGGCCGCGTTCAAGGCGCTCAAATATGCGCCCTTCCCGGTGGTGTCGGCGCCGGCTGGCCTCGCGCTCGGCGGCGGGTGCGAAATCTGCCTCAACTCGGACGCGATCCAGGCGCATGCCGAGACCTATATGGGTCTGGTCGAATGCGGCGTCGGGCTGATCCCGGGCTGGGGCGGCAATGGCGAGATGCTCGACCGTGCCGCCAAGGCCAGGATGATGCCCAAGGGGCCGATGCCGCCGCTGTCGAAGGTGTTCCAGACGATTTCGACCGCGACCGTCGCCAAGTCGGCCGCCGAAGCGCAGGAGCTGCTGTTCCTCCGCGAGACCGACGGCATCACGATGAACCGCGACCGGCTGCTCTCGGACGCGAAGGCCAAGGCGCTGTCGCTGGTCGACGGCTATGCGCCGCCCGAGCCGCCGACGTTCCGGCTTGCGGGCGAAAGCGGCCGGGTCGGCATCAACAGCGCGGTGCGCGATTTTCAGAAGAAGGGGATGGCGACCGCCTATGACGGCGTCGTTTCCGATCGACTGGCGGAAGTGCTGACCGGCGGCGAGGCGGACATCGTCGACACCGTCACCGAGGATCAGCTGCTGCGGCTCGAGCGCAAGGCGTTCCTGGCGAGCGTCAAGGATCCGCGGACCCAGGCGCGCGTCGAGGCGATGCTGACGACGGGCAAGCCGCTGCGGAACTGATATAGAGAGACACACCCCACCCGTTCGTGTCGAGCGAAGTCGAGACATGCTGCGTCCAGATCAGTCCCTCGACTTCGCTCGGGACGAACGGACGGGTAGGGAGACCAGAATATGCAAGTCTATGACGCCCCCCTACGCGACATGCGTTTCGTGCTCCACGAGCTGTTCGCCGACGACGGCTTCGGCGGGATCGCCAAATTCGAGGAGTTCACCCCCGATCTGCTCGACGCGGTGCTCGAGGAGGCCAACAAGGTTGCCAAGGACGTGCTGCTGCCGATCAACGCCTCGGGCGACATCGAGGGTTGCACCTACGAAAATGGCGTCGTCCGTACCCCCAAGGGCTTCAAGGCGGCCTATGACACCTTCCGCGAGGGCGGCTGGGCGTCGCTCGCCTCGGATCCCGAATGGGGCGGGCAGGGCCTGCCCGAGAGCGTCAACAAGCTCGTCGAGGAGATGATCTGCGCGACCAACGTGTCGTTCAGCCTCTATCCCGGCCTCACCCACGGCGCGACCACCGCGATCGAGGGTCATGCCTCGGACGAGCTGAAGCAGGCCTATCTGCCCAAGATGGTGTCGGGCGAATGGTCGGGGACGATCTGCCTCACCGAATCGCATTGCGGCACCGATCTCGGGC
>NZ_CALMAW010000042.1 GCF_937859915.1 uncultured Sphingomonas sp. | reverse complement strand
GCTCGACGAGATGCGCGCCGATCCCGGCCATCCGGTGCGCGCGGCGCTGCCCGACGGCGCGCGCGACGGCGGCCCGCGCTGGATCGCAACCGACCTGATCGGCACCGAGATGGACGCGAGCGGCGAGATCGGCAGGGTCGATCCGCCCGGGGCCGACGAGCTCGCCTATCTCCAATATACGTCGGGATCGACCAGCGTCCCCAAGGGCGTGATGATCAGCCACCGCAACGTGATGGCCAACCTCGCCGCAATCCGGGCGGCGACCGTGCATGACGGCGAGATCGTCGGGCTCAACTGGCTGCCGCATTACCACGACATGGGGCTGGTCGGCGGACCGCTCAGCTGCCTCTACGGCGACATCCCGCTGGTCTTCATGTCGCCCTTCGCCTTCCTCGCGCGGCCGATCCGCTGGCTGCGCGCGATGACGCGCTATCGTGCGACGTGGAGTGGTGGGCCCAATTTCGCCTATGAGCTCTGCTGCCGCCAGATCCGCCCGCGCGAGATCGCCGGACTCGACCTCAGCCGGTGGCAGGTCGCGGTCAACGGTGCGGAGCCGGTGCGGCGCGCGACAATCGACCGCTTCTGCGAGACCTTCGCGCCGGCCGGGTTTCGCCGCGCCGCGATGCGCCCCTTTTATGGGCTCGCCGAAAGCGTGGTGTTCGCCAGCGGGTCGCGCAGCCGGGCGGCGCCGACGATGGTACGCGGCCGTGGCTTCCATGCCGACGCCGGCGCGGAGCCGGTCTGGTACGCCGGCTGCGGCACCCCCGCCGATGGCCACCGCCTCGCGATCGTCGATCCCGACACGGCGACGCCCGTGACAGCGCCGGCGACAGCGGGCGAGATCTGGTTGACCGGGCCCAGCGTGGCGCAGGGCTATTGGGGACGCGACGCGGAAAGCGACGCGACCTTCCGCGCGACGCTCGCCGGCGACGGCGCGACGCGCTGGCTGCGCACCGGCGATGCCGGCCTCCTGGCCGAGGGCGAGCTCGTCGTCACCGGGCGGATCAAGGACATCGTGATCATCGCCGGCACCAATCACGCGCCGCAGGACATCGAGGCGACGGTCGAGGCGGCGCATCCCGCGATCCGCGCCGGCCATGTCGTCGCCTTCGCGGTCGAGGACGTCACCGACCGGCTGGTGATCGTTGCCGAGACGTTCGGCGCGCGCATGCAGGCCGAGCCCGAGGCGGCGATCGCGGCGATCCGGGCGGCGGTGTCGGCGCGGCACGGGGTCGCGGTCGGCGCGGTCGCGCTGCTGCGCGGGCGGTCGCTGCCCAAGACGTCGAGCGGCAAGATCCGCCGTGGCGCGGTGCGCGATGCCTGGGCGGCGCAGCGCAGCGAGGGCATGATCGCCGAATGGCCGCTGCGCACGCCGCCGCCGATCGTCGTCGAGGGCGATGCGGCGACCGATCCGGGCAGGCTGGTCGCCTGCGTCGTCCATGAGGTGCGGCGGCTGCTCGACGATCCCGACCTCGTCGTCGATCTCGACGCGCCGGTCCACGGCCTCGGCCTCGGCTCGATCGAGCTCGCCGAGCTCAAGGGCCGGATCGAGGACGATCTCGGCATCGAGGTGCCACTCGCGCGGCTGCTCCAGGGCTGCAGCATCGCCGATATGATCGCCGAGCTTGCCGGCATCCCCGCGCAGCGCGGCGAGGATGGTCCCGCGCGCCATCCCTGGGAGCGGCTGGTCAACCCGGTGATCGGCGAATTGCTGCGCCGCTTCCGGCTCGATCCGCCGTTCGTGCGCGGCGAGGGCAGCTGGCTGGTCCGCGCCGACGGGGTGCGCGTGCTCGACGCGATCGCGGGCTATGGCGCGCTGCCGTTCGGGCATAATCCGCCGGCGATCTGGGCGGCGCTCGACCGCGTCCGCGCAACCGCCGAACCGAGCCTGGTCCAGCCGGCGATGAACGATGCCGCGGGCGAGTTGGCGCAGGCCTTGCTCGCGGTCGCGCCGCCGGGGCTGCGCCACGTCACCTTCGTCAACAGCGGCGCCGAGGCGACCGAGGTCGCGCTCAAGATCGCGCGCGCCGCGACCGGGCGTAGGGCGTTCCTGTCGAGCGCCAACGGCTTCCACGGCAAGACGCTGGGCGCGCTGTCGGTGACCGGCCGGCCATCGTTTCAAGCCGCGTTCGGCGCGCCGGTGTTCGACGTCGGCTACGTCCCCTATGGCGACATCGCCGCGCTCGCGGCGGCGCTTGCGGCGGGCCCCGACCGCTATGCCGGCTTCGTCGTCGAGCCGATCCAGGGCGAGGGCGGGATCGTCGAACCGCCGGCGGGCTATCTCGCCGCCGCCGCCGATCTGTGCCGCGCGCGCGGCGTCCGGCTGATCGTCGACGAGGTGCAGACCGGGCTCGGCCGCACCGGCGCGCTGTTCGCCTGCGCCGCCGACGGGGTGCGGCCCGACATCCTGCTCGTCGCCAAGGCGCTGGGCGGCGGCGTGCTGCCGATCGGCGCGGTGCTGTATAATGCAAACAGCTATAGCGACGACTTCGCGCGCAACCATAGCTCGACCTTCGCGGGCAATGCGCTCGCCTGCCGGGTGGGGCTGGCGTCGCTCGCGCTGCTGACCGCGGACGATGGCGACCTGGTCGAGCAGGTCGCGACCCGCGGGGCGCGGCTGCGCGCCGAGCTGAGCGCGGTCGCCGACCGCTATCCGGCGGTGCTGCGCGCGGTGCGCGGGCGCGGGCTGCTGCTCGGCCTCCAGCTGACCTCCGATCGCGCGGCGTTCGGGCGGCATTCGCTGCTCGGCGTGCTCGCCGAACAGGACGCGCTGGCGCCGCTGGTCGCGGGCTGGCTGCTCAACGTCGCGCACATCCGCGTCGCGCCGACGCTGCTCGGCAGCGACGTGCTGCGGATCGAGCCGCCGCTGACGCTCGGCGAGGATGAGATCGCGCCGATCGTCGCCGCCATCGCGCGCGCGGCCCGATTGCTCGCGACCGACGACATCGCGGCGCTGCTCGTGCCGCTGCTCGACGCGCCGCGCACGCTGCCGACACCGCCCGCGCGCATGCCGGCGCCGACGATCCACGGGTCCGCCCCGCAAGGCCCGCGCTGGGGATTTCTCGCGCATCCGGTGACACCGGCCAGCTATGCCGATCTCGACGAGGGCCTCGCCTGTTTCTCGCCCGACGAGCTCGGCCAGCTCGCCGACCGCATCGGCGGCACGATCGACCCGTTCGTCGCCGGCAGCGTCACCGTGTCGGGTGCCGGCGCGGTTGCGCAGGGCAGCTTCGTCGTCGTGCCGTGGACCGCCGCGGCGCTGTCGCGCGATCGCGACGCCGGGCTGCGCGCGATCCGCGACGGCGCGGCGATCGCGCGGGCGGCGGGGGCGCAGGTGATCGGGCTCGGCGGCTATGTCTCGATCGCGTCGAACGGTGGTGCCGACCTTGCCGGCGGCGGCGTGCCGCTGACCACGGGCAACAGCTATACCGCGATCGCCGCGGTCGATGCGGTCGAGGCGGCCTGCGAGCGGCTCGACATCGCGCTCGGCGGCGCCGAGGCGGCGATCGTCGGCGCGGCCGGCTCGGTCGGGCAAGGCCTCTCCTATCTGATCGCCGAGCGCGCCGGCCGGTTGGTGCTGGTCGGCAACCCCGCGCACGCGCAAGCGAGCCTGCGGGGTTTGCGCCGCACGCTCGACGCCAGCATCGCCGCGATCCTTGCCGAGCGCAGCGACAATGCGGGCGAATTCGCGCGGCGTGCGATCGCATATCACGACCGCACCGGCAGCGATCCGGCCGCGGTCGCCGCCTGGCTGCTCGCGCGCGGCGACTGCGCGCTGTCGGTCGATCTCGACGATGCGCTGGCGGCCAGCGAGCTGGTGCTGACCGCGACCTCGAGCCCCGATCTCGCGATCGCGCCCGACATCTTCCGCCGCGGCGCGATCGTCTGCGACGTCTCGCAGCCGCGCAACCTTGCCGCCAGCGCCGCCGGGACGCGCGACGACGTGCTGGTGCTCGACGGCGGGCTGGTCGCGGTGCCGGGGCGGCCCGATCTCGGCTGGCGCTTCGGCCTGCCGCCCGGCGTCGCCTTCGCCTGCATGTGCGAGCCGATGATCCTCGCGCTCGAGGGCCGGTTCGATGCCGCACCGCGGGGGATCGGCGTGCCGCTCGACTATCTTCGCACGCTGCGCGGCTGGGGCGTGCGCCACGGCTTCCGCCTCGCCGAGCTGCGCAGCTTCGGCCGCCCGATCGGCGAGCCCGACTGGCAGCGGATGCGCGCGCAGGCCGCATCGATCACCACCGCACAGCCTGACAGGGGACAGCATGCCGAACGCCCTTAATCTCGACGGGATCGCGCTGACGCGGGAGCAGGGTCGCTGGCGGCGCGTCGCCGAAAAGCTCGCCGCCGAAGTGCTGCGCCCCAACGCCCCCGAGCTCGACCGCAGCGGCGCCTTTCCCGAGGCCAACATCGCCGCGCTCAAGGCGTCGGGGCTGCTCGGGCTGCTGATCCCCAAGGAGATGGGCGGTGGCGGCGGCGACGTGGTGACCGCGATGCTGGTCACCGAGGCGCTCGCCAAGGGCTGCATCTCGACCGCGATGATCTACACGATGCACCAGTCGACGCTGCCGCTGATGTGCGCGCTCGCGACCGAGCCGCAGGTCGCGCGCTTCCTCGCCCCGATCGCGCGCGGCGAGCTGTTCGGGGCGTTCGCGATGAGCGAGCCGGGCTCGGGCAACCGGATCTGGCATATGGACAGCCACGCGGTCGCCGACGGCGACGACTTCGTGATCGACTCGTTCAAATCCTTCTGCACCTCGGCGGGACATGCCGATTTCTACCTGGTGCCGACCCGCGGCCATGCCGAGGCGGGAGCGGCGGATCTCAGCCTGTTCTGGATCGACGCCGACGTGCCCGGCATCGAGCCCAAGGGCGAATGGGACGGGATGGGGCTGCGCGGCAACGGCAGCCGCCCGCTGCACTTCAACAAATGCCGCGTGCCCGCCGGCAACCGCTTCGGCGACGCGACCGCGGGCTTCTCCTTCATGATGGCCTATTCGCTGCCGATCTATCTGGTCGGTCTCGCGACCTGCTATCTCGGGCTCGCGCAGGAGGCGTTCGACGCCGCGGTCGGCCATGTGAAGCGCCGCGTCCATTCGGACACCGGCCGCTCGCTCGCGACGGTCGAGACGGTGCAGCGCTACGCCGCCGAGATGAAGTGCCGGATCGACCAGGCGCGCGCGACGATCCTGCGCGTCGCGCAGATGTCCGACAACGCCACCGTGCTGTTCGACGAGTTCAACCGCGCCGGTCTGCTCGACGAGATCATCCGCGACAATCCCGACGACCCCTATTTCGTCGAGCTCGCCGAGCTCAAGATCCTCGCCAGCGAGATGGCGGTGCAGGTCTCGCACACCGCGCTGCAGATCTGCGGCGGCCAGGGCTACAAGCGCGGCCACCCGGTCGAGCGCTGCTACCGCGACGCGCGCGCGGGCTCGCTGATGGGCCCGTCCGACGACACGCTCAAGGTCATCATGGGCAACCAGCTGCTCGGCACGCCGCAGCCCTGGGCCTGATCGCACGCACATCGGGAGGAGCACATGACCATCACCGCGCAGACGATCGTCGAGCACAGCCTGCTCTACTGGCTGGAGGATTTTCAGCAGCGCTTCAACGCCAACCCGCGTGCCGCCAAGCTCACCGCCGGCTGGGACCGGCGGCTGCTGGTTGACGCGACCGACAGCGGCGCGCGCTATGTGCTGACCGTCGCCGACGCGGTGCTGGTCGAGGTGCGCGAGGGCGGGGTCGCGGCCGGCGACACCGACGGGCTGGTGACGATGAGCGCCGACGAGACGACGCTGATCGCGATCTTCTCGGGCGTCACCAATCCGTCGACCGCGCTGATCGACGGGCAGCTCGAAGTCTATTCGGACTCGCGCGACAAGGTGAAGCTCGAGGCGCTCGCGCTCGTGATCTGGGGGCTCTAGCGTGGCGGCGCGCCATGCCAGGCTCGGCGAGGGCTTCTTCTACGTCGCGGTGAGCGCCGGGATGGCGATCAGCAACGCCGCCTTCGCGATGGTCTCGGGGCTGTTCGCGCTGGTGCCCGCGTCGCTCGGCGTGCTCGCGCTGGCGATCGCGGGCGGGGTGTGCGTCGTCATCGCCGCCTCGATCGGCGAGCTGGCGAGCATGTGGCCGTCCTCGCCCGCGGTGCTGACCTATTTCCGCCAGGCCTTCGGGCCGCGCGCGGCGCTGGTGCTGATCCACCTATATCTGCTGTTCGTGGTGACGATCGCCGGGGTCGAGAGCAGCAGCTTCGCGCTCGCCGTCCATGCCGTATTGCCGCAGGTGCCGACGGTCGCGACGATCATGCTGCTGCTCGCCGCGGTGGTGCTGGTCAATCTGCGCGGGCTCGAGCTGTCGCGGCGGATGCAGATCGTCACCGCCTTCGCGTCGATCGCGCTGATCGTCGGCTTCGGTGTCGCCGGGATCGGCGCGCGTGCGCGTCCGCTCCTTGACGTGCCGACGCCGCCGCAATGGGCCGGGCTGCCCGCCGCCACCGCGCTGGCGGTGTTCATCTATACCGGTTTCGAATGGGTGACCCCGGTCGGCCTCTCGCGCCAAGCCTATGCGCGCCGGGTGCCGCGCGCGATGCTGATCGCGCTCGCGCTGCTGTTCGTCACCTATGCGCTGTTCGTCGCCGGGCTGGGCGCGGTGCTGCCGGGGGCGGCGCTGGCCGCGTCGGCGACGCCGCAGGTCACGCTGTTCGGCGCGCTGGCGGGCAAGGGAGGCCAGGCGCTTGCGCTGCTGCTCGCCTTCGGCGCGATCTTCTCGACCTTCAACGCCGGCATATTGGGCGGGTCGCAGCTGCTTCAGGCGATGGCGCGGGAGCGGAGTCTGCCGGCGTGGGTCGGCTGGATCGACCTCGACAGCGGTGCCCCGACCGGCGCGGTGCTGCTGCTCGGGGGCCTGGCGCTGGTTTCCGCGCTGATGGTCGCGACGTTCGATCTGATCCTGGTCGCGGGACTGATCGCGTCGGCGGCGATCTGCCTGATCTATGCCTGCTATGTCGGCGCGGCCGAGCGGCTGCGGCGGGTGCTGCCCGATCACCCGCGCCCGTTCCGCACGCGCGTGCCGGTGGCGGCGCGCTATGCGACGATCGCGGCGATGCCGGTGATCGGGGTGGCGTCGCTGGTGTCGATCCCGGCACTCGCCCGGCCGATCGCGATCGGCACCGCGGGCGCGGTGCTGCTCGTCGCCGCGCTCACGCTCTATTCGCTGCGGCTTCGCGCGCAGCCGCCCGTGCGCCGCGTCGCCTCGGCGCGGGAGGGGCTGTGAACGCCGCCGCCTTCCTGTCGGTCCGCCCGGCCGCCTGTCGGGCACGGATCTCGGCGGTCGATGGCGAACCTCTCGATGCGTGGACGGCGTGCGATCCGACGACGCCCGCCGGCGAGGCGATCGAGCTGTGGCTGGTCGATCTCGATGCCGACGCCGGACCGCCGACCGACGCGGCCGCGCGCCACGCCGCCCGCAGCGCGATCG
>NZ_CALMAW010000041.1 GCF_937859915.1 uncultured Sphingomonas sp. | reverse complement strand
CGGCCGCCGAGGCGGTCGCGCCCGTCGCTGGCGGCGCTGGCGGTGCTGGCGGTGCGTCGTCGCCCTGCGGGGGCGCCATATCGCGCGGACCATGTCGGCCGCCGGGGCCGTGATCGGGCGGACCCATCGGGCGGAGCGCGGTCACCTTTCCGGCCGCGTCGACCAGGAAGGACGCGTGGACGAAGCCGCGGTCGAAACGGCCCTGGACGGTGACCGGCGCGCCGGTCGCGACCAGAATGCCGTCGTCGCCCGCGCGGCCGGTGTCGACCAGCGTGCGGCCGCTGCCGTCGTCGACGACGAACTTATTGCCGTAGATCTCGACGACGCGGCCGCGAACCGTGACGATGCCGTCGGTCTTGGGCAGCGCCGCGATCGCGACCGGGCGGAGCGGCGCCATCTCGATCGCGGGCTGCAGCGCGTGGCTGGCGACGGTGCCGCCGACCCCGCCGACGACGAGCAGGCCGAGCGCGGCGGCGCCGATACGGAGGCGGCGGGTGAGGGGGATATGGTCGGTCATGATGCTGTCCTTATCGGGTTGCGATGGCATGGTTCTACCGAGTCGCGGCCCACGCCCGCTGAACCGCGCGGTTCAGTTTGGGTTTAGTGCGCGGAGCTAGGCATCCCCGCCAACCCGCGCGTGCAGGTCTTCATGGACGCGGCGTCCGATGATCATGCGCCGCGGGTATGGACGACGAAGCAGAAGGACAAAGCGATGCGCGTGCTGGTGGTCGAGGATGACGAGACGGTCGGCGCCGGGATCGTGCGCGCGCTCCGGGCCGAGCATTTCGCGGTCGATCTTGCCACCAATGGCGAGGATGGCGGCCATCTCGGTTCGACCGAATCCTATGATGCCGCGGTGCTCGATCTCGGCCTGCCGAAGCGCGACGGCATCTCGATCCTTGCCGAATGGCGCGCGACCGGACGCGACCTGCCGGTGCTGATCCTGACCGCGCGCGACGCCTGGTCGGACAAGGTGCAGGGCTTCAAGGCGGGTGCCGACGACTATCTGGTCAAGCCGTTCCGCGTCGAGGAGCTGGTGATGCGGCTGCGCGCGCTGGTCCGGCGCTCGGCGGTCCATGCCGCCAGCGTGATCCGCTGCGGCCCGATCGCGTTCGACGCGCAGACCGGCCAGTTCGAACTGGACGGTCTGCCGCTCAAGCTCACCGCGTTCGAGTGGCGCGTGCTCTCCTGCCTGATGCTCCGCAAGGAGGTGGTGATCGAGCGGCTCGACCTGCTCGAGCGCGTCTATGAGGGGGACGCCGACGTCGATTCCAATTCGCTTGAGGTGATCGTCGGGCGGCTGCGGCGCAAGATCGGGGCCGAGCGGATCGAGACGGTGCGCGGGCGTGGCTATCGGCTTACCGAAGGCGCCGCATGAGGCTGCTGCCGCGCTCGCTGTTCGGGCGGCTGCTCGCGACCGCGCTGGTCGCGATGCTCGCGGCGCTTGTCTTCGCGGCGTTCGCGATCGGGCATGTGCTCGAGCGTTTCGTCACGCACGGGCTCGACGAGCGGCTCGACGCGCAGATCGCGGTGGTCGCGCGCGCGGTCGCGCCCGATGGCCGGCTCGACCGGACGCGGGCAGTCGATGTGCCGCCGTTCGATCGCGCCGCCAGCGGCTGGATGTGGGAGATACGCGCGCCGGGCGGCACGCTGCGGTCGGCGTCGCTGGGACAGGGTGATATCGTGCCCGAGCCGGGTCCGCCGATGCGCTTCGATGCGCCGTTCGGGCCGGACGACGGCAACCGGCCGCACCCGTTCGAGGCGCAGGATGCGGCGGGGCGGCGCGTGCATGGCCGGATGCTGACGATCGCGACGCCGCAGGGCGCGGTGCGGATCGTCGCGACCGGGCCGCGCGCGGTCGTCGAGCGGCCGCTCCATGCCGCGATGACGCCGCTGCTGCTGTCACTGCTGGCGCTGGGGACGGCGATGGCGCTGGCGATCCTCGTCCAGCTGCGGATCGGGCTGCGGCCGCTTGCCGGGCTGCGGGCGGCGCTCGCCGAGGTGCGCGAGGGGCGGCGCGAACATGTCGAGGCGCGCGAGCCCGCCGAGCTGTTGCCGCTGGTCGCCGAGCTCAACGCGCTGATCGACGCCAACCGGACGTCGCTGGCGCAGGCGCGCGGCCATGTCGCCAATCTCGCGCATGGACTCAAGACGCCGCTCGCCGGGCTGCGGCTCGATCTCGCCGGGCGCGATCCCGACGGCCGGCTCGCGGACCATGTCGACCGGATCGACGCGCAGGTCCGCCACCATCTTGCACGGGCGCGAGCGGCGAGCGACGCGGGGATCGCCGCCCAGGCGACGGCGCTGGCGGGCCATGTCGACGATCTCGTCGTGGCGTTGGGGCGGATTCACGCGGCGCGGGCGATCGAGGCCGAAGTCGCGGTGGCGCCGGACCTGCGCGTGCGCTGCGATCCGCAGGATCTCGACGAGATGCTGGGCAATCTGCTCGACAATGCTTGGATGTGGGCGCGGCAATTGGTGACGATCGCGGCCGCGGCCGAGGGACGCGACATCGCGATCCGCATCACCGACGACGGCCCGGGTCTGGCCCCGGACCTGATCGCGCGGGCGACCGAGCCGGGCTGGCGGCTTGACGAGGCGTCGCCGGGGCACGGCTTCGGGCTGACGATCGCGCGCGAGCTCGCCGAGCTGCACGGCGGCGCGCTGCGGCTGGAACATGGCGTCGCGGGCGGTCTGGTCGCGACCTTGGTGTTGCGCGCGGCGGTCTGACAATACTCCCCCTCAAAGGGAAGGGGACCGCCGGCTTCGCGAACGGTCCCCCTCCCGTTCTGGGGAGGTTGAGAGAGGCGCTTATAGGTTGCCCGTCACCGCAAGGATGATCACCAGGATCACGATCAGGCCGAGGCCGCCCGACGGACCATAGCCCCAGTTGCGCGAATGGCCCCAGGTCGGAAGCGCGCCGAGCAGCGCGAGGATCAGCAGAATGATGAGGATCGTGCCAAGCATGGGATGCATCCTGTCGTTTCGGTCTGGTATCGAAACGGGCGTTTGCGAACGAGGTTCCGTGCCGGAACAGCATGTTGCAGCGCAGCGCGGCACTAACGCCGATCCGAAACAGGTTGACGGACGGGGCGTGCGGCTCCGACAAGGCCGCGAAACCGTGGGAGTGGATGATGGCGACCAAATTCGAGCCGGCGCGAGGCGCCGGCGGCTTACTCGATCGCGCGCGCACCGTCGCCGGCCCCGGCTATAATCGCTGGCTGCTGCCGCCCTGCGCACTCGCCATCCACCTGTGCATCGGCATGGCCTATGGCTTCAGCGTGTTCTGGCTGCCGCTCGGCCATGCGATCGGGATCACCGACCCGGTCGTCTGCAAGTCGATGACGCTCGTCGACGCGCTGACCACGACCAGCTGCGACTGGCGGGTGAGCGATCTCGTCTGGACCTATTCGATCTTCTTCGTCGTGCTGGGCGCGGCCGCCGCGATCTGGGGCGGCTGGCTCGAGCGCGCGGGGCCGCGCAAGGCGGGCGTCGTCGCGGCCTGCTGCTGGGTCGGCGGCATCGCGATCGGCGCGATCGGCGTCTCGTTCCACCAGCTCTGGCTGATCTGGCTCGGCACCGGGCTGATCGGCGGCATCGGCCTGGGACTTGGTTACATCTCGCCGGTCTCGACGCTGATCAAATGGTTTCCCGATCACCGCGGCATGGCGACGGGCATGGCGATCATGGGCTTCGGCGGCGGCGCGATGATCGGCAGTCCGCTCGCCGACATGCTGATGAAGCATTTCGCGAGCGCGACGCAGGTCGGCGTCTGGCAGACCTTCCTCACCCTCGCGGTCGGCTATTTCATCTTCATGATGGCGGGCGCGCTCGGCTACCGCGTCCCGCCCGAGGGCTGGGCGCCCGCCGGCTGGGTCGCACCCGCGACCAGCCGCGCGGCGATCAGCCGCTTCCACGTCCATTTGAACGACGCGCACCGCACGCCGCAATTTTGGCTGATCTGGCTGGTGCTGCTGCTCAACGTCTCGGCCTCGATCGGGATCATCGCGATCGCCTCGCCGATGCTCCAGGAGATTTTCGGCGGCCGCCTGATCGATGCGCCGGGCGTGCTGTTCTCCGCCTTCGACGACAGCCAGAAGAAGGCGGCGGCGGCGGTCGGCGCGGGCTTCGTCGGCGCGATCAGCCTGTTCAACATCGCGGGACGCTTCTTCTGGGCGTCGCTGTCGGACCGGCTCGGCCGCAAGCCGCTGTTCGCGATCCTGCTCGCGCTCGGCGCGCTGCTCTACGGGATCGCGGCACCCGCGCTGGCGGGCAGCAGCCTCGGGCTGTTCATCCTGACCTTCTGCGTGATCGCCTCGATGTACGGCGGCGGCTTCGCGACGGTGCCCGCCTATCTGGCCGACGTCTTCGGCACCAAGTTCGTCGGCGCGATCCACGGCCGGCTGCTCACCGCCTGGTCGACCGCAGGCGTGCTCGGCCCGGTGCTCGTCGCCAATCTGCGCGATCACCGCATCGCCGCGGGCATCCCCCGTGCCGAGGTCTATCCGCCGATCTATTGGGTGCTCGCCGGAATGCTCGTCGTCGGCTTCGTCGCCAATCTGCTGATCCGTCCGGTCGACGCGCGCTTCCACATGGCGGCGGACGATGCGCTGCCGATCGGTGACGGCGCTGCGACGGCGGCCTATGAAGGCGCGGCACCGGCATCTGGTGTCGGTCTCACGCTGGTGCTGGCGTGGCTCGCGGTCGGCATCCCGATCGCCTGGGGCATTTACATGACGCTGTCGAAGGCGCTGATCCTGCTCAAATGACGCGATAAAGGTCGTTACGGCGCCGCGGCGGTTCCCTGGAATCGCCGCGGTATCGCGAATAAATCCAAGGAACTAGCGCCGCGCTTAACCTTTCCTGCCGACAGAAGTCCGGCGCGCCGATCGGCGTCCGGGCGTGGCATCCGCCATCGCAGGAGCATTTCATGACCGACCGCCTCACCATGCAGGACCCGCGCGCGCAATATCCGCAGCCGCCGTTCAAGCGCCAGCCGCAGCCCGTTCCGGGGCTCGCCGCCGACATGGATCCCAAGCCCGATCATGGCGAGACGAGCTATGTCGGCCACGGTCGGCTGACCGGGCGCAAGGCGCTGATCACCGGGGGCGATTCGGGCGTCGGCCGCGCGGCTGCGATCGCCTTCGCACGCGAAGGCGCAGACGTCGCGATTTCCTATCTGCCGAGCGAGGAGGCCGACGCCAAGGAGGTGATCGCGCTGATCGAGGCCGAGGGCCGCACCGCGGTGGCGCTGCCCGGCGACATCACCGACGAGGCGTGGTGCCGCGAGCTGGTCAAGACCACGGTCGATGGCCTCGGCGGGCTCGACGTGCTGGTGATCAACGCGGGCCGGCAGCAGAACCGCCCCTCGATCGCCGAGGTGAGCTCGGACGATTTCGACAAGACGATGAAGACCAACCTTTATGCGATGCACTGGATCACGCAGGCCGCCGTCCCGCACCTCCCCGCCGGCGCCTCGGTGATCACCACCGCCTCGATCCAGGCCTATGAACCGTCCGCGATCCTGCTCGACTATGCGACCACCAAGGCCGGCATCGTCGCCTATACCAAGGCGCTGGCCAAGCAGCTGCTCGAGAAGGGCATCCGCGCCAATGTCGTGGCGCCCGGTCCGTTCTGGACGGCGCTGCAGGCGAGCGGCGGCCAGCCGCCCGAGAAGGTCGAGAAATTCGGCGAAGAGAGCGCCTATGGCCGTCCCGGTCAGCCGGTCGAGCTGGCACCCGTCTATGTGCTGCTCGCCTCGCAGGAAGCCAGCTACATCAGCGGCGAGGTCTATGGCGTGACCGGCGGGGCCGGGGTCGCATGACCCCGCGCCGCCGCGCGCCCGCCGCCGCCTGAGCGGCATGCAGATCGTCTTCATCCTGTTCGCGATTGCCGCAGGCATGACCAGCACGCTGCAGTCGGGCAGCAACAACATGCTGCAGAAGAGCCTGTCGGCTCCCTTGTGGTCGGTGGCGATCGTCTCCACGATCACGCTCGTGGCGTCGCTGCTGATTGCGCTGGTGGCGGGCGAGCGGCTGCCGACCGCCGGCACGCTCGCACAGACGCCCTGGTGGGCATGGGCCGGTGGCCTGTTCGGGGTCTGCTTCGTGCTAGCGACCGTCTATGCCTCCCCCAAGCTTGGTGCGGGCGTGTTCGTCGCGCTGATCGTCACTGCCTCGACGGTAACCTCGCTGCTGCTCGATCATTTCGGCTGGATGGGGTTCGCGGTCCACCGCGCCGGGCTTGGCCGGCTCGCCGGCGCCGCGCTGATGGTCGGGGGCGTCGCACTGATCGCGGCGTTCTGATCAAATCGCCGGCACGACGCAATCGGTCGGCAGGGCCGGCCCGTCGGATCCGTCACGCTCCAGCAATCTCCGGTTCACGCGCACCGCGTCACATGACCGCCATCGTCACGCGGGACGAATCGGAACAGGCGCGAGGAGCAAATCATGGCGGTTCGAGCAGCTGTCCGGTACGATGCGCCGCCACCTGCGGCCCCCGACGCGTCGGCCGAGATCCTGCAATGGCGCGGCGTCGGCCCGCTCGCCTTCACCCCGCTCGAGGAGCAGGTGATCGAACTTGCGCAGACCGACGGCCCGGCGAGCCTCGAGGCGCCGGGGCTGGTCGAGCGGCTGCTCAAGACGATCTTCGGGCTGCGCAGTGCGACGCGCGCGCTCGCCGATCCGCGGCTCGAGGCGCTGCGCTGCGCGGTTGTCGTCACCCGCCATCGTCACCATCTGCCCGATGCGCAGGCCGCGGCGCTGCGCGAGGCGGGCTATGCGCCGACGCAGATTCGCATGATCGAGGCGCGCGCGGTCGCAGGCTGAGGCCTGTGCCACCGAACGCCATCCCTCAGTCGAAGCGGTAGGGCACGACGTCGCGCCGCTCGGGATCGACGCGGATCGCGCGGCCCGAGGGCGGGAAGGCGCGCTGCTCGCATTGTTCCCGCGGGCAGATCCGGCAGGAGATGCCGATCGGCGTGGCGGCATCGGCGCGTGTCAAATCGAGATGATCGGCATAGACGAAGTCCGCCGCCTCACCGACCTCGCAACCGAGCGCCACCGCATAGCGGCGCGGTAGTCGTCCGAAGCTGCCGCTCTCCTTGACCAGGCCTTTCGCGATCGAGACGTAGCGCGTGCCTTCGGGCATCTGCCCGAGCTGGATCATCAGCCGGTCGGGGATCGCGACCGCCTCGTGCATGATCCACAGCGGGCAGGCGCCGCCGAAGCGCGCGAACTGGAGGCGTGTCGCCGAATGACGCTTGGTGATGTTGCCCGCCATGTCGACCCGGCAAAAGAAGAAGGCGGTGCCGCGGGCATCCGGTCGCTGCAGCGTCGAGAGGCGGTGGCACGCCTGCTCGAAGCTGACCGCGAACCGGCGGCGGAGACGATCGACGTCGTGGCGGACGCGGCGCGCCTCGGCACGGAACGCCTCGTACGGCATCAGGATCGCGCCGGCGGCATAATTGGCGAGCCCGACCGTCAACAGCCGCGCCGCCTCGGGCGAGGGGAGCCCCGCCTGCGCCAGCACCGCGTCGATCTCGTCGGCAAGCTCGATCCGCGCGAGCTGATGCGCGAGCTGGAAGGCGCGGCTCTCGGCGGGTTGCGCGGTGTCGATCGTCAGCGTCCGCGCGGCGCCGTCGAACGCGCGCAACGCCGCCGCCTCGCCGGTCGCGGCGCGGAGCGCGATGCCGTGG
>NZ_CALMAW010000040.1:34250-65617 GCF_937859915.1 uncultured Sphingomonas sp. | reverse complement strand
CGGCGACCCCGCCCGACCAGCCGAGCCGGTCCCAGCCGGCGAGCGCAATCCCGGACAGCCAGCGGGCCTTCTGGCGGACCGCGGCGTCGATCCGGTGCGGGAAGCAGGCGTGGACAGCGACCAGCCCATCGCCATCCGCCGCGCGCAACCGCACGAACGCACCGCGCCCGCCTGCCGCGCCGATGCGGAGGCCGAGCTCATAATCCTCCGTCAGGCTGGCGGGATCGAACGGACCGCCGGCGTTGCCCGGCTGCGCGGCGATCGCGCCGAGCGTGTCGCGCGCGATCGCGCAGCCGACGCCGGCGGAGGGCACGGCGGCGCCGATCGCCTCGCGCACCACCACCTGCTTGGCGTGCGCCTCGGCGAACTCGCCGCAATAATGGCCCGAAACCAACGCGCCCGACACGCCGACCCCGCGCACGACGCGGGCGTGGACCGGGATCTGGACCAGCGCGAACCGCTCGATCAGTGAGTCATAGACGGTCAATTCGTCGCGATGGACGATGTCCTCGGCGTCATGCAGCACCACCGCCTTGCTCGGTCCGTCGACGCGCTCGTCGGCGCACAGCGCGCGCCAGATCGCATTGAGGCAGTCGGCCTTCGTCGTCGGACCCGGCACGTCGCCGACGACGATCCGGACGTGGTGGTCGCCGGCCGCGGCGCGCGTGACGGCGGCAAGCGTCGCCGGGTCGTTGGGATAGCAGCCGACATACAGCCGCCAGTCGGGGTGGCGGACGGTGGCCAGCGCGGTCGCAACCATGCCGCCGATCACCGCTTCCTCCTGCCAGGCCGGCACGACGATCACGAGCCGGCCCGGTCGTGTCGGCGGCGACAGTGTGCCGGCGTCGGCGCGGGGATGACGGCGATAGACCGTGACGTTCCGCCACAGCGAGCGACCGAGCCAGATGAGGTCGATGACGAGATCGTCGAGCCCGCCGAGCAGGAAGCCGACCGACGCCGCCACCGCGAGTTCGCGCGCGATCACCCCGACCGGATCGAACCAGCCCATGTCCACAGCCCCCCGCGGACCGTCAGATTAGCCGATTTCGGAGGGGTATCGACTCGGATCTGGATCAGAATGGCGGCGCTTGCCCCGCGCCGCGTCAGGCGCGAAGAGGGCGCCATGTCCTCTTCGTCGCCTCCGCCTGCCGTGCCGCCGTCGCTGCTCCGGCTCGAACGCTTCCTGCCCTATCGCCTGTCGATCGCCTCGAACCGGGTCAGCGATCTCGTCGCCGAGGCCTATTCGCGGCTGTTTGCGCTGAGCATCCCGCAATGGCGCGTCATCGCCGTGCTCGGGGAAGGCACGCCGCTGACCCAGCTTGCGATCGTCGGGCAGACGGTGATGGACAAGATGACGGTCAGCCGCGCGGTGCGGGCGCTGGTCGCACGCGGCGTGATCGATCGCGCCCCGCACGCCGACGACAAGCGCTCGCAGCTGCTCGCGCTCAGTGACGCGGGGCGCCTGCTCTACGCCAGCGTCGCACCCGCGGCACTGGCGATGGAGGCGGCATTGCTCGACGGCTTTTCGGGCGAGGAAGTCGCGACGCTCGAGGCGGCGCTGGCCAAGCTGGAGGCGGCGACCGTGCGGCTCAGTCGGAAGCCGAAGTCGTCGGCGTAGCGACGGCAGCCGGCGCGGGCGCCGTGGTCGCGGGACGCGGCACCGCGATCGGGCCCCCCGTGGTCGGATCGAGCAAGGCGGCGGTCTCGATCTGGTCGAGCGCGGCCCGGCCGACAAGATAGCGGCGGGCGCCGACGATCCATTTGTCGGCGGCGTGATGGTCGGTGAGCCGCGCGATCTCGGCAAGCGCGCCGTCGACCTGGCCCGCCTCGAGCAGCCGCTGGGCCCGCGCGACGCGGTCGGCGGGCAGCGTCGAGGGCTCGCCCGCACGCCGCACCACGACCAGGCCGGTCAGCGCGTTGTGGAAAGACTCCCACCAGCTTTCATCGGGTGTGCCGCCCTGTGCGAGCACCGGCGCGATCGCGTCGAGCCCGTTCTGCAGGTCGGCCAGCGTCACCGGCGTGCGCGCCGCGGTCAGGATGGCGCCGACCGACTGCGGTTGGGTGCCGCCGAAGCGCTCGCGCAACAGCCCCTCGATATAGCCGAGCCCAACCCCCTGATCGAGCGCGCGCCGTGCGGCGAAGGCGACCAGCAGCCCTTCGGCGCGCGACGCGTCGCCGGTCGCTTCCTTGGCCTGCGTCTCGATGTCGGCGACCTTGCCCTCAAGCGTCTCGACCCGTGCGGTCATCTGCGGATCGACCCCGCCGGGGAGCTTGACCACCGGCACCGGCACCGGCCGGATCACCACCTTCTGCGCAAGCACCGCCTCGGCCTTGGCCTGCTCGGCGGTCTCGAGATGCAGCAGCCGTGCCGTACGCGCGTCGTGGGTGACCAGCCAGCCCATCAGGAAAACGCCGCCCGCGAAGGCGGCCAGCACGGTCAGCGGCGCCCACAACCAGAAACGCGACCGCCGCGGTTCGCTGTCGAACTCATACTCGCTGTCCATCCGCGGCCCCATCTCGGTCATCCGCCGTGATCGCACAGCTTGGCCGTCGCCGCCAGCAGCGCGGCATCGGTGGGGCGGTCCGCCACCGCGACGGCCCGCCAGCCCGCGCCGGCGGCATCGCGCGTCGCGACGCTGATCGCGGCGATCGCGATGTGCGTGGGGTCGACCAAGGTCGCGAACAGGGCCGCGGCGCGGGGCGAATGGAGCAGCGCGATCGCATCGGGCAGCGCCTCATGCGCCACTTCGGGAAGCGTGGTAACGGCGTCGGCGGCATAGACGAAGCGGCGCTCGATCGTGACGGCCGCGCCGACCGGTGCGCGATGATCGCGTCCGGCAAGGTGGAGCAGGTCGGCGACGCCGTCGCGTCTGGCCTGGGCGACGATCGCCTCGACGCCGTCCTCGCCCGTGACGATGTGCGCGAACCCGGCGGCACGTGCGGCCGCGGCGGTCGCGTCGCCGACTGCGTAAAGCGGCAGGTCGACGAGCGCTGCGAGCCCGGGACCGCCCTGTCGCGCCGCGTTGGCGCTGGTCATCAGTACCGCCTGCGGGCGCTTGGCAGGCATCGTCCAGTCGCGCGGCCCAATGGTGAACAGCGGCGCCACGATCGCCGCTAGGCCCCGCGCGTTGGCCGTCGCCGCGGTCGCCGATGCGCCGGGTTCGGGCCGCAGCACCAGCAGCGGTCGGCTCATCGCCCGGTAAACAGCCGCGCCAGCACCGGCGACGCACGGGCGAGCAGCAGGTCGGCGAGCGCGCCGGCTTCCTCCGGACGATCGGCGCGGATCGTCGTCCGGTCGGCGCAGCGATGCGCGCCGTCCTCGCTGAGCAGCTCGGCGGCGATGTCGATGCGATCGCCGTCGAGCCGGGCGAGCGCGGCCATCGGTGAATGGCAGTCGGCGCCCAGCGCGGCAAGCAATGCGCGCTCGGCCAGCACGCAGATGTGCGTCGCCCGGTCGTCGATCGCGGCGAGCAGCGCGCGGGTTGCGACGTCGTCGGTGCGCGCCTCGATCCCGACCGCGCCCTGCGCCGGGGCGGGCAGCATCACGTCGATCGGCACGGCGTTACCGACATCGAAGCGCGACAGCCGGTCGAGCCCGGCGGCGGCGAGCAGCGTCGCATCGGCTTCGCCTTCGGCGAGCTTGCGCAGCCGCGTGTCGACGTTGCCGCGGAACGGCACGATCGTGACGTCGGGGCGCAGGTGCCGGATTTGTGCCGCGCGGCGTGGCGATGACGTGCCGACCCGGGCGCCGTGGGACAATGCCTCGATGGTCGCGGCGCCGACCAGCCGGTCGCGGACGTCGGCGCGCGCCAGCATCGCCGCGATCGTGATCGCCTGCGGCCGGATCGTCTCGACGTCCTTCATCGAGTGGACCGCGAAATCGATCTCGCCGCCGATCAGCGCACGGTCGAGCTCCTTGGTCCACAGCGCCTTGCCGCCGATCTCGGCGAGCGATCGGTCCTGGACGCGGTCGCCGGTGGTCTTGACCGTCACGATCGCGATGGCCGTTTCGTCCCAGCCATGCGCGTCGCGCAAGGCGGCGGCGACGAGCCGCGCCTGGACGAGCGCGAGCGGCGAACCGCGGGTGCCGAGTTTGAGCGGATGAACCACGCTGAATCCGTTCGAGCTGAGCCTGTTGGCGCCCTGCCTACGTCCGACGCTAGGGAAAAGTACAGCCCCCCGCTGGCCGGCCCCGGGGCAGGCTTCGACAAGCCGGGGACGAACGGCTAGGGGACGGCCATGCTCATCCTCGGCCTCGAATCCTCGTGCGACGAGACCGCCGCCGCGCTGGTCGACGGCGACCGCGTCATCCTGTCGCACCGGCTGGCGGGGCAGGAGGCGGCGCACCGGCCCTATGGCGGCGTCGTCCCCGAGATCGCCGCCCGCGCGCATGTCGAGGCGCTCGGGCCGCTGATCGCGGGCGCGCTCGCCGATGCGGGCAAGACGCTCGCCGACATCGATGCCGTCGCCGCGACAGCCGGGCCGGGACTGATCGGCGGTGTCATGGTCGGGCTGCTGATGGCCAAGGGGCTGGCGCTGTCGGCGAACAAGCCGCTGGTCGCGGTCAACCATCTCGAAGGCCATGCGCTGTCGCCGCGGCTCGCCGATCCGACGCTGGCGTTTCCCTATCTGCTGCTGCTCGTCTCGGGCGGGCATTGCCAGCTGCTGCTGGTCGAGGGCGTCGGCCGCTACCGCCGGCTCGCCACCACGATCGACGATGCCGCGGGCGAGGCGTTCGACAAGACTGCGAAACTGCTCGGCCTGGGTTTCCCCGGTGGCCCCGCGGTCGAGCGCACCGCGCTGCTGGGCGATGCGACCGCGGTGCCGTTGCCGCGGCCGTTGCTCGGTTCGACCGAGCCGCATTTCTCCTTCGCCGGGCTCAAGAGCGCGGTGCTGCGCGCACGCGATTCGGGGCGATATCGCGCGGAGGACATCGCCGCGGCGTTCCAGCAGGCGGTGGTCGACTGTCTGATCGACCGGACGCGGCGCGCGCTGGCCTCGGCGCAGGGCGCAACCGCACTGGTGGTCGCCGGCGGCGTCGCGG
The DNA here is from genome assembly GCF_937859915.1 of uncultured Sphingomonas sp. GTDB lineage: Bacteria > Pseudomonadota > Alphaproteobacteria > Sphingomonadales > Sphingomonadaceae > Solisphingomonas. The sequence goes on along the minus strand of NZ_CALMAW010000040.1, from coordinate 60,573 downwards.
CCAATGGCGCGGTGCGCACCGCACTCGAGGCGCTCGCGCACGACCATGGCCTGCGCTTCTCGGCGCCGCCGTTGTGGCTGTGCACCGACAATGCCGCGATGATCGCCTGGGCGGGGGTCGAGCGCTTCCAGGCGGGGCTGACCGATCCGCTCGACACGCCCGCCCGCCCACGCTGGCCGCTCGACCCCTCCGCCGAGGCGGTGCGCGGCGCGGGGGTGAAGGCGTGAGGCTGGGCGTCGTCGGCGGCGGCGCTTGGGGCACCGCGTTGGCGCAGGTCGGCGCGGCCGGTGGTCCGGTGACGCTTTGGGCGCGCTCGGCCGAACTCGTGGCGACGATCAACGCCGATCACGCCAACCCGGCCTATCTGCCCGGCGTCGCGCTGTCGGCCGCGATCGCCGCGACCACCGACGCGCAGGCGCTGGCCGCGTGCGACGCGTGGTTGCTCGTCACCCCGGCGCAGCATTTGCGCACCGTCATGGCCGGCCTGCCCGTCACCGACACGCCACTGGTCCTGTGCGCCAAGGGGATCGAGGCGGGCTCGCGCCTGCTGATGTCCGAACTCGCCGCCGACCTTCGCCCCGGCGCGCCGATCGCGGTGCTGTCTGGCCCGACCTTCGCGCATGAGGTCGCCGCCGGGCTGCCGACCGCGGTGACGCTCGCCTGCGCCGATGAGGCTTTGGGCACGATTCTCGCCGCGCGGCTCGCCCGGCCCGGCTTCCGGCCCTATCGCTCGGACGACGTACTCGGCGCCGAGATTGGCGGCGCGGTCAAGAATGTGCTGGCGATCGCCTGCGGCGTCGTCGCGGGGTGCGGGCTTGGGCAGAATGCCGCCGCGGCGCTGATCGCCCGCGGCTTCGCCGAGATGGTGCGCTTCGGCGGCGCGAGAGGCGCGCGCGCCGAGACGCTGGCCGGCCTGTCGGGGTTGGGCGACCTGGTGCTGACCTGCTCGTCGACCAGCTCGCGCAACTATTCGCTGGGGCTTGGTCTCGGCCGCGGCGAGAGCGCGGAGTCGCTGCTCGCGCATCGCCGGACCGTCGCGGAAGGCGCCGCGACCGCGCCGGTGCTGGCGGAGGCGGCGCGCGCCTGCGGGGTCGAGATGCCGATCGTCGAGGCGGTGCGCGACCTGCTCGGCGGCGCCGCGTCGGTGGACGCGGTGGTCGAGCGCCTGCTCGCGCGGCCGCTGAGGGACGAGGCGCGATGAGGGAGGCGGCGGTTCTTCTCCCTCTCCCCGTCGGGGAGAGGGTCGGGGTGAGGGGGAGCGCCGCGTCAGCGTCGCGTCCCACTTCGAAGGCTGGAACTCCTCACCCAACCCTCTCCCTGTGGGAGAGGGCTTTAAAGGCGCGCTTCAGAAATCGATCGCGATGCCCTTCTTCTCCCAATCGCCATAGCGGGTGGGATCGAGCGGTGCGGGAACGTCGTGCGACGCCTCGGGCTCGGGCACCGGCGGGCTCGGCGAGAGGTGCGGGGGCGCTTTCACATGCGCGGGGCGTTCGCCGGGACGTCGTTCGGTCATCATCAATCTCCTGCTCCAAGATCGGCCTGCCAATGACGAAGTGCAACCCATGACCGGCCCCACCTCCGGTCCCGAGACCGAACCCGCCGGTACCGCCGCGCGCCGCGCCGCGCTCCGCCTGCTCGACGCCGTGCTGCGCCGCGGGCTGCCGCTCGAAGCGGCGCTGTCGGCGTCGACCAGCGTGCTCAAGCGCCCCGACGACCGCGGCCTGGCGCGCGCGATCGCGTCGGAGGCCCTGCGCCGGTTGCCCGATCTCGACGCGCTGATCGATTCGGCGACGCAGAAGCCGCTGCCCGATGACGCCAAGGCGCGCTTCGCGCTGCGCATCGCGCTGGTCCAGGCGCTGGCGATGAACACGCCGCCGCACGCCGCGATCGCGACCGCGCTGCCGCTGGTCGACGGCGGCCCGCGCCGGCTCGTCCACGGCGTGTTCGGCACGCTGATGCGCGGGGGCGCGAGCCTGCCCGCCCTGCCGCATCTGCCGACCCCGGTCTGGGCACGCTGGCAGGTGTGGGGCGAGGCTGCGGTCGAAGCCGCGCGCACGGGGCTCGCCGGTCGGCCGCCGCTTGACCTGACGCTCGCCGATCCCGCCGCCACCGCGGAGTGGGCCGCGCGGCTCGGCGCGGCCAGCCTGATGCCGGGCCATCTCCGTCTCGATGCCGCGGATGTCACCGCGCTGCCCGGCTATGACGAGGGCGCCTGGTGGGTGCAGGACATCTCGGCTTCGCTTCCCGCGCGTCTGCTCGGCAAGGCAAAGGACGGCGGTACCGCCCTCGATCTGTGCGCCGCACCCGGCGGCAAGACGCTGCAGCTTGCGGCGGCCGGCTGGGAGACCACCGGCGTCGAACTCGCGCCGACGCGGCTCGCACGGCTGCGCGACAATCTGATCCGCACCGCGCTGCCCGCGACGCTGGTCGAGGCCGACGTCATGAAGTGGCAACCCAAGGCCCCCGTCGACGCGCTGCTGCTCGACGCGCCCTGCTCGGCGACCGGAATCTATCGCCGCCATCCCGACGTGCTCCACCGCGTCCGCGCGTCCGCGATCGCCGAGCTGGCGACGCAGCAGGCGGCGATGCTTGCGCGCGCCGCCGAGTGGGTGAAGCCCGGCGGCACGCTCGTCTATGCGGTCTGCTCGCTCGAGCTGCAGGAGGGCGAGCGCGTCGCGGCGGCGGCAAGCGGCGGCCTTGCCGTCGATCCGATCCGCGCGGACGAGCTTCCCGCAGGGCTCGCGCCGACGCCTGAAGGCTGGCTGCGCATTGCCCCCGGCGCGCTTGCCGAAGCCGGCGGGTGCGACGGCTTCTTCATCGCGCGCTTCGTCAAGTCTTGATGCCGGGCGCCGCTTGGCGCTAGGCGGTGTGGGATGATAAAACCGGTCCGCATCGCACCCTCGATCCTGTCCGCCGATTTCGCGCGGCTCGGCGAGGAGGTGCGCGCGATCGACGCGGCGGGCGCCGACTGGATCCATGTCGACGTGATGGACGGGCATTTCGTCCCCAACATCACGATCGGCCCCGCGGTGGTGAAGGCGCTGCGCCCGCACACGAGCAAGCCGTTCGACGTGCATCTGATGATCTCGCCGATCGACGCCTATCTTGAGGCGTTTGCGGAGGCCGGCGCGGACTGCCTGACCGTCCATCCCGAGGCGGGGCCGCACATCCACCGCACCGTCCAGACGATCAAGCATTTGGGGAAGCGCGCGGGCGTGGTGCTGTGCCCGGCGACCAACGAGGACGTGCTCGACTATCTGCTCGACACGATCGACCTCGTGTTGGTGATGACGGTCAATCCCGGCTTCGGCGGCCAGAGCTTCCTCGACTCGCAGCTCAAGAAGATCGAGCGGATCCGCGCGATGATCGATTCGACTGGACGCGACATCGATCTCGAGGTCGATGGCGGCGTCGATCACGCCACCGCGCCGCTGTGCCTCGCGGCAGGCGCCGATGCGCTGGTCGCGGGCACCGCAACCTTCAAGGGCGGTGCGGCGGCCTATGCCGCCAACATCGCCGGCCTGCGGGGAGCCTAGCGGGATGACCGTGGCCCGCCGGATCGAAGGCTCGCGCGAGCCGCTCCTAGACGCGGGTGTCGATTCGATCGCCGACGGCATCGAGCCCGGCCGCCGTCTGATCCGCGTCGGGGACGACCGCGGCGCGAGCCTCGCCGAGCGCGTCGCGGCGCGCTTCCACCGGCTGACCTGGGGCACGCCGCTGCACGCGCTGCGGCTGCGCGGGCGCTTCCCGCTCAAGCTGCTCGGCGTGCCGACCGATCCGATCGCGGGGGATCGCGAGGCCGGGCTCGACATTCTCGACGGCGAGATCGGCCAGGGCCGCGAACGCACCGACACCGCGACGCTCGATTTCGCCGCCCCCGGCCGCTCGGCGGGATTCTGCGACTATCTGCAGAGCTTCGCCTGGCTGCGCGACCTCGCCGCCTCGGGCCCCCGCGCGACCGCGGTCCCTGCTGCCGAGACGCTGACCCGGCGCTGGCTCGATCGCCATGCCGCTGCGGTCGACGAGGCGGCGTGGCGGCCCGATCTGTGGGGTCATCGAATCCTTGCCTGGACGATGCATGCGCCGCTGATCCTGTCCTCGTCGGATCTGGTCTATCGCTCGGCGGTGCTCAACACGCTCGCGCGGGGGGCGCGTCATCTCGACCGGGTCGCCGAGAAGGCGCCGACCGGTCTGCCGCGCGTCGCCGCTTATGCGGGCTCGATCGCGGCGGGCATGCTGATCCCCGGCGGCGAGCCGCGGCTGCTGTATGGCGAGCAGGGCATCGCCAAGGCGCTGACGCTGGCGGTGCACGACGATGGCGGCATCGTCAGCCGCTCGCCGGTCGATCTCGTCGAGCTGGTCGAACTGCTCGCGCAGCTGATCGCGGTCTATGAGCTTGGCCGGCGCGAGGTGCCCGTGTCGATCGCGCAGGCGCTCGCACGCGCCGTCCCGGCGCTGCTCGGCGTCACGATGGGTGATGGCGCGCTGTCGAGCTGGCAGGGCGGCGGGCCGCTGTCGGCCGAGCGCGTCTCGCGCGCGATCGCCGCCACGGGCATCCGCACCCGGCCGCAGCGCCAGTCGCGCGAATGGGGGTTCCAGCGGCTCGCCGGCGGCGCCACCGTCGTCGTCGCCGACTGCGCGCCGCCGCCCGCCTCACGGCTCGCGCGCGGCGGCTGCGCCTCGACGCTCGGCTTCGAACTCAGCGACGGTGCCCACCGTATCGTCGTCAATTGCGGCGGCGACCGGCCCTGGGGCGGCCTGCCGCGGCCGATCGCCGAGGCGCTGCGCACCAGTGCGGCGCATTCGACGCTGATCCTGGCGGATTCGAACTCGACCGCGATCCATGCCGACGGCTCGCTGGGCAAGGGCGTCACGCTGGTCGAACTCGACCGCCAGGAGCAGGAGACGGCGAGCCGGATCGAGGCGACGCATGACGGCTATGTCCGCCGCTTCGGGCTCAAACATTCGCGCAAGCTCGTGCTGTCCGCGGACGGGCGCGAACTTGCCGGTGACGACGTGCTGCTGCCCGCCGGCAGCCGCAAGGGCCATGGCGCGATCGGCTTCGCGCTGCGCTTCCATCTTGCCCCCGGCGTCGAGCCGACCGCGACCGCCGACGGGCTCGGCGCGCTGCTCCGCATCGACGGCGGTCCCTTGTGGCAGTTCCGCTGTCGCGGCGGCGCGCTCGCGATCGAGGAGAGCATTTCGATCGACGGCCGCGGCCGGCCGGTGACCGCGGCCCAGCTCGTCGTCACGGGCGAGACCCCCGCGGGCGGCACCAGCATCTCCTGGGCGCTCAAGCGCGCCGGCTAATCATCTGAGGACATCATGGCGAACGTGAAGATCACCCGGGCACTGCTGTCGGTGTCGGACAAGAGCGGCTTGGCCGAACTCGGCGCCGCGCTCGCGCGCCACGGCGTCGAACTGGTCTCGACCGGGGGCACCGCCAAGGCGCTGCGTGACGCGGGCCTCGACGTGCAGGACGTCTCCGACCTCACCGGCTTCCCCGAGATGATGGACGGTCGCGTCAAGACGCTGCACCCCAAGGTGCATGGCGGACTGCTCGCGGTGCGCGACGATGCCGCTCACGTACAGGCGATGGTCGATCACGGCATCGCCGCCATCGATCTGGTCGTCGTCAACCTCTATCCGTTCGCGCAGACCGTGGCGAAGGGTGCGGCGCGCGACGAGATCATCGAGAATATCGATATCGGCGGCCCGTCGATGGTCCGTTCGGCGGCCAAGAACCACGCCTTCGTTGCGATCGCCACCGATCCCGCCGATTATGCGACGATCATTGCCGAGCTCGACGCCCATGGCGGCGCGACGACGATCGAGACGCGCCGGATGCTCGCCGCCAAGGCGTTCGCGGCGACGGCAGCCTATGACGCGATGATCTCGTCCTGGTTCGCGCACGCCGACCAAGCCCAGATGTTTCCCGAGGCGCTGTCGGTGCCGATCCGCAAGGCGGCGGAATTGCGCTATGGCGAGAACCCGCATCAGCACGCCGCGCTCTACGTCCCCGTCGGCCCGAGCGCCCGCGGTATCGCGCAAGCCGAGCAGATCCAGGGCAAGGCGCTCAGCTACAATAATTATAACGACGCCGACGCCGCGCTCGAGCTTGTCGCCGAATTTCGCGACGGGCCGCCGACCGTGGTGATCGTCAAGCACGCCAATCCGTGTGGCGTCGCCACCGGCGAGACGTTGGTCGAGGCCTATCAGGCAGCCCTGGCGTGCGACAGCGTGTCGGCGTTCGGCGGAATCATCGCGGTCAACCGCCCGCTCGACGGCCCGACGGCGCAAGCAATTTCGGGCATCTTCACCGAAGTGGTGGTGGCGCCGGCCGCCGACGATGCGGCGAAAGCCGTGTTCGCGGCGAAGAAGAACCTGCGGCTGCTGCTGACCGGCGACCTGCCCGATGCCAAACGCCCGGGGCTGATGATGAAGAGCATCGCCGGCGGCATGCTCGTCCAGTCGCGCGACAATGGCGCGATTTCCGAGGCCGATCTCAAGGTGGTGACGCAGCGCCAGCCGACCGGCCAGGAACTCGCCGACTGCCTGTTCGCCTGGACCGTCGCCAAGCACGTCAAGTCCAACGCAATCGTCTACGCCAAGGACGGCGCGACCGCGGGGGTCGGCGCGGGCCAGATGAACCGGCTCGAGTCGGCGCGGATCGCGGCATGGAAGGCCAAGGATGCCGCGGAGAAGGCCGGCTGGGCGGAACCGCGCACGATCGGCTCGGCGGTCGCCTCGGACGCCTTCTTCCCGTTCGCCGATGGCTTGCTGGCGGCGGTCGAGGCGGGGGCCACCGCGGTGATCCAGCCGGGCGGCTCGATCCGCGACGAGGACGTCATCGCGGCCGCCGACGCGGCGGGGCTGGCGATGCTGTTCACGGGGATGCGCCACTTCCGGCATTGAGCTCGCCGTTCGTCCCGAGCGAAGTCGAGGGACAGGCTTCGAGCGCAACGTCTGACGCACGGTGCCTCGATTTCGCTCGGCACGAACGGTTGTGGCTAGGTCGCCGCCACCGTGGCACCAGGCTTCATGCTGAACAGCATCCGGTCGTCCTTGCCGAAGCCGCGATACCAGATCACCGCGCCGTAGCTGGCGAGGATAGCCGGGACGCCGAGCGCAAGTTCGAGCCATTCGGGCAGCCAGGTCGCGGCCACGCCGACGATCGTGCCGACCGCGACCGCCGGCACCAGCGGCCAGCGCCAGCCATTGACGCGCGCCTTTAACAGCTTGGCGAGCAGGCGCGACTTGGCGACCGAGGCGACGCCCAGCGCCAGAATCAGGGCGATTGCCGGGCCCGCCGCGGCGATCACGTCGTCCTTGATGTCGGCCACGGGGTGGAAAGCGCGGATCGCGTAGATCAGGATCACCGACAGCACTGTCTGCACGACGATCATCCCCACCGAGATCGCCAGATTGCGCTTGGCGGCGATGTAGATCAGCGCCGCCTCGCTCACGACCGCGGTCGCCGCGATCGCCTCGGCGGCCAGCAAGACCCCCAGCGCGCCCGTCCCGCCGACGAATTTGGGCCCGACCAGACCCATCACCGCTTCGCCCGGGATGCCGAGCGCCAGCGCGATCCCGACCTGCGCGGCGATGATCCAGAAGCCGACCTGGCGCACCTGCTGCGCCACCGCCTGCCTGTTGTCCTCTGCCAGATTCTGCGTGATCACCGGCCCGAGAATCGGATCGAAGCTGGTCTTGAGTTTTTGGGGAAGGCTCGCGACCTGCTGCGCGACGTAGTAAATTCCCACGATCGCGGGCGAGAAGAACAGCCCCAGAATGGCGATGTCGAGCCGGCGCGAGCCCCATTCGATCGCGTCGGCGCCGGCCAGCGGCAGGTTGCGAGTCATCATCTTGAACAGCCGCACCGGCTCGGGCCGCCAGCCCTTGGGCCAGCCATATTCGCGCAGCAGCGGCCAGATCGAGGCGACGAACGCGGCGCCGGCCGACAGCGCGTAGCTCAGGATCAGCCCGTCGCGCAGCGAGTAGAAGGAGAAGACGAACGCGGCGATGCTGATCGTCCATGGCTCGATCAGCGAGCGCGCCTTGACCGTCGCGCCGATGTCGCCGCGATAGGCGAGGCCGGCGAGTGCGATGTCCGAGCCCGCCCAGCCGAGCACGGTCAGCGGGAGCAGCCAGTCGAAGCCGTTCACCTCCGAATTGGGGAAGAGCAGCACCGGGCACATCATCAGGATCGCGGCTGCGAGAATCGAGAAGATCGCGCCGACCAGCATCCCGTCCCACACGACATGGACATGCGGGCGATGCGTCGTCGACAGCTGTTGCGCAAGCCCACGCTTGAGCCCGAGCGTGGCGAGCTGGCCGGCGAATTCGACGATGATCGTCGCATAAGCGAAGCGGCCGAGCACGTCGGCGCCGTAGATGCGGCCCGCGATGAACAGGAAGGGCAGCCGCGCCGCCAGCCGCAGCAGGAAGCCGAAGAAATTGGTGCGGCCGCCCTTGGCGAGCGCCGCGATGTCGCCGGGACCGTCGCCGTCGACCGCGAGAGCGCTCAATGTGCGGCGCCCCAGCTCGCGCCGGTGCCGATCTCGACGCCGAGCGGCACCGAGAGCGTCACCGCCGGGCTCGCGGCGCTCTCCATCACCGATCGGATCACGGACGTTGCCACGGCGACGTCGCCCTCGGGCAGCTCGAACACGAGTTCGTCGTGGACCTGCAGCAGCATCCGGACATGGCCGAGCCCCGCGGCGTCGAGTGCGGGGCCCATCCGCACCATCGCGCGCTTGATGATGTCGGCGCAGGTGCCCTGGATCGGCGCGTTGATCGCGGCGCGCTCGGCGCCCTGGCGGATATGTTGCGTGCTGTTGGCGATCTGCGGAAACCAGGTTTTTCGCCCGAACAGCGTCTCGGTGAAACCCTTGGCGCGGACCTGCTCGAGCGTATGGTTGATATAGGCGCTGATCCCGGGGAAGCGTTCGAAATAGCGGCTGATCATCGCCTGCGCGCTGTCGGCGTCGATCTCCAGTCGCGCGGCGAGTCCCCAGCGCGAGATGCCGTAGAGGATCGCGAAGTTGATCGTCTTGGCGCGCCCGCGGGTGTCGCGATTGACCTCGCCGAACAGCTCCATCGCGGTGCGCGCATGGACGTCGTCGCCGGCCGCGAACGCCTCCTTGAGCGCGGGCACGTCGGCCATGTGCGCGGCGAGGCGGAGCTCGATCTGGCTGTAGTCGGCGGCGAGGATGACATGGCCCGGCTCGGCGATGAAGGCGTCGCGGATCTGCCGGCCTGTCTCGGTGCGTATAGGGATGTTCTGCAGATTGGGATCGGTCGAGGAAAGGCGCCCGGTCTGCGCGCCGGTCAGCGAGTAGCTGGTGTGCACGCGGCCGGTCACCGGATTGATTTGGGCCTGCAGCGCCTCGGTATAGGTCGACTTGAGCTTGGCGACCTGCCGCCAGTCGAGCACCATCCGGCAGATCGCATTGCCTTCGGCCGCGAGCTTCTCGAGCACGGTGACGTCGGTCGAGTACGCGCCCGACTTGCCCTTCTTGCCGCCCTTGAGGCCCTTTTCGTCGAACAGCACCGCGCCCAGCTGCTGCGGCGAGCCGATCGTGAAGGGATGGCCCGCCTCGGCGTAGATCTCCTCGTCGAGCCGCGCCATCTCCTGGGTGAACTGGCTGGACAAATGCGAAAGCACGCCGCGATCGACCTTGATGCCCGCGCGCTCCATGCCCGCGATCACCGGGATCAGTGGGCGGTCGACCATCTCATAGACGCGCGTCGCGCCCTCATGCGCGAGCCGCGGCTTGAGCCGGGTCCACAGCCGGAAAGTGACGTCGGCATCCTCGGCGGCATAGGCGGTCGCGCGGTCGAGCGGGACGTGCGCGAAGCTGATCTGCTTCTTGCCGGTGCCGGTGACGTCCTTGAAGCTGATGCATGTATGGGCGAGATGCGTGGTCGCCGCGACGTCCATGCCGTGACCCCCCAAAATCTTGCCGCTGTCGAGGTTGAACGAGATCACCATCGAATCGTCGTACGACACGATCGCAAGCCCGTGCCGCGCGAGCACGTTGATGTCATATTTGATATTGTGCCCGATCTTGAGGACCGAAGGGTCCGCAAGAATCGGCGCCAGCCTGTCCACCACCCGCGTCAGCGACAATTGCGGCGGCTTCTCGCCGAACATGTCGTCGCTCGAGACATGGCCGACCGGCACATAGGCGGCGCGGCCCGGCGCGGTCGCGAGGCTGATCCCGACCAGCCCCGAGGCGACGCTGTCGAGCGCGTCGGTCTCGGTATCGATCGCGAGCAGGCCGCCGGCATAGGCCTCCGCGATGATCGCATCGAGCGCCGCCTCGTCGTGGATCGTCGCATAGGTGGTGCAGTCGATCGGCGGCAGTTCGGGCAGTTCCGGCATGCCGGTCCGTGCCGCGACCTCGGCGGCGGGCGCGGTCGCGTCGCTGACCGGCGTCGCGCGCAGATCGGTCGGCCGCGGCATCGGCTGCTCGCCGGTCAGCCGCGCGAGCAGCGTCTTGAAGCCCTGCCGATCGAGGAAGGCACGCAACGGTTCGGACGGGATGCCGTCGAGCTTGAGCGAATCCAGATCCTGCGGCAGATCCATGTCGCAGTGGAGCGCGACGAGCTTGCGCGACAGCAGCGCCATCTCGACGTTGGCGGCGAGATTGTCGCGCATCTTCGACGGCTTCATCGACGGGATCGCGGCGATCACGCCGTCCAGATCGCCATGTTCGAGGATCAGCTTGGACGCGGTCTTGGGGCCGATCCCCGGAACGCCCGGCACATTGTCGACGCTGTCGCCCATCAGCGCCAGCACGTCGCCGAGCCGCTCGGGCCCGACCCCGAATTTATCGACGACATATTGCACCGAGCGGCGCTCGTTCTTCATCGTGTCGAGCATGTCGACGCGGCCGGGCTGGATCAGCTGCGCCAGATCCTTGTCCGAGCTGACGATGGTCACGTTCCACCCCGCCTCGACCGCGCGGCAGGTATAGGTGGCGATGATGTCGTCGGCTTCAAAACCGGCCTCCTCGATGCAGGGCAGCGAGAAGGCACGCGTTGCGTCGCGGATCAGCGGGAATTGGGGCACCAGATCCTCGGGCGGCGGCGGGCGGTGCGCCTTATACTGGTCGTACATGTCGTTGCGGAAGGTGTGGCTGCCCTTGTCGAGCACCACTGCGAGGTGGGTCGGCCCGTCCGCCTTGTGCAGCGCATCGGCCAGCCGCCACAGCATTGCGGTATAGCCATAGACCGCGCCGACGTTGAGCCCGTCGCGATTGGTGAGCGGCGGCAGCTGATGATAGGCGCGGAAAATATAGCCGGAGCCGTCGACGAGGTAGAGATGGTTGGCGGACATGCGCGCGGCTTAGCAAGGCGCGACGGGCAAGGCGACAGGGAGCTGATCGTGTCGCCGCGCTTGGCAGGGGGGCTGTGACCGCGTTACCATGCTATCGACATGCCGATGCTGCCCCGGGCCAAAGCCTTCCTTCTGCTCACGATCCTGGGTGCGGTGCCGGCACAGGCCGCGCTGTTCGGCCGTCACGCGGTCACGATCGCCGACATCCACGGCTCTTCCCGCCCGATGACGGTGACCGCGCCCGACGACCGGACGCGCGCGATCGCGCGCTTCTCGGGACGTACGTCGGGTGACGACGCGGGCGGGCTGACGGTCTTCCTTGGTGGCGACGACCATGATTTTGCCGGCGGCCCCAAGGCCGAGCTGCTGTGGGCACCCGATTCGCGCGCGCTCGCGGTGACCGCCGACGATGGCGGCGCGACCGGCCGGTTCGATCTCGCGATCCTGGTCCGGCGCAAGAAGGGGCGGCACTGGCGCCAGATCGATCTCAGCAAGCGCGTCGCCACGCTGTTCGCGGCAGAGATGCGCTGTCGCGAGCGCGAGACCCCCAATGTCGGCGCGGTCGGCTGGACGAGCGGGCAGCGGCTGATCGTGGCCGCGCAGGTGCCGCCGCATTCAGGATGCGCGAACATAGGGCATGTCGCGGCCTATGTCGTCGACGCGAAGTCGGGCGAGGTGCTGATGGAGGTCGATCCGCGCACGCTGCATCGGCATTATCGACGGATGCTCGGGACGGTGTTCATGACGGGCCCGAGGCATCATCATCGCCGCCACATGCGCTGAGAGAAAGCCCTCTCCCTTGAGGGAGAGGGTTGGGTGAGGGTGGCCGACGTTTAAGGTGGACGCGCCGGCTGCGCCGTCGCTCCCCCTCACCCCAACCCTCTCCCCGCTGGGGAGAGGGAGCATGTCACGGCGCCAGCACCGTGTCCTTCGCGACCGGCAGCATCTGCGGATAATCGAGCGTATAGTGCAGCCCGCGGCTTTCCTTGCGCGCGAGCGCCGAGCGGACGATCAGGTCGGCGACCTCGACCAGGTTGCGCAGCTCGATCAGGTCGGCGGTGACGCGGAACTCGCCATAATAATCCTCGACCTCGCGGCGCAGCGTCTTGATCCGGTGCTGCGCACGCTCGAGCCGCTTGGTGGTCCGCACGATGCCGACATAGTCCCACATGAAGCGGCGGATCTCGCGCCAATTGTGCTGGACGATCACCTCCTCGTCCGAATCGGTGACGCGGCTCTCGTCCCAGGGGCGGATCGCGGGCGGCGCGGGCATCTCGTCGAAATGGCGGCCGATGTGCGCGGCGGCGGCCTCGCCGAACACGAAACATTCGAGCAGCGAGTTGGAGGCGAGGCGGTTGGCGCCGTGCAGCCCCGATTGCGTGACCTCGCCCGCCGCATAGAGGCCGGGCAGATCGGTGCGGCCCTTGAGATCCACGATCACCCCGCCGCAGGTATAATGCTGTGCGGGCACCACCGGGATCGGCTGCGTCGTGATGTCGATGCCGAGCCCGAGCAGCTTGGCGTAGATCGTCGGGAAGTGATGTTTCACGAACTCGGGCGGCTGGTGGCTGATGTCGAGATGGACGTAATCGAGCCCGAGCCGCTTGATCTCATGGTCGATCGCACGCGCGACGATGTCGCGGGGGGCGAGCTCGGCGCGGTCGTCGAAGTCGGGCATGAAGCGGTGCCCGGCGCCGGGCACGCCGGGGGGGAGCTTCAGCTGCGCGCCTTCGCCGCGCATCGCCTCGGTGATCAGGAAATTCTTGACGTCGAGGTTCCAGAGACAAGTCGGGTGGAACTGCATCATCTCCATGTTGGAGACCCGGCAGCCGGCGCGCCACGCCATCGCGATACCGTCGCCGGTCGCGCCCCGCGGCGCGGTCGAATAGAGATAGGTGCGTCCCGCGCCGCCGGTCGCGAGGATCGTCGCGCGGCCGGTGTAGAGCTCGACCTGGCCGGTCCGCCGGTTGAGCGCATAGACGCCCCAGACATGGCCGTTGCCGAGATAGCGCTCGCCGTGCCGGCTGGTGGCGAGATCGACCGCCGCCATGTCGGGGACCAGCGTGATGTTGGGATTGGCGCGCGCCGCGGTCTCGAGCGCCTGCTGCACCGCCCAGCCGGTCGCGTCGTCGACATGGACGATGCGACGGTGGCTGTGGCCGCCTTCGCGCGTCAGGTGGAGCGCATTGCCCTCCTCGTTGAACGGTACGCCGAGCCGCACCAGCTTCTCGATCGACCGCGGCGCATTCTCGATGACGAATTCGACGGCGGCGCGGTCGTTGAGACCCGCGCCCGCGATCATCGTATCCTCGATATGGCTTTCGAATGTGTCGCCGGGTTCGAGCACCGCGGCGATCCCGCCCTGCGCCCAGGCGGTCGAGCCTTCCGACAGCCCACCCTTGGCGAGCACCGCGACCTTGAACCGTTCCGCGAGGCTCAGCGCGGCGGTCAGCCCTGCCGCCCCCGATCCGACGATGACGACATCGAACGCGTGCGCGCCCATCAGGCGGCGAGCCGATCGCTGGTCAGGCTGAGGAAGACGTCCTCAAGATCGGCCTCGCGGGTCGAGACGTCGACCACACCGAGCCCCGCCGCGCCTAGCGCCGCCAGCACTTCGCCCGCATTCACGCGCGACTTGTCATAGGTGATGATGACGATGCGATCGCCCTTGAGCTCGATCTTCTCGAAACAGGGGGCGGCGGGCGCAACGGTCAGATCGCGATCGACGGTGACCTCGACGACCTTCTCGGTCGCCTTGGCGAGCAGCGTCGCGGTCGGCTCATTGGCGATCAGCCGGCCATGGTTGATGATCGCGATGCGGTCGCAGAGTTCCTGCGCCTCCTCGAGATAATGGGTGGTCAGAACGACCGTCACGCCCTGGTTGTTGAGCTGGCGGACATAGGCCCAGAGCTGCTGGCGCAGCTCGATGTCGACGCCTGCGGTCGGCTCGTCGAGCACCAGCACGGGCGGGGTGTGCGCCAGCGCCTTGGCGACGAGCAGCCGCCGCTTCATGCCGCCCGACAAGGTCCGCGCGAAGGCATTGGCCTTGTCCTCGAGATGCACCGCGCGCAGCAGCTCCATCGTGCGGCGCTCGGCCTTGGGGATGCCGTAGAGCCCGGCCTGGATCTCGAGCGCCTCGCGCGGCGTGAAGAAGGGGTCGAACAGGATCTCCTGCGGCACCACGCCGATGGCCCGCTTGGCGTTGCGCGGATGCGCATCGATGTCGAAGCCCCAGATCGAGGCGGTGCCGCCGGTCTTGTTGACCATCCCCGACAGGATGTTGATCAGCGTCGACTTGCCGGCCCCATTGGGCCCGAGCAATCCGAAGATCTGGCCTCGCGGCACGTCGAAGCTGACCCCGTGCAGTGCGGTCTTGCCGCCGGCATAGGTCTTCTGGAGATTGCTGATGCTGATCGCGGCGTCGTTCATGGCGCGCGAGATAGACGCTCCGACCGGCCGCCGCTAGGGCGCGCATGCGTTAACGATAGCTGTTTACCCGTCGTTAGGCTTTTGGCCGGATCACCGATCCATGATCTGCGCTGGTCTTTCCTTTCTCGTCCGCCGTTCGCCGATCGCGTTCGCGGTGGCGCTGCTGCTGACGCTGACGGTCGCCTTGATCGAGGTGCCGCCGGCCGCGCAACCCCGCGTGCCGCTGTTCGCCGCCGCTGCCTGATTGCGCGCGCCTACGTCGCTTGCTATGCGCGCCATCGTGATGACGACACCCCCCGAGACGATCCGCGTCGCCACCTCCCGCGTGGTGTGCGATGGTGCCAGCGACATCCCGACCGGCGCCGCGCTGGGGCACCCGCGCGTGTTCCTCGAAATCGACGAGTCGGGCTTCGTCGACTGCGGCTATTGCGATCGCCATTTCGTGCTGATTGGTGGCCCCGCGGACCAAGCCGCGGCCTGATCCCTCTTCGTCTTCCCGGACCCTTCGACCGGCTCAGGACAGGCGTGATCCGGGATCCAGAATGACAAACGACGGCGCCCGAGGCCGTGGATCCTGACTATCGTCGGGATGACGACGGACGGGAGGGATGACGCCGCCGCCCCGCCTGCCTATATTGCGGGCATGACCAGCCTCACCGATCCCCGCTCGTTCCTGTATCGCGATGGCGCGCTCGATCCCGATGCCGCGCGGCGGCTGAGCGCGGAGGCGCTGGCGGCGACCGACGACGGCGAACTCTATCTGCAATATCTGGCGTCCGAGAGCTTCGGCTTTGACGATGGCCGGCTCAAGACCGCCGACTTCAACACGCAGTCGGGCTTCGGCCTGCGCGGCGTCTCGGGCGAGACCACCGCCTTCGCGCACGCCAACGAGATTTCCGAACGCGCGATCCGCCGCGCGGCCGAGACGATGCGGCTGCTCGATCCCGCCAAAGGCGCCAAGTCGGCACCGCCGACGCGCACCAATCGCCACCTCTACGGCGATGCCGATCCCTTGAGCCTCGTCCCCTTCGCCAAGAAGGTCGAACTGTGCCAGACGATCGACGCGCTCGCCCGCGCGAAAGACCTGCGGGTGTCGCAGGTCTCGGTCGGGCTGTCGGGGACGTGGAGCGTCGTCGAGATCGTCCGGCCCGACGGCTTCGTCGCGACCGACGTGCGCCCGCTGGTGCGGCTCAACGTGTCGATCGTCGTCGAGCAGAACGGGCGCCGCGAGTCGGGCATGTTCGGACTCGGCGGCCGCTATCTCTACGATCGGCTGTTCGAGCCGGCGACCTGGCAGCGCGCGATCGACGAGGCGCTGGCGCAGGCGCTGGTCAATCTCGAGTCGGTCGCCGCACCCGCGGGCGAGACGACGGTGGTGTGTGGCCCGGGCTGGCCCGGCGTGCTGCTCCACGAAGCGATCGGCCATGGCCTCGAGGGCGATTTCAATCGCAAGGGCTCGTCCGCCTTTTCGGGCCGGATCGGCGAGCGCGTTGCCGCCCCCGGCGTCACCGTCGTCGACGACGGCTCGATCGCCGACCGCCGCGGCTCGCTGTCGATCGACGACGAGGGTACGCCGACCCAGTGCAACACGCTGATCGAGGACGGTATCCTCAAAGGCTATATGCAGGATCGCTTGAACGCGCGGCTGATGGGCGTGCCCGCCACGGGTAACGGCCGCCGGGAGAGCTTCGCGCACGCACCGATGCCGCGGATGACCAACACCTTCATGCTCGGCGGCAAGGACGATCCCGCCGAGATTCTGTCGCGCGTCAAGAAGGGCGTCTATGCCAAGAGCTTCGGTGGCGGACAGGTCGACATCACGTCGGGCAAGTTCGTATTCACCTGCACCGAGGCGTATATGATCGAGAACGGCAGGCTCGGCGCGCCGATCAAGGGTGCGACGCTGATCGGTGACGGACCCTCGGTGCTCACCCGCGTCTCGGGGATCGGCAACGACATGGCACTCGACGAAGGCATCGGCATCTGCGGGAAGGGCGGGCAGTCGGTACCCGCGGGCGTCGGTCAGCCGACGCTGCTGATCGATCGGCTGACCGTGGGCGGCACGGCGGCCTGATCGCTGCCGGTGGCGCTCGTCGAGATCGAGACCTTTCCGGATCACGCCATCGCCCAAATGGCGCGGGGACTGCTCGTCTCCCATGGAATCGACGTCATACTGTTCGATGGCGGCGTGGCGAGCCTGGGATTGGGCGGCCTCGCGCCCGTCCGCCTCATGGTCGACGCGCGGGATCAGTCGATTGCTCAGCGACTCTTGGCGAACTCTGCTGCCTAATTAACGGGCAGTCGTTCATATCTGCACAACGGACGGGCGATCGTTACGCCCGCAAATCGTGCTGCAGCGCGGAAATGCGCATCATCTGATCATGGCACGCATCTTGCGGATGGCCCTTTGGGCAAAAGCAGGGAGGCGGCATGAAACTGATCGTAGCGATCATAAAGCCATTCAAGCTGGACGAGGTGCGCGAAGCGCTCTCGGGTATTGGCGTTGCGGGCATGACCGTGACCGAGGTCAAGGGATTCGGCCGGCAGAAGGGGCAGACCGAAATCTACCGCGGCGCGGAATATTCGACCAACATGGTGCCCAAGATAAAGGTCGAGGTCGCATGCGGCTCCGATCTGGCACCGCGCGTGGTCGAGGCGATCCAGCAATCGGCCAACACCGGCGCGATCGGCGACGGCAAGATCTTCGTGCTCGACCTCGCGCAAGCGGTGCGGATCCGCACCGGCGAGATCGATGACACCGCGCTTTGAGGGGAAAGGGGGAATGATGAAGCCACTCAACAAGCTGGGCCTCGGCCTGGCGACGCTGGGGATCGCGGCGCTCGCCGCCCATCCCGCCTTCGCGCAGAATGCGCCGGGGGCCGCCACGGCCGCTGCCGCCTCGCCGATCCCCGCCGCCACCGTCAACAAGGGCGACACCGCCTGGATGATGGTGTCGACGCTGCTCGTGCTGATGATGTCGATCCCGGGCCTCGCGCTGTTCTACGGCGGTCTGGTCCGCACCAAGAACATGCTGTCGGTGCTGACGCAGGTGCTGATGATCGTCTGCATGGTCGGCGTGATCTGGGTCACCTGGGGCTATTCGGAGGCGTTCACCGCCGGGCCGACGCCGTTCTTCGGCGGCCTCTCGAAGATCTTCCTCAAGGGCGTCGACGCCAACAGCCAGGCGGCGACCTTCTCCAACGGCGTCTACATCCCCGAACTCGTCTACGTGCTCTTCCAGATGACCTTCGCGATGATCACGCCCGCGCTGATCATCGGCAGCTTCGCGGAGCGCGTGCGCTTCTCGCCGCTGATGCTGTTCGTCGCGCTGTGGGTCACGCTGGTCTATTTCCCGATCGCGCACATGGTCTGGTATTGGGAAGGCCCCGACGCGATGGCGGCGGCGGCGATCAAGGGCGGCCAGGCGCTGGTCGATGCAACCAACGACGCGGGCTTCCTCTTCCAGAAGGGCGCGCTCGACTTCGCTGGCGGCACCGTCGTCCATATCAATGCGGGCATCGCGGGCTTCGTCGGCTGCCTGATCTTCGGCAAGCGCATGGGCTATCCCAACGAGCCGATGCCGCCGCACTCGCTGACGATGACGATGATCGGCGCCTCGCTGCTGTGGGTGGGCTGGTTCGGCTTCAACGCCGGCTCCAACCTCGAGAGCAACGGCGTCACCGCGGTCGCCTTCATGAACACGATGATCGCGACAGCCGCCGCCGGCCTCTCCTGGCTGATCGTCGAGCAGGTCGTGAAGGGCAAGCCGTCGCTGCTCGGTGCCGCCTCGGGCGTCGTCGCGGGTCTGGTCGCGGTCACCCCGGCATCGGGCTATGCCAGCACGATGGGCTCGGTGATCCTCGGCCTGATGGTCTCGCCGATCTGCTTCTTCTTCGTCACCACGGTGAAGTCGAAGTTCGGCTATGACGACTCGCTCGACGTGTTCGGTGTCCACTGCATCGGCGGCATCACCGGCGCGCTGATGACGGGCATCCTCGCCAACCCTTACTTCGGCGGACAGGGTGCGGGCGACTACACCACCAAGCCCGGCACGATGCTGACGGCGCCCTATGATTGGGTCCATCAGCTGACGGTGCAGGCCGAGGCGGTGGTTCTCACCCTGCTGTGGTCCGGGATCATCTCGACGATCCTGTTCATCGCCATCGACAAGACGTGGGGCATGCGCGCCACGCCGGAACAGGAGTCGGAAGGCCTCGACATCGTCGATCACGGCGAGCGCGCCTACCACTTCTAAAGAGCTTCCTCCTGCGAAGACCCTGGGCCGGCGAGGCAACTCGCCGGCTCTTTTTTTCAGAGGTGAGGTCCTCGCATAAGCTCGGGCGCGCGTTCGCGCTTGCGGACCGGTCGGTCCGTCGGCCGGATCGAGGTTGATCCGCGTTCGGCTTGGCGCGACCTTCCCCTATCCGTCATCCCGGACTTGATCCGGGATCCATAGACGCGGCGCGTGAAGCGCAAGCGCGGCGCCGGACCCGCAACGTAAGACCGGGCCATCGGCGCTGCGCCTATGGGTCCCGGCGTCCGCCAGGACGACGGGTCGTCGAATCAGCCCTGCAGCTTCGCAATCATCGGCAGCAGCGCGGAGACGTCGTAGCCGGCATTGGCGGCCTTGGCGGCGATCTCGCTCGGCGGATCGCCCGCGGCGCCGCGGGCCAGCGCCCAGAGATAGGTCGAGCGCGTCCCCGAGCGGCAGAAGGCGAGCGCCGGGCCCGGCTCGGCAAGCGCCGCGGTCATGGCGTCGACCTGCTCGGCCGAAAAGCCCGAATGATCGACCGGGATATGCGCATAGCCGAGCCCCGCCGCCTTCGCCGCCGCCTCGATCGCAGCACCACTCGGCTGCCCTGCCTGTTCGTCGTCGGGCCGATTGTTGATGATCGTCTTCACACCCTGCGCGGCCGCGGTGGCGACATCCTCGGGCTGGATCTGGCCGGCGACCATGATGGTCTCGTCGAGCGTGCGGAACATGGGTGTCTCCTCTTTGAGGCAGGCCCCTTAGCCTATCCCTGCCAGCCGCGCAGCACCTCGAGGAACGCCTCGCCATAGGCCTCGCGCTTGGCCTCGCCGACGCCGGTGACCTGGGCCAGGCCCGCCATCGTTGTCGGGTGCAGCCCCGCCATCTCGCGCAGCGTCGAATCGTGGAACACGACATAGGGCGGCACGCCCTTGGCCATCGCGATCTCGCGGCGCTTGGCACGCAGCGCCTCGAACAGCGGATCGTGCGGATGCTCCTGGGCATCACGCGCCTTGCGCTTGCGCTCGCGCTTGGGTGCCATCACCAGCCCGACCGGTTCCTCGCCCTTGAGGATCGCGCGCGCCGACGGGCCGAAGGACAGCCCGCCATATTCGTCGGCGCGCAGCGCGTCGCGGGCGATCAGCGCGCGTGCCACGGGGCGGACGAGCTTCAACTCCTCCTCGTCGGCGATGCCGTAGACCGAGAGGCGGTTGTGGTTGTTGGAGATCACCTTTTCGGTGTCGCGCCCGGCGAGCACATCCAGGAGGTGGCCGACGCCGAAGCGCATCTCGGTGCGGAACGCCGCCGACAGCAATTTGCGCGCGACCTCGGTGACGTCGACGGTGGCGGGCGGGCTGAGGCAATTGTCGCAATTGCCGCAGCGCTCGGGCGGCGTCTCGCCGAAGTGGCGGAGCAGGATCGCGCGGCGGCAGTCGCTGGTCTCGACCAGCATGCCGAGCGCGGCGAGCCGGGTGCGCTCGCCCGCCATCCGCGACTCGTCGACCTCGGAAAGCCGGCGCCTGGCGCGCGCGAAATCCTCGGCGCCCCAAAAGAGCTGGGCGACCGCGGGCTCGCCGTCGCGGCCAGCGCGGCCGGTCTCCTGATAATAGGCCTCGATCGACTTGGGCAGGCCGGCGTGCGCGACGAAACGGACGTCGGGCTTGTCGATGCCCATGCCGAACGCGATCGTCGCGACCATCACCATGTCCTCGGACGCGACGAAGTCGCGCTGGTTGCGCTGGCGCACCGCCGAGTCGAGCCCGGCGTGATAGGCGCGCGTCGAGCGCCCGAGCCCGGCCAGCTGGGTCGCGATGCGGTCGGTCGCGTCGCGCGTCGGCGCATAGACGATGCCGGCACCGGGCTGGTCGGCGATGAACGCCTTGAGCTGCTGCGCCAATCCGTCGCGCGGCGAGATCTGGTAGCGGATATTGGGACGGTCGAAGCCCGCGACGATCAGCCCGTCCTGGGGCAGCCCCAGCTGCTGGAGAATGTCGGCGCGGGTATGTGCGTCGGCGGTGGCGGTGAGCGCGAGCCGCGGCACGTCGGGGAAGCGATCGAGCAGCGGCCGCAGCAGGCGGTAGTCGGGGCGGAAATCATGGCCCCATTCGCTGACGCAATGCGCCTCGTCGATCGCGAAGAGCGACAGCTCGCTGGCCTGCAGCAGATTGCGGAAGCTCTCGTTCGAGGCGCGCTCGGGCGCCACATAGAGAAGGTCGAGGTCGCCGTCGCGGAAGCGGCGCATCGTCTCGGCGCGGTCGTCGTCGGCCGAGGTCAGCGTCGCCGCCTTGATCCCGAAGCCCTCGGCGGAACGGACCTGGTCGTGCATCAGCGCGATCAGCGGCGAGATCACCACCGCCGTCCCGGTGCGGGCCAGCGCAGGCAGCTGGTAGCAGAGCGACTTGCCCGCCCCCGTCGGCATCACCGCGAGCGTGCCCAGCCCCGCCATCACGCGCCCGACCACCTCGGCCTGGACGCCGCGGAAGCCCGAGAAGCCGAAGGTCGCGTGCAGGATATCGAGGGGATCGGCGGTCATTGCCGCTCGATTAGACCGCGCGGGCATCCGCGTCACCCCGTTGAAGCTGGGCTTGGCCTCGCACAGCAACAGCTTGCTGGCATTGGACGCGGCGCCGGGTTAGCCTTCCGCCATGATCAAGCATCTCGCGCTCCCGCTGCTCGCCCTTCTCGCCGTATCGGCGGCTCCCGCAGCCCCACCCGCGCCGCACATGGCGATCGCCGACATCGACCAGCTGCCGCAGCCGCTGCCCTACCCCTATGACGAGCAGGCCGATGCCAAGGCGGTCGTCGCCAAGGCGCGCGCGCAGGCCAAGCGCGAGCATAAGCGGCTGCTGATCGATCTCGGCGGCAATTGGTGCGGCGATTGCCGCGTGCTCGCCTCGATCATGGCGCTGCCCGAGCTCAAGCCCTTCCTCGACCAGCATTTCGTCGTCGCGAAGGTGGATATCGGCCGCTACGACAAGAATGGCGACATCGCCGCGCATTATGGCGTCACCGGCCGGCTCGACGGCGTGCCCGCGATCCTCATCGTCGATCCGGCGCATGACAAGCTGGTCAATGGCGGCCGGCTGTTCGCGCTCACCGACGCGCGTCATATGACGCCGCAGGGGTTGGCCGACTGGCTGGCGCAATGGGCGTGACACGCGGCTGACGCTCATCCGCCCGGGCGGACGATGACCGAGATGCCGCCGTCCTGATCGCCGGAGCGGAGGAAACGAACCTTGCGGCGGCCGAAGTCGATCGAGACGCGCGTGAAGGCCTGCATGACGTCCATGCCGAGCAACATCGCGGGTTTTTTGGTCAGCCCGAACCGATCGAAGACATGGGCGTCGTCGAATGCGGCGACGACGTTCTGCAAGTGGACGGCGCCAAGCCTGAGGTCGGCGATCGGCGCGTAGCTCGCGACGATCTTGCGGCCCGTGACGTCGGTGATCGTCACCGGCAGCGGTGCGGCGCGCTTGCGGCGGACGAGCTTGTCCTGCAGCGTCAGATTGCCGATCGTCACCATGCTCCCGGTATCGACGATGGCATAGATGCGCTGCCCGGACACGTCGGCATCGGCGAGGACGAGCTGGCCGAACCGACTGCGCGCGGTGACCACGATCTCGTTGGTCGCTGCCGGCCTGACGATCCTGTCGGCGGGCTCGACCGACATGCGGTTGTGAACGAGATCGATCACCACCTTCTTGTGCGCCAGCGTGTCGATGCCGAGTATGCCCTCGCCGCCGAGATCGGTCTCCTCAAGCACCGGCGCTACGATCGCCTTGGCGGGCAAGGCACCGACATAGAGATTGTCGATCTGCACCGCGGGGACCTGGCTTTCGCCGCCGACGCTGTGCAGCGGCACCATTCCCGCCGACGGCAGACCAAGTGCGGCGGCGAGCCGGCTCGAGATCACGGTGCGGGTGGCGCCGCTGTCGACGATGAAGCGAAACGGCCCCTTGCCGTTGATCAGCACCGGCACCGTCATCCGCGTGTCGACCTCGCGCAGCTTGACCGCGGTGCTCGCCGGATCGCCGGGCACGGTGCTCGCATCGACTGGCACCGGCTCTGCGGCCACCGCGGCGGCTGGCGGCGGCTGTAGCATCACGAGCAGCCCGGCTATCGCTGCGACCATCGGCATCCTGTCCCCCATTTTGGGCGATGCTACGCCTTAGCCTTCCGCTGGCAAGCGCGGTGTCACTCCGCCGCGAGCGCCTCGCCCTGCTCGCGCTCGGCGGCCTGGCGCGCCCACATCTCGGCATAGAGACCGTCCAGCGCCATCAGCTCCGCATGACTGCCACGTTCGGCGACGCGGCCTTCGTCGAGCACGACGATCTGATCGGCATCGACCACCGTCGAGAGCCGGTGCGCGATCGTGATCGTGGTGCGGCGCTGCGTCACCGCGTGCAGCGTGTCGAGGATCTCGGCCTCGGTGCGGCTGTCGAGCGCGCTGGTCGCCTCGTCGAGGATCAGGATCGGCGGATCCTTGAGCAGGGTCCGCGCGATCGCGACGCGCTGCTTCTCGCCGCCCGACAGCTTGAGCCCGCGCTCGCCGACCTCGGATTTATAGCCTTTAGGCAGGCTTTCGATGAACCCGTCGATCGCCGCCCCCCGGGCGGCAGCGCGCACCGCCTCGGCGTCCGATCCCTCGCGGCCATAAGCGATGTTGTAGCCGATCGTGTCGTTGAACAGCACCGTATCCTGCGGCACGATTCCGATCGCGGCACGCAGCGTTGCCTGCTGGACGCGCGCGATATCCTGCCCGTCGATCGTGATCCGGCCGCCGGAAAGGTCGTAAAAGCGGAACAGCAACCGTGCGATCGTCGACTTGCCCGCTCCCGACGGACCCACGATCGCCAGCGTCGAGCCCGCCGGTACGTCGAGATCGATGCCTTTGAGGATCGCGCGGTCGGCGTCGTAGTGAAAGCGGACGTCCTCGAAGCGGACATGGCCGCGCGCCACCACCAGCGGCGGCGCATCGAGGATGTCGACGATCTCGGCGGGCGTGTCGATCAGCTCGAACATCGCGGCCATGTCGATCAGCCCCTGGCGGATCGTGCGGTAGACCATGCCGAGCAGATCGAGCGGGCGGAACAGCTGAGACAGCAAGGTGCTGACCAACACGACATTGCCCGGCGTGAAGCGGCCTTGCGACCAGCCCCAGACGACCAGACCCATGCCGCCGGCCATCATCACATTGGTAATCAGCGCTTGGCCGATGTTGAGCCAGGCCAGCGACGTCTCGTTCTTGACCGCGGCGCTGGTGTAGGCGGTGATCGCGCGGTCGTAGCGCTGCGCCTCGCGCTCCTCGGCGTTAAAATATTTGACCGTCTCGAAGTTCAGCAGCGAGTCGACCGCATGCGCGACCGCGCGTGTGTCGAAATCGTTCATGCTGGCGCGTAGCGCATTGCGCCAATCGGTGACGATACGCGTGAAGGCAATGTAGGCGACCACCATCACCAGCGTGCCAACGACCAACCAGCCGCCGAACCGGCTGCCGAAGATCTGGACGACCAGCGCCAGTTCGAGCACGGTCGGTGCGATGTTGAAGAGCAGAAAGTAGAGCATCGTATCGATGCTCTTGGTGCCGCGCTCGATCACCTTCGTCACCGCCCCGGTGCGCCGCGCAAGGTGGAAGCGCAGCGAGAGCTGGTGAAGATGGCGGAACACGGTTGCCGCCAGCCGGCGCGTCGCGTCCTGGCCAACACGCTCGAACACCGCGTTGCGCAGATTGTCGAACAGCGTGCCGCCGAAGCGCGCCGCAGCATAGCCGATCACCAGCGCGAGGATCAGCGTCCGCGTCGAATGGTCGTGCACGCCGTGCGCCATGCCGTCGATCGCGCCCTGCAGCGCGAACGGCGCGCCGTAGACCTGCACCAGCTTGGAGGCGAGCACGAACAGCAGCGACACGACGATCCGCGCCTTCAGCCCGGGCTCGCCCTTGGGCCAGAGATAGGGGAGGAAGCGGCGGAGCGAGGCGAAGCCGACCTCCGCCTTGAGATCGGTGGCCGTCAGGGTGTCAGGTGGCATCCGGCCAAGATAGGCGCGCCGCGGCAATCCGCCAATGCGGCATAGTTATCCTCCCCCGCAGGGAGAGGGGGACCGCTCGCCGAAGGCGAGTGATGGAGGGGTAGACCACGCCTCTGGCGGGGCCGCGCGTTCCGGTGTCGCACACCCCTCCACCACCGGCTGCGCCGGCGGTCTCCCTCCCCTTGAAGGGGAGGATGGCAGCGTCCCGCCGGATACCGTGCGATCGGCCTATCGATGGCGTATTCGGCCAAGCCTTGGCGAAAATATCCGCCGCTTTTGGCGGCAACCCGATTGGATGCCGCGAAAACGGGCTTTCCCGCAGCTTGGCACGCTCTCTGCAACGCCGTCGCTATCCCGCCGATCGCCGTCGGGACCGACATTCCAAGGGGATATGCCATGACCTCGTTCACGCTCTCGACGCTGCGTAACTCGCTCGTCTCCGCCGCCGGCGCGCTGTTTGTCAGCGCCGTGCTGGTCGGCGCCGCGGTGCTGCCTGCGCAGACCGCCGTAGCGCACGCGTTGCAGTTCTGATCCGCAGGCCGAGGAGCCTCATCATGACCAACCGTCTCGTCATCGATCGCCGCCGCGGCATGTGGTTGGGCGTCTGCCAGGGCACGGCCGATTTTTCGGGCGTCAACGTCACGCTCGTCCGCCTTGTGCTGGTGCTGCTGACGCTGTTCAGCGCGGGCTTCCCGGCATTCGTCGCCTATGTGCTGGCCGGCGAGCGCTGATCCGCGCGATCGCTCTGCGCTTGCCTGCCGGGGGATGTGCGACGATGCTGTCGGGATGGACGACGCGCAGGCCATCATCGCCAAGCTCGGGCTGACCCCCCATCCCGAAGGCGGTTGGTACCGTGAGACGTGGCGTGCCGATGCCGCCCCCGGCGACCGCGCCACCGCGACCGCGATCCTCTTCCTGCTGGAGGCCGGCCAGCGCTCGCACTGGCACCGGGTCGACGCCGCCGAGCTGTGGCTCTGGCATGCCGGCGCACCGCTGCGGCTGCGCCGCGCACCCGCCGATGACGGCCCGATCGCCGACGCGCGGCTCGGGCCCGACGTGCTCGGCGGCGAGGCGCCGCAACTGCTCGTGCCGCACGGCCATTGGCAGGCGACCGAGACGATCGCAGGCGCGGGCGGCGGCTGGGCGCTGGTCTCGTGCATCGTCTCGCCCGGCTTCGATTTCGCCGGTTTCACGCTCGCGCCACCCGACTGGGTACCCGGCGCATGAGGGACGGCGGTCTCGACGACTGGCTCGACGGCAGCAAGGCCGAGGTC
>NZ_CALMAW010000040.1:26143-34240 GCF_937859915.1 uncultured Sphingomonas sp. | reverse complement strand
CGCCGCCGCGATCGCCGACGTGCCGCGAGTCCGCGCGCTGCTGGTCGCCGCCGCCCGCGCCGGCGAGGCGCTGAGCTATTCGGCGCTGCTCGCGATGCTCGGCACGCGCTTCACCCGGCCCAAGATGCGCGCGCTGTGCAAGACGCTCGATGCGATCGACGCGGCGGGGGCGGCGGCGGGCGAGCCCGAGCTCGCGGTTCTGGTGGTGCGCGAATCGGACGGTCTGCCGGGGCAGGGCTGGTGGACGGGCGGGCACGCGCTCCGGCTCGGCCATGACGGCGCTTGGGAGGGCCCGGCGGCACGCGCGCTGGTCGACCGCGTCCAGGCCGAAACCTTCGCCTATTGGCGCGATCGCTGAATGGCCGACCGGCGCACCGACGCCCTTATCATCGGCGGCGGGCACAACGGGCTGGTCTGCGCCTTCTATCTGGCGCGGGCGGGCAAGACCGTACGCGTGCTCGAGCGGCGGCCCATCGTCGGGGGCGCCGCGGTCACCGAGGCATTCCATCCGGGGTTCCGCAATTCGGTGGCGAGCTACACGGTCAGCCTGCTCCAGCCCAAGGTGATCCGCGACATGCGGCTCGCCGCGCGCGGGCTGCGCATCGTCGAGCGGCCGATCTCCAACTTCCTGCCCCAGGCGGATGGCGGCTATCTCAAGCTCGGCGGCGGGCTCGAACGGACGCAGGCCGAGTTCCGGCGCTTCTCGGCGCACGATGCCGCGGTGCTGCCGAGCTATTATGCCGCACTTGAGGGTGTCGCCGATGTGCTGCGCGATCTGGCGTTGCGCACGCCCCCCAATGTCGGCGACGGACTCGCCAGCCTGATCGCCGCCGCGCGACAGGGCGGAAAGCTCGCCGGCCTGTCGATAGAGCGCCAGCGCGACCTGCTCGACCTGTTCGCGAAGTCGGCGCGCGCCGTCCTCGACGGCTGGTTCGAGAGCGAGGCGGTCAAGGCGGCGTTCGGCTTCGATGCGATCGTCGGCAATTATGCCAGCCCCGACACGCCGGGCTCGGCCTATGTGCTGCTCCACCACCTGTTCGGCGAGGTCGACGGCAAGAAGGGCGCATGGGGTCATGCAATCGGCGGGATGGGCGCGATCACGCAGGCGATGCGCGCGGCCTGCGAGGCGGCGGGGGTCGAGATCCGTACCGATGCGCCGGTCGCGCAGGTGCTGGTCGATGGGGAGCGCGCGGTGGGGGTGCGGCTCGCGGACGGCGAGGAGCTGTTCGGGCGCGCGATCGTCGCCAATGTCGGGCCGCGACTGCTCTACGACCGGCTGATCGATCCGGACGATCTGCCCGCCGACTTCCGGCGACGCGTGAAAGGCTTCAAGGTCGGCTCGGGGACGTTCCGGATGAACGTCGCGCTGTCCGACCTGCCGCGATTCACCTGCCTGCCCGCGCCCGGCGAGCATCATCAGAGCGGCATCATCCTCGCCCCCACGCTCGATTATATGGACCGCGCCTATAGCGACGCGAAGGCGACAGGCATGGCGCGCGATCCGATCGTCGAGATGCTGATCCCCTCGACCGTCGACGACAGCCTCGCGCCGCCCGGCGCGCATGTCGCCAGCCTGTTCTGCCAGCAGTTCGCGCCCACGCTGCCCCCCGGTCCAGATGGCGCCGCGCGGAGTTGGGACGACGAACGCGAGGCGGCGGCGGATCGCATCGTCGACACGGTCGAGCGCTGGGCGCCGGGGTTCCGCAATTCGGTGATCGCGCGCCAGATCCTGTCGCCGCTCGATCTCGAACGGACCTTCGGCCTGGCGGGCGGCGACATCATGCACGGCGCAATGAGTCTCGACCAGCTGTGGTCGGCGCGGCCGATCCTCGGGCACGGCGCGTATCGCGGGCCTTTGCGAGGCCTGTACATGTGCGGGGCGGGGACGCATCCCGGCGGCGGCGTCACCGGGGCGCCCGGGCACAACGCGGCGCGCGAGATCCTCGCGGACGGCGGCTGGCGGGGGCGGGCCAGGGCGTGGCGCCGCGGCTGAGCGCCGGCCCGCGAAATTGACGAAGGTGACAGGCTGGACGCATTTTCGGGCCGGCTTGCGCCGCGCCCGACCTCGTCACCCGCGACCCGTCACCTGCGACCTCGTCACCTGCGACCTCGTCATCCCGCACCTCGTCATCCCGGCGGCCGAGCGGATGGCACATTCACGCCGCCCGTCGCCGTTCGGGCAGCCGCCACCGGCCCAGCTCCTCGTGCCAGCTGCGTCCCCGCCAGCTGCGCACCAGCACGAGTTCGTCGACCAGCCAGCCGATCCCGTCGATCGCGCGCACGCCCTGCCGGTCGCGCGCGGCGTAGCCGAGCGTGACGTGCGGCACGGGCAACGCCGCGCGCGGCAGGTCGAGGCCGTACTGCCGCACCATCCCGGCGACATGCGCCTGGCAGGCGAGCGCGCCCGGCAGCGGATCGCTCGCCTTGAGCAGACGGTGCCGCGCGCTGGTCACGATCCGGTCGAACCGCACCGGGAAGGCGAAGGGCGGCATCGTCGCCATGATCCAGCCGATCATCGCGACGACATGCGCCTCAGACGCGCCGGTCGCGTCGAGATCGGCGAGCGTGATGTGCCGCCGCGTGGTCGGGATCAGCCGCAACCCGGGCAGCGCGGGCGCGATGTCGTTCGAGGGGGCGAGCACATCGCCGACGCCATCGGGCAGACGCGCGAACAGATGGAGGCGGGGCACGGGCGATGTGGCCATATCGTCGCTCCTGCGACTCATCGACCGACGCAATGTTCCTCATATGTTCCAGTTTGTCAAGCCGTGATTCGGCTTGGCAGGTCCGGTGCGGCTGCTAGGCTGGCACGATGCTCAACCTGATCTCGATCCTCGTCGGCCTCGGCGCGCTGTTCTGGGGTCTGGTCGCGTTCACGCCGTTCCTCGGCTGGATGTACTGGTTCGTGCTGCCCTTCGCGGTGCTCGGGTTGGCGATCGGTGCGCTGTCGAGCCGCAATGGCGGGCGCAACCTCAACCTCGTCGTGTTGTGCGTGGGGCTCGTACGGCTGATGATCGGCCACGGCATTTTCTGACCCGCGGGGCGGCGCGAGAAACGGCACCGCCCCGCGCGATCGGGACGGCCGCGCTACGCCTTGCTGCCGAACAGCCCGCCCAGCAGCCCGCCGAGCCCGCCTTGCTGTTCGAGCAGTCCCGCGAACTTGCCCAGCGCGCCTTCGCCGCCGATATGCTCAACGATCTGCTGGAGGAGATCCTGCGGCAGGCCGGTCTGGTCGGCGGCGGTCTGCACCGTGTCGCCGGGCTGGGGATGCGCCTGCCCGAGCGCGGTGACCGCCTGCTCGACCTGCTCCGGGGTCAGACCGACCTTGGCCGCGAGATTCTGAACATCCACATTGCCGGCCACCTGGCCGAGCAGTCCGTCGAGCAAGCCCATCGCTAAATCTCCTGGTGCAGGGAGCGACGAACCTAGCAGACGCGCGGCCGATAGCGAGAGAAGAGCGGAAAAGGACGAGCGGCGGCGAGGACCAAAGGGGCGGGGCGGCGTCGGTCAGCCGCGCGCGGTCGCCTTGGCCGGCGGCGCGGCGGGTGCGTGCGGGGGAAAGGTCGCGCGCACCAGGATGATCAGCAGCAACAGGCAACCGGCGATCACCGCGATCTGCTTGATCCAGAAAAACAGGCCGCGGGCGCGGTAGGAGAGCCAGTTGCGGTTGTAATTATAATCATGCGCCGCGCCCTCGGTCAGCGCGCGGTCGACCGCGATGCTGCCGGCGAGATATTGCAGATAGTCGAAGAACACCGCGAGCGCGCCGCAGATCGCCATCCAGAGCAGATGCGCGCTCATCGTCGCGACGAGCGCGTGCGCGAACGGCGCGTCCGAGCTGATCATCGCATAGAAGATGGCGAGCAGCCCGAACCCGACATAGCGCACCGTCTCGCTGATCCGTCCGGTGACGAACTGCTTCTGTTCGAGCACCGCCTGGTGCGCGGGGGTCATCGTCTTGGCCGGCTGGCCCGAGGCGCCTTCGGCCGCCGGTTTCGCGCCGGGTTCGGGAAACGCGGCCGGCGGCACGTCATCGCCGTCATCGTCGTCGCTCACCCGCCATCCTTGCTCGGCGGCGCGTCGGCACCGGGATCGGGTGTCCAGGGATTCTCGTCGGGCGCCCGGACGGCAGGACCGGCATCGGTCGTCCAGTCGGGTGCCTGGCGCGCGGGGCCGGGATCCTTGGTCCAATCGCGTCTCGGCGGATGCGGCGGCGGCACGGTATCGTGCGGCAGGTCCTCGCCCGGATCGGGCGTCTCGTCGTCGGGATCGTCACCCATGTCGTTTCCCATCCTGTAGCGGACATGATGCGGACGGTTACGCCAAGCAAACCGACACGCATGATGAAGCGGGAGCAGAGCGAGCACAAATATCGATCCCAGCCGAGAGTGTGTAAATCGGGATTTGGTCCAGCTTCGATCGATCTGCCGTTTACCCCAGGCACGGCGGCCTGCCGTCGATGACTTGGCGGTCTTCGTCCGACATCAATAGCAGCCGGGGCGTCACCGCGGTCGACCGGGACGCGCGGCGGCGCGTCCGGCCCGAAGCCGACCGTCAATCACGGCGAATACCGGACTACCCCGCCGCCGGCAGATATATCTCCCCACCCGCCTCCTTGAACCTCTCGCTCATCGCCAGCATCCCTGCCTCCGCTTCGTTCTTCCCGATCGGGGTCGCGGCCAGGAATGTATCCGCGCCGGCGTTCTGCTTGCTCGCGAACGCGCGCACCTCCTGCGAAATCTGCATCGAGCAGAATTTGGGCCCGCACATCGAGCAGAAATGCGCGGTCTTCGCACCCTCGGCGGGGAGCGTCTGGTCGTGATACTGCTCGGCGGTCTCGGGATCGAGCGCCAGGTTGAACTGGTCGCGCCAGCGGAAGTCGAAGCGCGCGCGGCTGAGCGCGTCGTCGCGCAGGCGCGCGGCGGGGTGGCCCTTGGCGAGATCGGCGGCGTGCGCGGCGAGCTTGTAGGTGACGACACCGACCTTGACGTCGTCGCGGTCGGGGAGGCCGAGATGCTCCTTGGGGGTCACGTAGCAGAGCATCGCGGTGCCGAACCAGCCGATCATCGCAGCCCCAATGCCGCTGGTGATGTGGTCGTAGCCGGGGGCGATGTCGGTCACCAGCGGCCCCAGCGTGTAGAAGGGCGCCTCGCCGCAGACGGCAAGCTGCTTGTCCATATTCTCCTTGATCTTGTGCATCGGCACATGGCCGGGGCCTTCGATCATCACCTGGACGTCGTGCGTCCAGGCGATCTTGGTGAGCTCGCCCAAAGTCGCCAGCTCGGCGAACTGCGCCGCGTCGTTGGCGTCGGCGTTGGAGCCGGGGCGCAGCCCATCGCCCAGCGAGAAGGCGACGTCATACGCCTTCATGATCTGGCAGATGTCCTCGAAATGCTCGTAGAGGAAGCTCTCCTTGTGGTGCGCGAGGCACCATTTCGCCATGATCGAGCCGCCCCGCGAGACGATGCCGGTGACGCGGCTGGCGGCGAGCGGCACATAGGCAAGCCGCACGCCGGCGTGGATCGTGAAATAGTCGACCCCCTGTTCGGCCTGCTCGATCAGCGTATCGCGGAAGATCTCCCAGGTCAGGTCCTCGGCGACGCCGCTGACCTTTTCGAGCGCCTGGTAGATCGGCACGGTGCCGATTGGCACGGGGGAGTTGCGCAGGATCCACTCGCGCGTGTCGTGGATGTTGCGGCCGGTGGAGAGGTCCATCACCGTGTCCGCGCCCCAGCGGATCGACCATACCATCTTGTCGACCTCGGCGGCGACGTCGGAGGCGACCGCCGAATTGCCGATGTTGGCGTTGATCTTGACCAGGAAGTTGCGGCCGATCGCCATCGGCTCGCTCTCGGGGTGGTTGACGTTGTTGGGGATGATCGCGCGGCCGCGCGCCACTTCGTCGCGGACGAACTCGGGGGTGACGTAATCGGGGATCGCGGCGCCGAAATCCTGGCCGTCGCGGACCAACGTCTCCGCGAGCGCCGCGCGGCCCATATTCTCGCGGATCGCGACATATTCCATCTCGGGGGTGACGATGCCGCGGCGGGCATAGTGCATCTGGCTGAGGTTCATGCCGGGCCTGGCGCGCAGCACGCGCGTGCGGACGCGCGGGAAGGCGGGGACGCCGCCCGAGCGGTCGGGGCCGAGCTGGCCCCCCGGCCTCAAGCCATTGTCTTCGGGTTTGGTCGGCCTCGCGTCATACGCTTCGATGTCGCCGCGGGCGTGGATCCAGTCGCGGCGCAACTCGGGGAGGCCGGCCATGATGTCGATGCGCTGCGCCGGGTCGCTGTACGGGCCCGAGGTGTCGTAGACACGCAAGGGCGCCTCGCCCGCAGAGGGCTCGAGCGCGATCTCGCGCATCGCGACGCGCAGCGGCCCGACGTGGATCTTGCGGCTGCCGCGGATCGGGCCGGTGGTCACCGTCATGCCGGTGCGGGCGGGCGTCCGGCTCCGATCGGGAGCCGGAATCGTGGGATCAACATCGGCCATCTGACAATCTCCTAGGGAAGGGCGTCGGCGCGGCCGGTGAGGCCGGCGAGGACGAGCAGCACGCCCGCGATCAGCGCGACGATCGCCCACAGGCGGGTCGCGGCGACGAACGGGCGGGCGAGGGCGAGCAGGACGTCGGGAAAGGCGAGCAGCAGCAGCCCCTCGATCACCGACAGCGCGGCGATCAGCGTGACGACGATCGACAGCGGATCGTAGACGACATGGTGCGGGATGAGGATCGCGACGCCGATCGCGAAGCTCGCCACGCCGAACAGGTCGGCGATGCCGGCCGAGCGTTCGATGTCCGCGACGATCTCGCGCCAGCGCTCGGGGCTGCGCAGCCCGCTTATTCCGGCGGCGACCAGATAGAGGCCGATCGCCTGCGCGAGCTGTAGCGTCAGGACGGTGAGCGTGTGGACCAACTCTTCCTCCTCTCGACCGGGAAGAGAAGGAGGGATCGCGCGAGTCGGTGCGGTCCGTCCCTCCCTACGCCGGTATCATCCGGATCAGGTTCGACGGGTCGTGGGCTGCGGGCGTGTCGCCCAGGGCCCACCTCTCAGCCGACATGCATCGGCCCCCCGGGGAAGCGGTGATGCTAACCGATCGGGACGGCGACGCCAAGCGGTCTCGGCGCAGAAACGCCGGGAGCGGCAGGCCTAGCCCGAGCGGGGGCGGGTCGGCTCGAAGCTGCCAAGGCCACGGTCGGTGCCGCACAGACGGTCCCAGACGCGGAAATAGAGGCCGTAATTGCAGCGATAGTCGCTGTGGTGTCGCTGGTGGTGGGTCGCGCTGATCAGCCAGCGCCCGGCCGGCCCGTCGACGATTCTGCGCGGCAGCATCTCCCAGCCCATGTGGTTGGTGACGCCCATGATCGTCATGATCGTCAGCACCGCGGCGAGTGCGGTCCAGTGCAGCGGGATGACCAGCACCAGCAGCGGGATGACGACGGCGCCGGTCAGGGCCTCCCACGGGTGAAAGCTCATCGCCGCCCAGGCGGTCGGCGGGCGGCTGGCATGGTGGACGGCATGCGCGACGCGGAACGGTTTCGGCCGGTGCATCCAGCGGTGCGTCCAATAGAACCAGCTGTCGTGCGCGGCCAGGCAGAGCAGCACCGAGACCGGCCACCACCACAGCGGCCAAGCGTGCAGGTCGGTATAGACGCGCGTCCAGCCATGCGTGCGCCAGCCCCAGGCCAGGATGCCCGCGGGCGCGCCGTAGATTGCCGCCGAGGCGAGGCTCCAGCCGATCTCGCGGCGGACCTGCCGGTCGAGCCCGGCATAGAGGCCGGGATGGCGGCGCCCGGTCGCCCAGGCGAAGCCGCCCGACACCGCGAGATAGCGCACCCCCACGATCAGGGTCATCGCCAGCGCGGAGAGCAGGACGGCCAGGGTCGCGGACATGCGTGCTGCTTAGCCGGGATCGGCCTTGGAGAATACCTGTCTCCGGCGCAGCCGAGCCCCGAGTGTCACGCACGGCGTGACCCTCCGCTTTCGCGGGGACCGTCGCGCGCGTCACCTGCGGAACTCCGGGCCGCCGCGACCGCTTACCCTTTTCGCGGGGACCGTCGCGCGCGTCACCTGCGGAACTCCGGGCCGCCGCGACCGC
>NZ_CALMAW010000040.1:0-26043 GCF_937859915.1 uncultured Sphingomonas sp. | reverse complement strand
TTACCCTTTCGACAACGACCGGAGACACCCGCATGAAACGCACCGCCCTCGTCCTCGCCGCGACCCTGCTCGCCGCCGGCCCCGCGCTTGCCGCGACCGCGACGTCCGCGGACCGGGCGTTCGTCGCCAAGGTGTCGCAGGGCGGCATGTTCGAGGTCGATGCGGGCAAGCTCGCCGAGACCCGCGGCAGCACGCAGGACGTGCGCGACTTCGCGACCACCGAGGTGCATGATCACATGCTGGTCGGCGCCAAGCTCAAGGCGATCTCGTCCAGCGAGGGGGTGACCTTCGCGTCGACGCCGAATGCCGAGTTCGCGGGCAAGATGGCGACGCTCAAAGGGCTGTCCGGCCCCGCGTTCGACGAGGCCTATATGAGCGACATGGCGGCCCTCCACGATGCCGATGGCGCCGCCTTCCTGCAGGAATCGACCAATGGCGGCAGCCCCGCCTATCGCGCCTTCGGCGCCGAGACGCACCGCATCGTCCAGCGCCACATCGGCGCGATCCACGGCACCCAGCCACCGCGATGAGTCTGCGTGCGGCAACCGCGCCACGACCTTGCGCGATGATGACGTGACGCGCGGCGCGCGCTAGGCACCGGGCATGGAGCGTGTGCGGCATTGTGATCTGGCGATCGTCGGCGGCGGGCTCGCCGGCGGGCTGATCGCGCTCGCCATGGCGCGGCGGCGCCCCGATTCGCGCGTCTTGCTGATCGAGGCCGGCGAGTCGCTCGGCGGCAACCATGTCTGGTCCTTCTTCGACAGCGACATCGCGATCGCCGACCGCCCGCTGGTGATGCCGCTCGTCGCCCACCAGTGGGACGGCTATCACGCACTGTTCCCGAGCCATCGTCGCATGCTCGGGGCGCGCTATCACACGATCACCTCGGACCATTTCGACCGCGTGCTGCGCGCCGCGCTGCCGCCGGAGAGCGTGCTGACCGGCCGCAAGGCAACCGGGGTCGGGCCGCGCGCCGTCGTGTTCGCCGACGGGCAGCGGATCGAGGCAAGCGGCGTGATCGATGCGCGCGGCGGCGCCGACCTGTCGCTGCTCGATCTCGGCTGGCAGAAGTTTTTGGGCCAGGAACTGCGGCTGACCGGCCCGCATGGGCTCAAGCGCCCGGTGGTGATGGACGCGACCGTCGACCAGATCGACGGCTATCGTTTCGTCTATCTGCTGCCCTTCGGCCCCGACCGGCTGTTCGTCGAGGATACCTATTACAGCGACGGGCCGGCGATCGACCGCGACACGCTCGCCGATCGCATCGCTGACTATGTGACGTCGCGCGGCTGGACGATCGCGGCGGTCGAGCGCGAGGAGCGCGGCGCGCTGCCGGTCGTGCTCGGCGGCGATTTCGAGGCCTATTGGCGCTCGGGCGGCGCCGGCGTCGCGAAGGCCGGCGTGCGCGCCGGGCTGTTCCATCCGACCACCGGCTATTCGCTGCCCGACGCGGTGCGCGCGGCGCGGATCGTCACCGACCTGCGCGACGGCACGGGCGCGGCGCTGCACACGGCGCTACATTCCTTTGCGGCGAAGAGCTGGGCGGAGCGCGGCTTCTACCGGCTGCTCGACCGCATGCTGTTCCGCGCCGCGCAGCCCGCCGAACGCTACCGCGTGCTCGAACGTTTCTATCGGCTCGACGAAGACCTCGTCGCGCGCTTCTACGCCGGCCACTCGACTCGGCTGGACAAGGCCCGGATATTGGTGGGGCGTCCGCCCGTGCCGATCCACCGGGCGCTCATGGCGATGGCCGGCAGGCCCGCCCTCAAGGACAAGCATCTATGAAGACGGCAGCGGTGATCGGGGCGGGTTTCGGCGGGCTGGCGCTCGCCATCCGCCTGCAGTCGGCGGGGATCGCGACGACGCTGGTCGAGGCGCGCGACAAGCCGGGCGGGCGGGCCTATCAATGGGAGCGCGACGGTTTCACTTTCGATGCCGGCCCGACCGTGATCACCGATCCCAATTGTCTCGCCGAGCTGT
Organism: uncultured Sphingomonas sp.; assembly: GCF_937859915.1. GTDB lineage: Bacteria > Pseudomonadota > Alphaproteobacteria > Sphingomonadales > Sphingomonadaceae > Solisphingomonas. The sequence continues at coordinate 24,063 of NZ_CALMAW010000040.1, read as the reverse complement.
GGAAGCTGTCGGGCCGCGACATTGCCGACGATGTCGAGCTGCTGCCGGTCTCGCCCTTCTACCGGCTGATGTGGCCCGACGGCACGGTGTTCGACTATTCGAACGACGATGCCGCGCTCGCCCGTCAGATCGGCGCGCTCAACCCCGAGGACATCGCCGGCTACCGCCGCTTCCTGGATTATTCGGCCGAGGTCTACCGCGAGGGCTATGAGAAGCTCGGCCATGTCGCCTTCCTCGACTTCGGGTCGATGATCAAGGCGGCGCCGCGGCTGGTGAAGAGTCAGGCGTGGCGGTCGGTCTATTCGATGGTGTCGTCCTTCGTGAAGGACGAGCATCTGCGCCAGGCGCTGTCGTTCCACACCTTGCTCGTCGGCGGCAACCCGATGACGACGAGTGCGATCTACGCGCTGATCCACAAGCTCGAGAAGGACGGCGGCGTCTGGTTCCCGCGCGGGGGGACGCACGCGCTGGTCCGCGCGATGGTGGCGCAGTTCGAGCGACTGGGCGGCATCGTGCGCCTGAACGATCCGGTCACCGCGATCGACACGCTGGGCGATCTCGCGACCGGAGTCACCACCGCGAGCGGCTGGCATGGCGATTTCGACGCGGTCGCCTCCAACGCCGACGTGATGCACAGCTACAAGGCGTTGCTCAGCCAGTCCGCACGCGGCGAGCGCGGCGCCAAGGCGCTGGCCAAGAAGCGCTTCTCGCCGTCCTTGTTCGTCGTCCATTTCGGCATTCGCGGGACCTTCCCGGGCATTCCGCACCATTCGATCCTGTTCGGCCCGCGCTACAAGGGGCTGCTCACCGACATCTACGAGCATGGCGTGCTGGCGAAGGATTTCTCGCTCTATCTCCATCATCCGACGGTGAGCGACCCGACCTTGGCGCCCGAGGGGTGTTCGAGCTTCTACGTGCTGGCGCCGGTGCCGCATCTCGGCAAGCTGCCGGTCGACTGGGCCGAAGTCGGGCCGGTCTATGCCGACCGCATCCTCGATCATCTCGAAGCGACGCTGATCCCGGGCCTGCGCGAACGACTGTTGACGAGCTTCCACTACACGCCGCAGGATTTCGCGCAGGATCTCAACGCGCATCTCGGCTCCGCCTTCAGCCTCGAGCCGTTGCTGACGCAATCCGCCTTCTTCCGCGTCCACAACCGCGACGACCGCATTCCGAACCTCTATTTCGTCGGCGCGGGCACGCATCCGGGGGCGGGGATCCCAGGCGTCGTCGGCTCGGCCAAGGCGACCGCCGCGCTGATGCTCGACGATCTGCGGCGGTCATAGGCGACGTTCTCCCGTCCTTGCGAGGCGCGTAGAGCCGAAGCGATCCAGGTCGGCGCCCGTGGCTCCGGATTGCTTCGCGGCGCGCGCGCAATGACGGCGGACGGGCGCGCGCGCGCGCGGCACCCGCAGCTCATCGCAACGCCGCATTAACCCTAAATTATCTCCCGGCGTCGCATGTCCGGTCCAACCTCGCAGTTGGAGAAGTTCGGGTGAACCATGTCGCGGATCGGGCGGATGTCGCCATCATCGGTGCCGGCCCCGCCGGCCTCACCGCCGCCTATCTGCTGACCAAGGCGGGCAAGCGCGTGACCGTGATCGAGAAGCATCCGGTCTATGTCGGCGGCATCAGCCGTACCGTCGAGCACAAGGGCTTCCGCTTCGACATCGGCGGACACCGCTTCTTTTCCAAGTCGCGCGAGGTCGTCGACCTATGGAACGAGATCCTGCCCGACGACTTCATCGAGCGCCCGCGGATGAGCCGCATCTATTATGAGGGCAAATTCTACTCCTATCCGCTGCGCGCGTTCGAGGCGCTGTTCAACCTCGGCGTGTGGCGCTCGACCTTGTGCATGGCGAGCTATGCGCGCTGGAAGCTGTTCCCGAAGAAGGACACGCGCTCGTTCCAGGATTGGACGATCAACCAGTTCGGCGCGAAGCTGTTCGGCATCTTCTTCAAGACCTATACCGAGAAGGTGTGGGGCATGGCCTGCGACGAGATCTCCGCCGATTGGGCCGCGCAGCGGATCAAGGGGCTGAGTCTGGGCGGCGCGGTGCTCGACGGGTTCAAGCGCTCGCTCGGGCTCAACAAAAAGCCCAATGATGGCATGGCGACCAAGACGCTGCTCGAGAGCTTCCGCTACCCGCGGCAGGGGCCGGGCATGATGTGGGACGCCGCGCGCGACCATGTCGTCGCCGGCGGCAACCATGTGCTGATGGGCCATGCGCTCAAACAGCTCAGCCAGGATGGCGGCGGCTGGCGCGTCGCGACCATGGGCCCCGACGGCGAGCGCGTGATCCATGCCGATCATGTCATCTCCTCGGCGCCGATGCGCGAACTCGCCGGGCGAATCCATCCGCTGCCCGCCTCGCTGCCCGACGCGCTCGATCTCAAATATCGCGATTTCCTGACGGTCGCGCTGATGATCCGCTCGGAAGACCTGTTCCCCGACAATTGGATCTACATCCACGATTCGAAGGTGAAGGTCGGCCGCATCCAGAATTTCCGCAGCTGGTCGCCCGAGATGGTGCCCGACCCGGAACTCGCCTGCGTCGGCCTCGAATATTTCTGCTTCGAGGGCGACGGGCTGTGGACATCCTCCGACGCCGACCTGATCGCGCTCGCGACCCGGGAGATGGGCATCCTCGGCCTGTGCGACCCCAAGTCCGTCGAGGGCGGCGTCGTGGTGCGGCAGGAAAAGGCCTATCCGGTCTATGACGATTCCTATGCCGAACATGTGCTCGCGATGCGGAGCGAGCTCGAAGCCGCCTATCCGACGCTGCATCTGGTCGGCCGCAACGGCATGCACCGCTACAACAACCAGGACCATGCGATGATGACGGCGATGCTCACCGTCCGCAACATCCTGGCGGGCGCGCGCCGATTTGATGTCTGGGCGGTCAACGAGGACGCCGAATATCACGAGGCCGGCAACGAAGGCGCGGAGCGCGTGATCGTGCCCCCGCTCGACGAGGATGCGCAGGGCGGCGACTTCCGCGCGGCGCTGGGCTCGGTCCGCGCGGTGCCGCGCCGTCTTAAGGCGGCGTGACGCCAGCATGACGATGGTCGCCGCCAGCCGATCCGATGTCGTCGCCGGCGACCGCAACGACCCCTTGCCGCGAATTTCCTATCGGGTTCGATTGGCAGCGATGGTTGTGCTGGTCACGCTGCTGCTTGCCATTCCCTATGCGCACCAGATCGCGGCGTGGCAGATGAACGATACCGACGACCTCATGCGGCTGCAGCAGGTCCGGGACTGGCTCGCAGGTCAGGGGTGGTTCAACGTCACCCAATATCGCGTCGATCCGCCCGTCGGGCTGCCGATGCACTGGTCGCGCCTGGTCGACGTCCCGCTGGCAGCGGTGATCGTCGTCGTACGTCTCTTCGCCAGCGAAGCGACGGCGGAGCTCGCGGCGTGCGTCGTCGTACCGCTTGTCACCTTCGCGACGACGGCGCTGCTGACAGCCGGTATCACGCGTCGGCTTCAGATCGGCGACCGCCTGACGTTCCTTGCCGTCCTCTTCACCGCGACCAACTTCGGAACGGTGTCGGCCTCGCACCCGATGCGGATCGATCATCATGGCTGGCAGGCGGCTTGCGGCTTGGCGATCGCGCTGGCGCTGCTCGGACCACGCACGCTCCGACGGTCGGCGATCGCGGGATTGTGCGCGGCGCTGTGGATGCACATTTCGCTGGAGGGCATCGTCTTCACCGCTGGATGCGGCGTATGGCTCGGTCTGCGCTGGATCGTTGCGCCGGACGCGGAGCGGGCGACGCTGCCCGCCTATATGGGCGGGGTCGCCAGCGGCAGTCTCGCGCTCTTCCTGATCGCGCATGGCGGCGCCTTGTTCGATCGCACCGCCTGCGACGCGATTTCGCCGGTGCATATGGTCGTCTTCGGTATCGCCACGGCCGGCGCGGGGGTTGCGGCGTGGCTGTCCCCGCGCAGTCGCTATGTTCGCGGCGCGATACTCGCCGTCACTGCCATCGCCTGCGCCGCGACCTATAAGCTATGGGCGCCGCAATGCAGCGGCGGACCGTTCGCGGCACTGACCCCCTTGGGCTACAATCTCTGGTATCGGCACATCCCGGAAGGCCTGCCGCTGTGGACGCAGACGGCGGATTATGCGCTCACCCTGATCGCCTTCCCCCTGGTCGGGCTGATCGGTGCGCTTGTCGGTCTGCGAAGCGCCGGCATGCATTGGCGCGGTGCGGCGCTCGACTATTTCGCGCTGCTCGCGCTGGCGACCCTGATCGGCCTCAACGTCAGCCGCGCCTGCATTCTCGCGAACCTTCTGGCCGTGCCGGGGGCGCTTATGCTGCTCGCCGCCTATCTGCCGCGGGCGGCTCGATTGCGGACGATGGCGGGGCGCGTTGCCGCCAATGCGGCGCTGCTTCTGGCGGCGACGCCTTTGTCGGCAGCCGTCGTTGCGGTGGAGGGCGTGGCCCTGGTCGCGCCCACGCAATTACTGTCGAACCAAGCGGCGCAGGCGGTCGAGCGCAACGCGCGGTGCAAATCCTTCGACAATCTCGCCCATCTCGACGCGCTCCCGCCAACGCTGATGATGACGACGCTGGCAACGGCGGCGTCGATCGTGGCCGGAACGCCCCACAGCGTCGTCGGGGCGGGCTATCATCGCGGTATCCAGGGGATGGACGACACGATCCGCTTCTTCGTCGGCGACGAGGCGACCGCCCACGCGATCCTCCTCCGCCACGGCGTGCGCTATCTGCTGCTCTGCCCGGACGACGGCGACATCGCGATTTGGGCGAAGGCCGCGCCGCACGGGCTCGCGGCGCGTCTGCCCCGCGGTCAAGCGCCCGCCTGGCTGCATCCCGTCACGGTGCCGGGGCTGCGCGATATGCGCGTCTATGCGGTGAGCGGCTGAGCCCCGGCGCACAGCGCGCTTGCCCCGGAGGGGCGGCGCGGATTATCGCCTGAGCCGCATGATCGAACCGTCACCGCCGTCGCGTCCAATAGCCTGGTGGGAGACACGCGCCTTCGCGGTCGCGATGATCCTGCTCGCGGTGGTGCCGCTGCTGCTGCCGCCGATCCCGCCGCTGACCGATCTGATGGGGCATATGGGACGCTATCGCGTCCAGCTCGAGATCGCCCAATCGCCCTGGCTGCACCATTATTACAGCTTTCGCTGGGCGCTGATCGGCAATCTTGGCTGCGACCTGCTGGTCCAGCTGTTCGCGCCGCTGCTCGGGCTCGAACTAACGGTCAAGCTGATCGTGATGGCGATCCCGGCGCTGACCGTTGCGGGTCTGCTGCTGGTTGCGCGCGAGATTCACGGCCGCGTGCCCGCCACCGCGCTGTTCGCGCTGCCGCTCGCCTATGGCTATCCGTTCCAGTTCGGCTTCGTGAACTTCGCCATGGCGATGGCGCTGATGCTGCTGCTGTTCGCGCTGTGGCTGCGAATGGCGCGCACCGGGCGGCTGCGCTGGCGGCCGTGGCTGTTCCTCCTGCTCGGCTTCGGCCTGTGGGTGACGCACAGCTTCGCCTGGGGCGTGCTCGGCGTGCTGTGCTTCATCGCCGAGATGGTGCGCGCGCGCAAAGCCGGGACGCCCTGGCTGCGGTCGGTCGGCGAGGCGATCGTCGCCTGCCTGCCGCTGGCGCCCCCCGCGCTGCTGCTGGTGCCGTGGCCGGGCCGCGGCGGCCAGGCGCCGCAGGGCACGTTCGACTGGTTCCGGTGGTATTTCAAATGGCTGTGGCTCAAATCGGTGCTGCGCGAGCGCGTCGAGGCGTGGGATCTGGCGAGCGCCGCCCTGCTTTATGTCGTCGCGCTGTCGGGATTGGTCTGGAAGCCGCAGCGCCGCTACGAGCCGACGCTGGGCATCGCCGCGCTGTTCCTGCTCGCGATCTTCGTGCTGCTGCCGCGTGTGCTGCTGGGCTCGGCCTATGCCGACATGCGGCTGGTGCCGTTCATGCTGGCGATCGGCATCCTGGCGCTGCGCCCGATCGTCGACCGCCGCGTCTCGACCGCGATCGCGGCGGCAGCGCTGCTGTTCTTCGCCGCCCGCGTCACGGTCTCGACGCTCGCCTTCCTCAAGTTCGAGCGCAATTACGACGTCCAGCTCAAAGCGCTCGACCATGTCCCGATGGGCAGCCGGGTGATGGCGCTTGCCAACATCCCATGCCGCAGCGTGTGGTACACCTCGCGGATGGAGCATCTGAGCTCGATGGCGACGGTGCGGCGGCGCTCCTTCGTCAACGACCAGTGGGTGGCGCCGGGCGCGCAGCTGCTACGCATCGCCTATCCGCCGGCCGGACGCTATTTCAGCCATGACCCATCCGAGATCGTGCGCCGCCCCGATTGCCGCGCGCGCAACGAACCGATTCTCGAGCTCGCGCTCGAATATTTTCCGCGCGACGCGTTCGACTATGTCTGGATGATCGACATGCCGCGCGATCGCTGGCCGGTCGATCCCGATCTCGTGCCGATCTGGACGGGCAACCGCTTCGGCGTGCTATACCGGATCGTGCATCATCCCGCAGCGGGTTCGGCGACCGCGAGCAGCGACACGCCGAAGGGCAGTGCGGCGCGCGTCACCCAATAGCGTTCGGCGGCGAAGATGTGCTCGAGCAGCGCATTGACGCCGCGCGCCGGCATCGCATCGTCCTCCTGCTCGCGCCTGGTGATCCGCCCAAGGATTCGCGCGGCTGCGACCACCGGATAGAGCAACGTGTTGAAGTGGCTGATATGGCGCACCTCGAAGCCGCCATCGAACAGCGTGTCGAGCAGACTCTGCCGCGTATAGCGCCGCTTGTGGTGATGCTTGACGTCGTGCGCGCTCCACAGCCAGGGGGCGGCGGGCACGGTCAGGACGAGGCGGCCGCCCGGGGCAAGCTTGGTGCGCAGCACCCGCAGCGAGGCGCGGTCGCGCTCGATATGTTCGAGCACGTCGAGCAGCACGATCAGGTCGTAACGGCCGTCCTGCAGCGCCACCCCGTCGGGCAGCATGCCGCCGCCGACGGCGAAGCCGCCGCGCTGGCTGGCGAGCGCGCGCGCCGCCTCGTCGGGCTCGATCGCGTCGACCTGGCCCAAGCCCTGCAGCATCGCGAGGTTCGAGCCGGTGCCGGCACCGACCTCGAGGATGCGCGCGCCGGGCCCCAGCGGCGCCTGCCGGGGGATCAGCGCCGCGACGATGCGGCGGCGCGCGGCGAACCACCAATGTTCGGCGTCGATCTCCGCCATGCGATCGTAGATTGCGCGGTCCATCAGCGGCGTCCCTTCACCCGACCACCGGCTGCAGCGCGACGCCGATCGTCTCGCGCACGACATAGATCGGGCGGTGCTTGGTCTCGACCAGGATCCGCCCGACATATTCGCCGAGCACGCCGAGCGACAGCAACTGGACGCCGCCGAGGAACAGGATCGCGACCATCAGCGACGGATAGCCGGGCACGTCGCCGCCATGGATGACAGTGCGGATCACCACGAAGACCGCATACACCAAGGCGCCGATCGCGACGAGTCCGCCGAGATAGCTCCACACGCGCAGCGGCAGCGTCGAACCCGAAGTGATGCCGTCGAGCGCGAGCGTCCACAGCTTCCAATAATTGAACTTGGACGAGCCGACGTCACGCGGCACCCGGTCATATTCGACCGCAGCCTGGCGGAAGCCGGCCCAGGCGAACAGCCCCTTCATGAAGCGGTTGCGCTCGGGCATCAGCCGGATGACGTCGACCACCTTGCGGTCGAGCAGCCGGAAGTCGCCGGCATGTTCGGGGATCTTGTCGGCGGACAGATAATTGTGCGCGCGGTAATAGAGGTCGGCGGTCAACCGCTTGGGAAGGCTGTCCGATGCGCGGCTGCGGCGCACGCCGTAGACGACGTCGAACCCCTCGCGCCAGCGCGCCAGCATCGTGCCGATCACCTCGGGCGGGTCCTGCAGATCGACATCGAGCGGGATCACGACCTGGCCCGCGGCATGGTCGAGCCCCGCCGACAACGCCGCCTCCTTGCCGAAATTGCGCGACAGCGACAGACAGCGGATGCGCGGATCGGCGCGATGCTCGGCATGGATCGCCGCCAGCGTCGCGTCGTGGCTGCCGTCGTCGATGAACAGGATCTCCCATCCCTGCGGCTCGCCGAGCGCGTCGAGCACCGCGCGTACCCGGCCGACGAAGCCGGCGATCGCCTCCTCCTCGTCCTTCACCGGGGCGAGGATGGAGAGAAGGGGGGATGGTGCGATCATCAGCGTCCCTTAGGCCGGGAACGCCTCAATCGAAAACCCATTTGCGGTTGAGCCAGAATAGCAGCGCCGGGGTCACGAAGAAGACGGGCAGCGACGCCCAGTGCGGCGACCAGCGCAGCACCGCGCTGAACAGCCACACCCACAGGCTGTTGGCGGCGAAGCCGACCATGTTGGCGGCGAGGAATTTGCCGCCGGTACGCGCGGCGCTGCCGCCGCTGCCATGGCCCTCGAAGGTGAAGCGGCTGTGGACCGTATAGCCGATCAGCATCGCCGCCGCGGTCGCCACCGTGTTGGCGATCAGCGGCGCCATGTGGCCGGCGCCCAGCGCCAGGTTGAAGATCGCGATCTGGAACAGCGTCACCCCGACGCCGACGACGCCGTAGCGCATCAGCTGCGCCGCCAGTTCGCGGTGCTCGTGGGGCACCCTGTCCCACAGCCTTACCAATCCGTCACGCACGCCGCTGCCCTTGCTCCCCGCCCGCCAGGGACTAGAGCGGAGCCGTATAAACCTCAAATGCTATCGGAATTGTAAGCAGCGCATGACGAATATCGTCACCCCGACGCCTGACGCGCCGATCGGCGACCTGCCCGGCGCCCCGCCCAAGGATCGCCTGGAGTCCCGCATCGAGCGTTTCATCGATGCGCATTGGCGCTCGATCACGACGCTGATCTGGCTGGCGGCGGCGATCGTGCTGCTCGTCCAGAAGGCGCATGCGATCCACTGGTTCGCGCTGTCCGACACCGACGACAATATGCGCTTCGACCAGGTTCGCGACTGGCTGGGCGGGCAGGGCTGGTACGATCTGCGCCAGCATCGGCTCAATCCGCCGATCGGGTTCAGCATCCACTGGTCGCGGCTGGTCGACCTGCCGCTGGCCGGGCTGATCCTGATCCTCAAACCGCTGCTCGGCGCGCCGCTCGGCTATCGCTGGGCCTGCGCGATCGCGCCGCTGCTGCCGATGCTGCTCGCCTTCTGGATGGTCGCGATCGTCGTCCGGCGGCTGATCGCACCCGGCATCTATCCGCTCGCGCTCGCGATCCTGCTGTGCGGGAACGACGCGCTGGCGATGTGGACGCCGCTGCGCATCGACCATCATGGCTGGCAGCTCGCGCTGCTGATGATGACGGTGGCGGGGCTGACCGAGCCCAATCTGCGCCGCTCGGGCATGATGATCGCGCTCTCCTCGGCGCTGTCGCTGGCGATCGGGCTCGAGATGCTGCCCTATGTCGCGTTCGCGGGCGCCGCGGTCGCGCTGCACTGGGCGTGGGACCGCGCCGAGACCGAGCGGATGCGCAGCTACGGCATCACGATGGCGGTGGCGACGACGCTGTGCTTCCTGGTCTTCGCCTCGAACGACAATTGGCACGACGTGTGTGACGCACTCTCGCCGGTGTGGCTGACGACGGTGGCGGGGGCGGCGGCGATGCTCTTCGCGATCTCGTTCGCGCCCGCCGCCGGCCGCTGGACGCGCCTCGCGCTGGTGGTCGGCGCCGGGGCGATCGCGGGCGGCCTCTATGTCGGGCTGTTCCCGCAATGCTTCGGTCATCGGCTCGAGGGCATCCCCCCCGAGGCGGAGCGGCTCTGGCTGAGCCATGTCAACGAGGCGCGACCGGTCTATCTCCATTCGGTGTCGGTCGTCGTCACGATGCTGACGCTGCCGATCCTCGGCACGATCGGCAGCCTGATCGCGGTATGGCGCCGGCGCGGCACGCGCGCGGCTGCGGACTGGCTGCCGGTGACGCTGTTCGCGACGCTCGCGACCGGGCTGACGCTGTGGCAGGTGCGCACCGGCCCCAGCGCGCAGATGCTCGCCGTCCCCGGCGCCACCTATCTCGCCTATCGGATCGTCGTCGGGCTGATGCAGAGCCGCTCGGTCGCGGTGCGCATCGGTGCGGTCGCCGCCGGCCTCGCCGTCGGCGCCGGGCTGGTCTCGTCGATGCTGATCGGCGCGCTGCCGCAGCGCTATGCCGATCTCAAATTCGTGACATTCTGGGCGATCGCGACCGGCCGGCAGGCGCCGCCGGCCGCCCGCAAGCCGCTGCCCGGCGGCAAGCCCAAGCCCGACCTCACCAAGCTCGCCAACCGCCGCTGCCCGACGATCCCGGCGCTCGCGCCGATCGGCCGACTGCCCGCGGCAACGATCTTCACCTTCATCGACGAAGGCCCGCGGCTGATCACGCTGACGCATCACAGCGCGGTCGGCGGCCCCTATCATCGCAACGCGCAGGCGATTCTCGACATCGAGCATGCCTTCCGCGGCACCCCCGACCAGGCCCATGCAATCATCGCGGCGCATCACGCGGCCTATCTGCTGGTCTGCCCGCACATGTCCGAGGCGACCATCTACCAGGCCGAGGCACCCGCGGGCTTTTACGCGAAGCTCGCGGGCGGCTACACGCCGAGCTGGCTCGCGCCGCAGCCGCTGCCGGCGGGTTCGCCATATCGGATGTGGCGGGTGGTCGGGTGAGGCGTCACGACCTCCCGCCGGCGGAGGAGTTTTACGACCGCGTCAGCGCGGCGTCTTGAGCCTGATCTGCACGCTGCCACCGGCCGGCCGCCGCACTTCGAACGCGCCGGCCTTCTCGACCAGCGTCACGAGCTTGGCCTGGCCAAAGGTGCGCGGGTCGAAGTCCGGCGCGAGCGTCTGCAGCCGCTGGCCGACGCCGCCGAGCGACACCCAGCCGTCATCCTCGTCGAGCTGCGCGATCGCGCGGCGCAGCAGCGGCACCGCGGTGCTTGGACTACGCGCCACCGACGCGGGCCGCGCATCCGGCCGCTCGGGCTCGGCGAGCGTCGGCGCCTCGGGGACGAGATTCTCGGTATAGATGAACCGCCGGCACGCCTGGCGGAATGCCTCGGGCGTCTTCTGCTCGCCGAAACCGTAGACATCGACGCCCTGCTCGCGGATGCGCGCGGCGAGCGCGGTGAAGTCGCTGTCCGACGAGACCAGGCAGAAACCGTCGAAGCGGCCGGTGTGGAGCAGGTCCATCGCGTCGATCACCAGCGCGATGTCGGACGCGTTCTTGCCCGTCGTATAGGCGAAGCTCTGATGCGCCTGGATCGCATAGGCGGCGAGTATGTCCGACCAGCTCTTCAGCCGCGGGCTCGAGAAGTCGCCATAGATGCGACGCACGCTCGCCTCGCCGATCTGCGCGATCTCGGCGAATAGCCCCGCCGCGATCTTGGGCGAGGCGTTGTCCGCGTCGATCAGCACAGCGAGGCGCGGGGCGCGGGGTTCGGTCGGCATGATCGTGTCTTTCCGGTTATGCTCCCGACCACCCGTTCGTCCTGAGTAGCCATTGAGCGAAGTCGAAATGGCGTATCGAAGGACCGCCACGCCAGGCCACCATCCTTCGATACGGGCCTTCGACGTCGCTCAGTCCCTACTCAGGACGAACGGAAGGGGGAAGACTATTGCCCGCCGCGCGCGATCCAGCCGTCGATCTTGGTCTCGAGCACCGTCATCGGCAGTGCGCCGGTGTCGAGCACCTGCGCGTGGAACGCCCGCGGATCGAATTTGACGCCCAGCGCCGCCTTGGCCTTGGCCTTTTCCTTGAGGATGGTGAGCTGGCCGACCTTGTACGCCAGCGCCTGCCCGGGAATCGCGATGTAACGCTCGACCTCGGCGGTAACGTCCGCCTTACCCATCGCCGAGTTGCTGGTCATGTAATCGATCGCCTGCTGGCGCGACCAGCCCATCGCGTGGATGCCGCTGTCGACGACCAGCCGCATCGCCCGCAGCATCTCGTCGTTGAGGCCGCCGAAGCGCTGATAGGGATCGGTCTCCATGCCGAGCTCGGGCCACAAGGATTCCGAATAAAGCGCCCAGCCCTCGACATAAGCGGTGTTGCCGCCGAAGCGCATGAAATTGGGCAGGTCCTTATTCTCCTGCGCCAGGCTGATCTGAAAATGATGGCCAGGGATCGCCTCGTGGAGGAACAGGGTTTCCTCACCCCAGGTGAAGCGCGTGGGCAGGTCATAGCCATTATAATAGAAGACGCCGGGGCGCGCGCCATCGGGCGTGCCCTGCATATATTCGCCCGCCGCCGAGCTCTTTTCCTTGTAGGCAGGGTCGGGGCGGATTTCGAGCGGGGTCTTGGGGACCAGCGAGAATTGCTCGGGGATGCGCGTCTCGATCCGCGCCTCGATCGACCGGTAGCGCTTCTCGAGCCAGTCGCGCGACGGCGGCGCGAACTGCGGATCGGTCGTCATATGCTGGAAGAAGGCGTGGAGATCGCCCTTGAAGCCTACCCGCGTCGTGACGATCTCGAGTGCCTTGGTGATCCGCGCGACCTCGTTGAGCCCGAGCTGGTGGACCTCCTGCGCGGAGAGCGGCAGCGTCGTATTGGCCTCGATCATATAGGCGTAATAGGTCTCGCCGCCGGGCAGCTGGCCGACGCCTACCGTGTCGCGCGCCTTGGGCAGGTATTCGATCTTGAGGAAGTCGCGCAGCTTGGTGTTCGCGGGGACGATCTCGTCGCGGATCGCGGCGATGAATGCCGCGCGCAGCCGCGCCTGGTCGGCCGCTGGAATTGTCGCCGGGAACGCCTTCACCGGGCCGTAATAGGGCGATCCCTCGATCCCGCCGGCGAGCTGCAGGTTCAGCTCGTCGAGGATGTTGGTCACGACCAGCTTGGGCTCGACGATGCCGGCGGCCGCCCCGGCGCGGAACCGCGCGATCACCTCGTCGACGAGGTGCGGATATTGCGCGTGGCGCTTGAGCGCGTCGTCATAGTCCTTGACGGTCTTGAACGGTGCCGCGCCCTGGCCCGAGGACAGATCGGCATAATCGAGGTGCAAGCCGTAGAAATGGGTGAGCGGCATCGCATGGTTCACCGCGAGGATATCGGGACGATAGCCCTCGAGATCGAGATCGGTGGTCCGCTTGAACACGTCATAGGCGATCTGGTCGGTCGCGTTGAGCTGTTCACGCGGGATCGCGGACAGCTGGCGCAGCGCGTGCTCGTCGGCGGCTTTCTCGGCGGCGTCGTGCGCATCCGAGAAGGGATCGCCGAGCTGGTCTGCGAAGCGCATGTCGCCACGATACAGCGCGGCGAGCGGGTTGCGGTGGAGCGCGGCCTCGTCGGTATCCGCGAACAGCTGTCTCAGTCGCGCATCGGCGTCGCTAGGCGGTGTCGCATGGGCAATGGCGGGAAGAAGGGCGGCGGCGGCGAGCAGGCCGAGACGAAGAGAACGGACGAACGACATAAAAACCCCCGCGATCACACTGATCATCGAGGCTTATCGAGCGCGCCGGGGGTCGGCAAGCGGCGTCCCCGAGGAGGGACGCCGCCGCCTTCGTCGGATCGGCTCAGTAGAAGAAGTCGGGGATCTCGTCGGTGATCTGGCCCGAATAGATGTTCACCAGCAGCGCGTCGTTGTAATAGCGGACCCAGCGATAGGGGCCGTAGGCGGGCGGCAGGCGATAATAGCCGGGGTCGCCGATCCAATATTGCTGGGCGAAGAAATCGCGCTCGAGCGCTGCGCCGATGCCGAAGCGACGATAGCCGCCGCCATAGCCATAGGGCGCGCGATAACGGTCGACATGGTAGAAGTCGCGGTGCGCGTTGCGATAGCCCTGCCAGTCGTAGCGCTGATCGCCCCGCCAGCCGCGGTTCCAGTCGCCGCCGCCGCCGCCGGGCCGGCCGCGGTCATAGCCGCCGCCGGGCTGGCCACGATCATAGCCGGCATTGGGACGGTATCCGCCGGGACCGCCCTGCGGCTGGCCGCCGGGGCGATAGCCGCCCTGGCCGCCCGGCGCGTTGGGGCGGTTCGCCCAGCCGGGCTGCCCGCCCTCGCCATTGGGTCCGCGGCGGTTCTGGCCCTGGGCATTGCCATCGGGTCGGCCACCTGCACCGCCTTGCGGACCGCGATTATACGCGCCGGCGTCGGGGCCGGGACGCGCCTGCTGCGGCTGACCGGGCTGGCCCTGGGGCGCACCGCCCTGCGGCCCGCGATTGAAATTGCCGCCCTGTGGCCCGGGCCGCGCCTGGCCTTGCGGTTGGCCCCCGCCGCCGGGGCGCTGACCGTTCTGACCCGCCGGGCCGCCCTCGTGGCGCCCGTCGCCCTGATGGTTGCCGTCGCCCTGATGCGGCGGCGGCGCGTCCTGCGCGAAGGCGGGCAGGGCGGCGGTGGACGCCAGCAATAGCGCCGCGGATAAGATCAGTCGCATCCCACTCACCTCTTGTCATTGTTGACGCATGATGCGCCTGGCGATGTCGGTTTTGCAACGATCCGGCTGACGAAGGGCTGAACCCGCCTGTCAGCAACGCGACAGCTTCGTCGGGAAGCAGAAACGCGCACGGGCAACAGGGAGCGGGCCGCATCCACAGGTGCCAGCGTGTGCGGAGATGACGGGGGTGGGGGGAAGCTAGTCGGCCCTAGTCTCGCCGTCCCGTCAGCGCCTTCGCCGCCTCGAGCAGCTCGACCGGCAGCATCGCGATCACCGTCGAATTATGCTCGGCGCCGATTTCGGACAGCGTCTGCAGCCGGCGCAATTCGAGCGCGCCGGGGCTGGTCGCGATCGTTCGCGCCGCGTCGGCCAATTTCTGCGCGGCCTCCTGCTCGCCCTCGGCCTTGATGATCCGCGCGCGCTTCTCGCGGATCGCCTCGGCCTCGCGGCCGATCGCGCGCTGCATGTTCTCCGGGATGTCGAGGTCCTTGATCTCGACCGCGTCGATCGCGACGCCCCATTGTTCGACGGCGTTGGTCAGCATCCCCATCAAGCGCAGGTTGATCGCGGTGCGGTCCTTCAGGAGCTGGTCGAGATCGGACTGGCCGATCGAATCGCGCAGGCCCGTCTCGGCGGCCTGGAGCACCGCGCGCTGCCATTCCTCGACCACGGTCAGCACGCGCACCGGATTAGTCGCGCGGAACCACAGCACCGCATTGACGCGCACCGCGACGCCGTCGCGGGTCACCGTCTCCTGCGTGTCGAGCGCGATCGTCACGGTGCGCGTGTCGACCCGGACCGCGCGATCGATGAACGGGATCAGCCAATACCAGCCGGGCCCCTTGGGATCGGTGACGCGGCCCAGCCGGAAGACGACGGCGCGCTCATATTCCTGGTTGATCCCGAACGTCTTGAGCGCGGCGACGAACAGCAGGACGAGCGGAATGAGGAAAAAGCCCAGCATGGCCATGGCGACGAAACCCTCGATGACGCGGCGGAGGACCGCGGCGGGAGATTAGGCCAAATCGAGCGGCCGCGATACGGACGGCCGACTCGTCCCTGCTCAGTCGTCCCGGCGAAAGCCGGGACCCATAGACGGCGGTGCAATCCAGGCCCGGGCGTCGTGCGTGCTTCATGCCGAGCCGCATCCATGGGTCCCGGCTTTCGCCGGGATGACGGAGGGTGTTTGGGTCTGCGAGGGGGCTAGGCCCGCCCCCGAAATCCCGATAGCAAGGCGGATGCCCAGCGCCGCACCGCCCGCCGATACCCTCGCCTTCCCGCCCGCCCTGTTCCTGTTCGCGCTCTTCTATGGCGGCATGGTGTGCATCGCGGGCGTACTCGGCAACAAGCTGATCGCGCTCGGGCCGCTCACCGTCGAGGGCGGGATCTTCGCCTTCCTGCTGCTCGTCGTCACCTCGTCCGCGGTCGCCGAACTCTACGGCCAGCGGATCGCGACGCGGCTGGTGCGGTTCGGCTTCGTGCCGCTGCTCGGTTCGGTGCTGCTGATCCAGCTGTTGCTCCGCATCCCCGCCGCGCCTGCGATGACCGCCGACCCGGCGTCGGCTGCGCGGCTTGCCGCGTTCGACACGATCCTCGCCCAAGGCGCGCGGATGATGTTGGCGGGGTTCGTCTCCTACGGGCTCTCGCAGACGCTCAACGTCACGATCTTTTCCTGGCTGAAAGGTCGCGAGGGCGCGCCTTTGCTCTGGCTGCGCGCCGGTATCGCGAGCATCGCCAGCCAGATCGTCGACACGCTGCTGTTCGTCACTATTTCCTTCTACGGCGTGTTCCCGATCGCCGGGATCATGGTCGGGCAGATGATCGCCAAGGTAGTGCTCTCGGCAGTGCTGGTGCCGCCGCTGATCTATCTGATGGTGGCGTGGGGCAGGCGGCTGGACGGCTCCCTCTCCCGTTCGCACTGAGCGCAGTCGAAGTGCGTGTTCCGCGCGCGACGCCTGCAACACGTCCTTCGACTGCGCTCAGGACGAACGGGCGAGAGGGGCGCGATCGTATCCGCCCTTCCGGTCGCCCCCCCCGCCCGCTATGGCGCGGAGCATGACTCCGCTCCCCGATCTCCTCCCCGAACCCGCGATGCTCGCCAAGGCGGAGACGCTGACCGAGGCGCTGCCCTATCTGCAGCGCTATGCCGGCTCGACCTTCGTGATCAAATATGGCGGCCACGCGATGGGCGACCCCGAGCTTGCCAAGAGCTTCGCCAGCGACATCGTGCTGCTCAAGATGGTCGGGATCAATCCGGTGGTGGTGCATGGCGGCGGCCCGCAGATCGGGCAGATGCTCAAGCGCCTCGGCGTCGAATCGCGCTTCGTCGACGGCCTGCGCGTCACCGATGCCGAGACCGCGCAGATCGCCGAGATGGTGCTCGCCGGCTCGATCAACAAGGAAATCGTCGGCTGGATCGGCCAGGCCGGCGGTCGCGCGGTGGGGCTGTCGGGCAAGGACGCGCGGATGGTGATCGCCGAGAAGGTCGGCCGGTCCGAGCCCGACAAGCTGCAGGGCATCGAGCGCCATGTCGACCTGGGCTTCGTCGGCGAGCCGCGCCATGTCGACCGCAGCATTCTCGACCAGCTCTCCGCCTCGGGGGTGATCCCGGTGGTCGCGCCGATCGCGATCGGCGAGGACGGTCACACCTACAACATCAACGCCGACACGATGGCGGGCGCGATCGCCGCGGCGCTGGGCGCCGCCCGCCTGTTCCTGCTGACCGACGTCGCGGGCGTGCTCGACAAGGACAAGAATCTGCTCTCCGACCTCGTCCCCGCCGACGTCGAGCGGCTCAAGGCGGACGGCACGATCTCGGGTGGCATGATCCCCAAGATGGAGACCTGCGTCACCGCGATCGAGGGCGGCGTCGACGCGGCGGTGATCCTCGACGGGCGCATCCGCCACGCGATGCTGCTCGAGATCTTCACCCGCCAGGGCGCCGGCACGCTGGTCCGCGCCGACTTGGCGTCGACCACCGTCATAGCTAGATAAGACACGCCTTATCCCCAGAGGGACGCCGATGTACTCGATCTATCAGATTCTTCAGCTGCTGCTGAACGTGCTGTTCTACATCATCATGATCCAGATCGTGCTGTCCTGGCTGTTCGCGTTCAACGTCATCAACCATCATAACCAGTTCGTCCGCCAGCTGGTCGCGGGGCTCGCGACGATCACCGAGCCGCTCTACCGCCCGATCCGCCGCATCCTTCCCGATTTCGGCGGGATCGATTTCTCACCGATGGTGGTGCTGCTGATCATCGGCATCCTCCAGCGTATCCTGCTGCCCAACATCTTCGCCTCGCTGATCAACGCGGGCGTCGCGTGACCGCACGGGTCATCGACGGCAAGGCCTTCGCGCTCGCCCTGCGCGACCGCGTCGGGGCCGCGGTGCCCGCATTTCAGGCGGCGACCGGTCGCGTGCCGGGGCTGACCGTCGTGATCGTCGGCGAGGATGCGGCGAGCCAGGTCTATGTCCGCGCGAAGGGCAAGGCGACCGAGGCCGCCGGCATGGCAAGCGTGACGCACCGCCTGCCAGCCGACACCACGCAGGCCGACCTGCTGGCGCTGGTCACGGCGCTCAATGCCGACGAGGCGGTCGACGGCATCCTCGTCCAGCTGCCTTTGCCCCGACACATTGACGAGAGCGCGGTGATCGACGCGATCGACCCGGACAAGGATGTCGATGGCTTCCACGTCGTCAATTCGGGCCGGCTGGCGGCGGGTCTGCCAGGGCTGGTGCCGTGCACGCCGCTCGGTTGCCTGATGCTGCTCGAAGACGTGCTGGGCGACTTGAGCGGGCTCGACGCGGTCGTGATCGGACGGTCGAACATCGTCGGCAAGCCGATGGCGCAGCTGCTCACCGCCAAGAGCTGCACGGTCACGATCGCGCACAGCCGGACGCGCGATCTGCCCGCCGTCTGCCGCCGCGCCGACATCCTCGTCGCCGCGGTCGGCCGGGCCGAGATGATCAAGGCGGATTGGGTCAAGCCGGGCGCCACCGTGATCGACGTCGGGATCAATCGGATCGACGCCGATGACCCCGGGGGCGCCGGCGGCACGAAGCTGGTCGGCGACGTCGACTTCGCGGGCGTCTCCGCCGTGGCCGGTGCGATCACCCCCGTGCCGGGCGGGGTCGGCCCGATGACGATCGCCGTCCTGCTGCGCAACACGCTCGTCGCCGCTCATCTGCGCGCCGGGCTCGCGCCGCCCGCCGGCCTGTGAGGGCGCACCGCCGATGATCGAGCTGTTCCTCTCGGCGTTCGTCACCTTCTTCGTCGTGATCGACCCGCCCGGCTGCGCGCCGATCTTCGCGGGGCTGACCGCGGGCACCGACGGTCCGCACCGCCGCGCGATGGCGATCCGCTCGACGCTGGTGGCGGCCGCCATCCTGCTCGCCTTCGCGCTGCTCGGCGAGCCTTTGCTGCGCACGCTGGGCATCAGCCTCGACGCGTTCCGGATCGCCGGCGGGATCATGTTGTTTCTGATCGCGCTCGAGATGGTGTTCGAGAAGCGCACCCAGCGCCGCGAGAACCGCGCGCAGGAGGTTGCGACGCATCCCGAGCAATATGACGACATCTCGATCTTCCCGATGGCGATGCCGATGATCGCGGGGCCGGGCTCGATTGCCTCGGCCATGCTGATGATGCAGCGCAGCCATGGGCTCACCGCGCATGCGATCGTGATCGCGGCGCTGATCGCCAATCTCGCGATCATGATGGTGGCGCTGCTCGCCGCGGGGCCGATGATGAAGGTGCTCGGCTACAAGATCGAGGCGGTGATCACCCGCCTGCTTGGCGTGTTGCTCGCGGCATTGGCGGCGCAGTTCGTGATCGACGGGCTGAAGGCCTCGTTCGCTTAGTCACCACCGCCCCCCCGGGGGGATATGACGTCGCTTAGCTGAGCGAGCCGAATGGCAGCAGCTGAGTCGCGAGCCTGCTCGCCGCTGCGCCGTCGCCGGCTTGGAGCAGCGGGATCAGCCGCGACGCGGCGCGCTGGACGACGCGGTCGATCGGCGTCGTCGCCTGGTCGCCGGCCGAGCGCTGCGCGAGCCTCAGCGCGTTGGCGACATCGGAGGAGTTGAGCTTGATCCGGATCAGTGCGGCATAGCCGGGGAAGAAGGCGTGATTGCCGCCGAGCGACACCGCCTGATCGAGCGAGGCGAGCCCCGCCGAGCGGCTCGCGCCCAGTACCGAATGCGCGAGGAAATTGCCGAGATCGCCGACCGCGGTCAGATGCCAGCCGGCGATCGCGATCTGTGCCTCGGCGTCGCGCGGATTGGCGGCGGCGAGCGCGACGAAGGCGGCGTGCGCCGCCTTGGCGTCGCCGAGCGAGCGCTTGAGCTGGCCGCGATAGCCGATCGCCAGCGCCTGCTGCAGCTTGGCCTCGCCGTCATTGGGGGACACAGCGAGCGTCGCCGTGGTCTGCGCATAGGCGCTGTCGACCAGCGTCAGCGCCTCGGCCTTGTCGTGCGTCATGAAGGCCGCGCGGATCAGCGTGTCGCGCGGCGTGGCGGCGGAAACTCCGGCGGTGGCGGCGAGGGTGACGACAATGGCGGTGGCGGCGTGGACAAAACGGTTCATGAAAACTCCCTGCAGGCCGGCCGATGAAGGGAGCATGAAGCGTGCGGCCCTCGCCGTCGGGCCTCGACAACCCTCCCCATTGGCCGCGCCGTGCGGAAGCAGCAGCGCGGCCGATGCGGCGGGCCCATAGGGCACGCTGGACACCAGTCCGAAGGGGGGAAGGACCGAATGCTTAACGCCCCGCCGTCCGATTTGGTCGCACGCTTCGACCAATCGCTGGTCAATCGGTGGACGCCAACGCCTCGGCGATCAGCGCGCGCGTCTCGGCAAGCCCGTACAGCGCGGCGAAGCTGCCCATGCGCGGGCCCTGGCTCGAGCCGAGCAGCGTCTCGTAGAGCGCCTTGAACCAGTCGCGCAGCGGCTCGAATCCGGCCGCCTTGCCGGCTTCATAGACCTCGTTCTGGATGGTCTCGGCGGATGCGTCGGCGGGCAGGGCGGCAAAGCGGCCGTCGAGGTCGGCGAGCGCCGCGCGCTCACGGCCGTCGGGCGCACGCCGGCTCAACGTGGCGGCGACGAAATCGCGGAAATAGGCGACCGCATAGCCGAGCAGCCGGTCGATCGCGGGGTGCGTCTCGGGGCTGACCTGCGGGGCGTAGCGCTGGACGTAGCGCCACAGCAGCGCCTTGTCGTCGGTCATCGCCACCGAGACGAGGTTGAGCAGCAGCCCGAAGGTCAGCGGCATGTCGATCGCCGGCACTCGGCCGAGATGGACGTGATGCACCGGATTGCCGAGCTGCTGCTCGATCGGCTGGGTCGGATAGCTCGCCAGGAACTGATAATATTCGTCGACCGCGCGCGGGATCACCGAGAAGCTGAGCGCGCGCGCCTTCTTGGGCTCGCGATAGATATAGAAGGCGAGGCTCTCGATCGGCGCGTAGGTCAGCCATTGCTCGATCGTCAGGCCATTGCCCTTCGACTTGCTGATCTTCGCGCCGGCCTCGTCGAGGAACATCTCGTAGTTGAAGCCCTCGGGGGGCTTGGCACCGAGGACGCGCGCGATCTTGCCCGATTGCACGACCGAATCGATCAGGTCCTTGCCCGCCATCTCATAGTCGACGCCGAACGCGACCCAGCGCATCGCCCAGTCGACCTTCCACTGGCATTTGGCCCGGCCGCCGAGCACCGACTGTTCGCGCCGTTCGCCGGTTTCGGGATCGGTGTAGGCGATCAGGCCGGCGTCGGCGTCGACGACGTCGATCGGCACCTGCAAGACCTTGCCGGTCTCGGGATGGATTGGGAAGATCGGCGAATAGGTTTTCCGCCGCTCCTCGCCGAGCGTCGGCAGCATCACCGCCATGATCGCGTCATAGTGGGTGAGGATGCTCTTCAACGCCTCGTCGAAGCGGCCGTCGGCATAGGCGTCGGAGGCGGCGATGAACTCATACTCGAAGCCGAACTGATCGAGGAAGGCACGCAGCCGCGAATTATTGTGCGCAGCAAAGCTCGGATGCGTGCCGAACGGATCAGGGACGACGCTCAAGGGCAGGTCGAGATGCGCGCGCAGCATCTCTTGCTCAGGGAGATTGTCGGGCACTTTGCGCAGCCCGTCCATGTCGTCGGAGAAGGCGACCAGCCGCGTTTCGCCGCCGGTCATCTCTTGATAGGCGTTGCGCACCATCGAGGTGCGCGCGACCTCGGTGAAGGTACCGATGTGCGGCAGACCCGAGGGGCCGTAGCCGGTCTGGAACAGCATCGCGGCCGGCTTGCCGTCGGGCCAGCGCTTGAGCAGCTTGCGCGCTTCTTCGTAGGGCCAGGCCTTGCTGGCGAGCGCGGCGGTGCGGAGATCGGAGGCGGGAGCGTCGGTCATGTCGCGCGCGGTCTTAGGGGGATCGTGCGTCCGCGCCAACTGTCACGACAGCATCCCCTTCTCCGTTCGGCCTGAGCGCAGTCGAAGGCCATGCGCTGACGGTGGCTGCGCTTCGACTTCGCTCAGCGCGAACGGACAGGGGTGCGTGCATCCTTTCCTTCGACTGCGCTCAGGACGAACGGAATGGGGCCACGCGCGCATCCCCGTTTCCCATCCGTTCCGCATCGCCTATATCGGCGGCGTGACCCACTCGCTCCCGCCTTTCGCGCTGCATGCCACGCATGGCGGCACCTGGCTCGCCGAGCGGGGCGGCGCGGTGCGCGGGCTCGCCCGCGGCGAGGCGATAGCGCTCGCCGCCGAGCGCCCGCTCGTCATGCTCAACGCGCCGCTGGTCGGGCAGCGTCTGGGCTATGCCGAGCTCGCCGGGCTCGACCTGCTCGAGCTGTTCGCCTTCGTTCATCCCGCGCGCTTTGCGGTGCCGACGCCGGCCGGCCTCGCCCGCGCGCTCGGCATCGATCCTCCGCAAGACGACTCGACCGCGACGCGCACGCTGCTCGCCTGCGCCGACGCGCTGCTCGCCACCGTCGAGGGCGACTGGCCCGCCAAGCATGGCGCCTGGGACGTCGCGCACGCGCTGGTCCGGCTGCGTTGGCCGTGGGCGCAGGCGATCGTCGCGCGGCTGACCGCGCCCGAGCGCACCGAACGCGGGCTGTTCGCCAAGCTTCCCGAATGGGAGGAGGTCGCGCCCCGGCCGCAACCGCGCAGCGTGACGATCGGCGAGGCCGCGGCGGTGGCCAAACTCGGCGAGCTCACCGGTACGGGCGCCGAGACCCGCCCCGGCCAGCGCGCCTATGCCGCTGCCGCCGCCAAAGCCTTCGCGCCGCGCATGGCCGAGGGGCGGCCGCGCGTGATGCTGGCGGAGGCCGGCACCGGCATCGGCAAGACGCTCGGCTATCTCGCCCCCGCCGGGCTCTGGGCGGAGCAGGCGCAGGGCACGGTGTGGATCTCGACCTACACGCGCGCGCTCCAACGGCAGTTGGATCGCGAGACCGAGCGCCTCTTTCCCGATCCGGAGGAGCGGCGGCAGAAGGTGGCGGTGCGCAAGGGGCGCGAGAATTATCTCTGTCTGCTCAATCTCGAGGACGCGCTGTTCGGCGGCTTCCAGAACCGTGCCGCGGTGCTGGCGCAGCTGGTCGCGCGCTGGGCGGCCTATACGCGCGATGGCGACATGGTCGGGGGCGACCTGCCCGGCTGGCTGACCACCTTGTTCCGCCGGGCCGGCGCCACCGCGCTCACCGATCGGCGCGGCGAATGCGTCTATGCCGGCTGCCCGCACTACCGCCGCTGCTTCATCGAGCGCTCGGTCCGCCGCGCCGAGGAGGCCGACATCGTCATCGCCAACCACGCGCTGGTGATGCTGCTCGCCGAGCGGCGGCGCGAAGAGGGGCGGGCGCTCGGCCGCATCGTGTTCGACGAGGCCCATCATCTCTACGAGGCCGCCGATTCGACCTTTTCGGCGGCGCTGACCGGGCAGGAGGCGATCGAGCTGCGGCGCTGGATCGCGGGCCCCGAACGCGCGTCCAGAGGCCGTCGACGGGGCTTGGCGGCGCGGCTTGCCGATGTCGTCTCGTACGACGAGGCGGGCGCACTGGCGCTAGACGGTGTCATTCACGCGAGCGCCGCGCTGGTCGCGACGGACTGGCTGGGGCGGATCGCGGAGGGGATTCCGCTCGGGCCGGTCGAGAAACTGCTCGGTGCCGTGCGCGCGATCACGCTGGCGCGCGCGACCGCGGCGGACGCCGGCTATGGCATCGAGACCGAGGCGGCGGAGCTTGACGGCGCCACCGTCGAGGCGGCGAACGAGGCGGCGGTCGCGCTTGAGGCGCTGATGCGGCCGATGGTCGCGCTGGGCGGCCGGCTGCTCGCGGTGCTCGAGGAAGCGCCCGACTGGCTCGACGGGCCCGCGCGTGCCCGGATCGAGGGCGCGGCGGCGGGCTTGAACGTGCGGGCGCGGACGCTGGCGAGCTGGCTGGGGCTGCTCGGCCGGCTGGGTGGGCCGCCGGACCCCGACTATGTCGACTGGCTCGCGGTCGATCGCATCGAGGGGCGCGAGTATGACATCGGGCTGCATCGCCACTGGCTCGATCCCGGCCGGCCGCTCGCCGCGATGGCCCCCATGTCCCAGACGACGGGCCGCTGGGCGTCGAGGTTGGTGGTCACCACCAGCAGGCGCCGCCCGCGGCGGTGCTCGGCCGCGACCGCGGCGATGAAGTCCGGCGTCGCATAGGCCTCG
>NZ_CALMAW010000039.1 GCF_937859915.1 uncultured Sphingomonas sp. | reverse complement strand
GTCGGCGCCACCGAGAAGCCCGCGAGCCTGCCCTACCGCGCCAACATGACGCTGCTCGACGCGATGATCGCGGTCGGCGGACTGTCCCAATATGCGGCAGGCGACCGCGCGAAGCTGGTGCGTTTCGACAAGCATACGGGCAAGCAGCAGGAGTATCCGATCCAGATCGCCAAGCTGCTCAAGCACGGCGACGTGAAGGCGAACGTCAAGCTCGAACCGGGTGACGTGATCATCATCCCCGAGAGCCTGTTCTGATCCGTCGAGCCCGGGACACCGCATAATGACCGCCATTCTCGACCAGATCCGTGTCGGCATCCACGCCGTCTGGCGTCGCCGCTGGCTGGCGCTCGCGGTCGCTTGGGGGCTCGCGCTGGTCGGCTGGCTGGCGATCTCGCTGATCCCCAACACCTATGAGAGCGTCGCCAAAATCTACATCCAGCCGCAGTCGATCCTGCCGCAGGCGGTGGGCATCAACCCCAGCGAACAGGCGCAAGACATCGACTCGGTGCGCCAGACGCTGACCTCGGGCGACACGCTGACCGCGGTGATCAAGAGCACCGACCTCGCCCGCCAGGCCGCGACCCCGCGCGACATGGCGCTGATGGTGACGCGGCTGCAGAACGCGATTGCGGTCAAGAGCACGCAGGACAATCTCTACCAGATCAGCGTCGACCTCTCCGGCGGCGGTTTCTCCGATTCGCAGAATGCGCATCTCGCGCAGGCGGTCGCCAACAGGCTGGTCGACCAGTTCGTCACCGGCAGCACCGCGGGCGGCGCGGCGGAGGCGCAGCGCTCGCTCACCTTCATGGACCAGCAACTCGCCCAGCGCGGCGCGCAGCTGCAGGATGCCGAGCAGAAGCAGCAGGCGTTCGACCAGAAGTTCATGGGGTCGCTGCCCGGCACCGGCTCGATCCAGCAGCGCATGGATGCCTCGCGCGCCCAGCTGCAGGACGTCGAATCCAATCTCGCCGCCGCGCAGAGCGCGCTGGCCGCGGTCAACGGCCAGCTCGCCGGGACGCCCGCGACGATCCCCGGTCTGCCCACCCCCGTTGTCGCGGGCACGACCGGCGGCGCGCGCGCCCAGCTTGGGCAGCTGCGCGGCCAGCTCGCGCAGGACCAGGCGCTGGGCTGGACCGACCAGCATCCCGACGTGATCGCGCTCAAGAACCAGATCGCGCGGCTGTCGTCGATCGCAGCGGCCGAGCCGGCAAGCGGCGGCAGCGGCGGCGCCGCGACCAGCCAGCCCAACCCGGCCTATATGTCGATGCGCGCGATGGTCGCGGAGAAGCAGGCGACCTATGCGGCGCTCGCCACGCGCCATGCGCAGATCCAGGCCGATCTCGCCTCCTTTGCTGCCAAGCAGGCGAGCGATCCCGACATCACCGCGCAGCAGGCCAAGCTGGCGCGCGACCATGACGTCCTGCAGGCGGCCTATGACAAGCTGCTCACCGACCGCGAGGCGATCAAGCTGCGCGCCGATGCGCAGAATTCGCCCGGCTCCACGCAGATCCGCGTGATCGACGCGCCGACGCTGTCGAAGGTGCCGGCCAAGCCCAAGCGGCCGCTGCTGCTCTCGGGCGTGCTGCTGCTCGCGCTGGCCGCGGGCGCCGGCGTCGCCTTCCTGCGCGCCAAGCTGCAGACGAGCTATTCGACGCCCGCGGCGCTGGCGGCGGCAAGCGGCCTGCCCGTGCTGGGCGCGGTCAGCTATGTCCGCGGCCCCAAGCAGACCGCGCTCGAGGCCCAGCAGATCAAATGGTTCGCGGGGGCGGGCGGCGCGCTGGTGGGGGCCTATCTGCTCCTGCTGGTCGTCGAATTCGCCCAGCGCGGGCTGATGGCGTGAGGATCCAGGCATGAGCAAGTTCAGCATGATCACGCCCGGCCCCGACGATCGCGGAGTCCGCAAGGGACCGCGTGGCCCCTCGCTGGTCGAGCGCGCCGCCGCCCTCTACGATTTCGGCGCGGCGCTGCGCGGACCGGGCATGCCCTCCGAACCGCTGCCCGTCTCCGCCGACGTCGTCTCGCCCGCGGCGGTCGTCACGCCGTTGTTCGACGGACCCGCACCTGCGCCGCGATTTGGTACCGTCGCGATCGATGCCCTGCGCGACGGCGGCTTCATCCTGCCCGACAGCGGCACGACCGCGCTCGCCGAGGAGTTCCGCATCGTCAAGCGCCAGCTGCTGCGCGGCGCCGACGACGCCGCCAATGGCCGCACCATCCTGGTCTGTTCGGCGCGTCCCGACGAGGGCAAGACCTTCTGCGCGATCAACCTCGCGATCAGTCTCGCCGCCGAAAAGGACGTCGAGGTCATCCTCGTCGACGCCGACGTCGCCAAGCCCGAGATCCTCTCGACGCTGGGGCTCGAAGCCGGGCCCGGGCTGATCGATGCGATCGCCGACGCGCAGGTCGACGTCGAGGCGTGCCTGATCCGCACCGACATCCCGGGCTTGATGGTGCTGCCCGCCGGCCGCCAGACCAACGAGGCAACCGAGCTGCTCGCCTCGGCGCGGACCAGCGCGGTGCTCGACCGGCTGCGGTCGCGCGATCCGCGCCGCGTCATCCTGTTCGATTCGCCTCCCGCGCTCGCCGCCTCGCCCGCCTCGGTGCTGGCGATGCACTGCGGCCAGCTGCTGTTCGTCGTGCGCGCGGAAAAGACCGGCGAGAGCGAACTGCGTGAGGCGCTCGAGATGCTGTCGGCCTGTCCGCGGCCGCAATTGCTGTTGAACGGCGTAGAGTTCGGTGGCGCCAGCCGGCGCTTCGGCCGCTATTACGGGATCGACGGATGACCACGTCCATGCGCCATGCGCTGCTGTTCCTGCCGCTTGTGCCCCTCGCGGCCGCGTTTGGCGCGACCCAGGCATCGGCGCGCACCACCATCCACCCCTATATTGAAGTCGAGCAGGTCTTCGACGCCGACCTGTCGGGGCACGGCCAGGATGCGGTGACCTACACCGGCGTCGGCGCGGGGGTCGACGTGACCTTCGACAGCCAGCGTCTCCACGGCCAGATCGACTATCGCTACGACCATTATTTCGCCTGGTCGAAGCGCGAGCGCGACACCGACACGCACAGCGGCCTCGCCAACCTCGTCTATCAGGCGACCCCCGAGCTCTCGCTCAACGTGGCCGGGATCGCGGCGCGGACGCGCGGCACGCTGGGCGCGCAGTCGCCGGGCTTCACCTATGGCGACACCGCCAACACCGAGCAGGTCTACGCGGTCGAGGCCGGGCCCAGCTATGCGGGGCATCTCGGCGACCTCTCGATCAACGGCGACTATCGCTTCGGCTACACCCGGACGACGGGGGGATCGGGCGATTATGATCTTGGGCCCGGTCAGCCGGTGCTGCAGAATAATTTCGCGACCACCGACCAGATCGTCGACGCATCGATCGGCATGGCGCCGCGCGCGAGCGGGCTGCCGTTCGGCTGGCAGGTCTCGGGCGGCTGGACGCAGGACAATGTCCATTTCCTCGACGCGCGGATGCAGGGCTATTTCGGCCGCGCGGACATCACCGTGCCGGTCAGCCAGACGCTCGCGCTCGAAGGCGGCGCCGGCTATGAGGATAACCGCGCCACCCAGTCGGCGATCCTCACCGATGCCGCGGGCAACGCGATCCTCGACGGCCAGCGCCATCTTCAGGCCGATCACGGCAAGAAGCGGCTGCTCTCCTACGACCAGGACGGGCTGATCTGGGACGTCGGGGTGCTGTGGCGGCCGAGCGCGCGCACCACGCTCGAGGTCCGCGGCGGGCGCCGCTATGGCGAGACCGTGGTCACCGGTCGCTTCTCCGACCAGCTCAGCCAGAATTCGAGCATCCAGGTCGTCGCCTATGACGATATCCAGAGCTTCGGCCGCCAGCTGACCAGCGAGGCGGGGGCACTGCCGACGCAGTTCGACAATCTTGCGCCGGCGGTGCCAAGCACGCTGTCGGGCTGCGTGTTCGGCGCCAATGGCGGGCAGGGGGCGTGCATCCCCGCGCTGAGTTCGGTCAATTCCAACTTCTACCGCTCGCGCGGCGTCTACGCCAATTACTCCAAGTCGAGCGGATTGTGGGTCTATGGCATCGGCGTCGGCTACGACAACCGCCATTATCTCGCCCCCGATCTCGGTCCGTCGATCGACGGCTTCGACGGCCAGACCGACCAGAGCGTGACCGTCGACGGCATTGTCGAGCGCAAGCTGTCGCCGGTCTCGAACGTCACCGTCAACGCGCTCGGCGCCTGGTATAAGGGCAGCGCGTTCGGGTCGCACGGCTATTACAGCTATGGCGCGACCGGCAGCTACAATCGGTCCTTCTCGCCGCACCTCTCGGGCAGCGCCTCGCTGGGCGTCTATTCGGGGGCGGGCGACGGCTCCAATGACGACGTGATCGGCACCGGCCTGATCGCGCTCCGCTACCAGATGTAACGACGGGACAGTCTCGCATGTACGACAGCCATTACGGGTTCAGCGATCGCCCCTTCCAGCTGACGCCGGACGCGCGCTTCTGGTTCGAGAGCAAGACCCATCGCACCGCGATGGCCTATCTCGGCTACGGCCTCGCGCAGGGCGAGGGCTTCATCGTCGTCACCGGCGACGTCGGCGCGGGCAAGACGACGCTGGTCGGCCATCTGATGGCCTCGGTCGACCCGCAGCGCCTCAACGCGATCCGGCTGGTCTCGACCCAGGTCGAGGACGAGGATATGCTGCGCCTGACCGCGCAGAAGCTCGGGCTCGCCACCGAAGGCCTCGCCAAGGCGCAGCTGCTCGAGCGGATCGAGCGCACGCTGCGGCTCCACGCCAATGAAGGCCGGCAGACGCTGCTGATCGTCGACGAGGCGCAGAACCTGCCCGTCTCCGCGCTGGAGGAGCTGCGCATGCTCTCCAACTTCCAGAATGGCGGACGCGCGCTGCTCCAAATCTTCCTGCTCGGTCAGCCCGAGTTCCGCGACCGGCTGCAGCGCTCCGAGCATCTCGAGCAGCTCCGCCAGCGCGTGATCGCGACCCATCATCTGACCGCGATGGAGGAGCCCGAGGTCGGCCCCTATGTGGCGCACCGGCTGGCGCTGGTCGGCTGGCAGGGCAATCCCGACTTCGTCGACGACAGCCTGCCCGCGCTCTATCGCCATTCGGGCGGCGTGCCGCGCAAGCTCAACATGCTGGCGGGCCGTGTGCTGATGCACGGCGCGATCGAGGGTCTGGCGCGGATCGATGCCGCGACCGTCGATCTCGTCGCCGCCGACATGGCCGAGGAGCGCGTCGTCCCCGAACCGCTCGCCGACGCCGCGCAGCGCCAGCGCATCGCCGACGCCGCGCCGCCGAGCGAGACCGCACCCGCGGTCCGCGTCGTCACCCGGCAGGATCCCGAGTTGCTCGATCGCATCGCGCAGCTCGAGGAACGGATCGACGAGCAGGAGGCGGCGCTGCGCCGCGTGCTGTCGCTGCTGATCGACTGGATCGAGCGCGAGGAAAGCGTCGGCGCCGACACCCGCTACGGCACGCACTGAGCGATGCCGCGGATGCGCAACGCGCTCTCGGTCGACGTCGAGGACTGGTTCCAGGTCGGCGCCTTCGAAAAGGTGATCGCCAAGGCGGACTGGCCGCGGCTGCAAGGCCGCGTCGCGCGCAACACCGATGCGGTGCTCGATCTGTTCGATCGGCTGCAGGTCAAGGCGACCTTCTTCACGCTGGGCTGGGTCGCCGAGCGCGCGCCCGAGCAGATGCGGCGCATCGTCGCCGAGGGCCATGAGATCGCCAGCCACGGCTGGGACCACGACCGCGTGTTCACGCTGACCCCCGACCAGTTCCGCGCCGACCTGCGCCGCGCCAAGGCCGCGATCGAGGATGCCGCCGGCGCCGCGGTCACCGGCTACCGCGCGCCGAGTTTCTCGATCGACACGCGCACGCCCTGGGCACACCCGATCCTCGCCGAGGAGGGCTATACCTATTCGTCGAGCGTCGCGCCGGTGAAGCACGACCATTATGGCTGGCCCGAAAGCCCGCGCTTCGTGTGGAAGCCCGTTGCAGGAAGCGCGATGCTCGAACTGCCGGTGACCACCGCCAAGCTCGGCACGCGGACGCTGGCAGCGGGCGGCGGCGGCTTCTTCCGGCTGCTGCCCTATCGCTTCAGCCGCTGGGCGATCCGCCAGGTCAATGCCGGCCATGGCGGCGAAGTCGAGCGCCCCGCGGTGTTCTACTTCCACCCTTGGGAGATCGACCCCCAGCAGCCGCGTGTCGCGGGCGCCCCGTTCAAGTCCAGGCTGCGCCACTACAGCCGTCTGTCGGCGATGGAGGGCAAGCTCGAGCGGCTGCTCGGCGAGTTCGCCTGGGACCGGGTCGACCGCGTCGTCGCAGAGCAGGTCGCCGCGTGAACCCGGCCGAAGCGGTGCTTCCGCTCCACATCCGGTCCGACCCCGACCCCGACGCGGTCGCCGCCTTCGTGCGCGCGCATCCCCGCGGCACGCCCTTCCACCTGCCGGCCTGGCTCGCCGCGATCGAGGCGGGCACCCGCCAGCGCGCGCATATGCTCGTTGCCGAGCGATCGGGCCGGATCGAGGGGGTGCTGCCGCTCACCACGATCCGCTCGCTGCTGTTCGGCAAGGCGATGGTTTCGTCCGGCTTCGCGGTCGGCGGCGGCGTGCTCGCCGATGATGATGCGGTCGCAGAAGCCTTGATCGAGGCGGGTTGGGCGCTGGCGGACAAACTCGACTGCCCGAGCCTCGAACTGCGCGGCGGCACGATACCCGCGGGCGTCGGATGGCAGCACAAGAGCGACACGCACGCCGGCTTCGTCCGTCCGCTCGCCGTCGACGACGAGGCGGAGCTCAAGGCGATCCCGCGCAAGCAGCGCGCCGAGGTGCGCAAGGCGCTGGCGAGCGACCTGACCGTCACCATCGGCACCGGCCCCGCCGATCGCGCCGCGCATTATGCGGTCTATGCGACCAGCGTCCGCAACCTCGGCACGCCGGTCTTCCCCAAACGCCTGTTCGCCGAAGTGCTCGCGCGCTTCGGCGACGATGCCGACATCCTCACCGTCCGCCACGAGGGACGGGCGATTGCCTCGGTGCTCAGCCTGTACCACAACGGCACGGTCCTGCCCTATTGGGGCGGAGGGACGGCGGAGGCGAGGACGGTGCGCGCGAACGAGCTGATGTATTTCGCGCTGATGCGCCATGCGCGCGAACGCGGCTGCACCCGCTTCGATTTCGGCCGGTCCAAGCCCGGCACGGGTGCCTTCGCCTATAAGAAGAATTGGGGCTTCGTGCCCGAGCCGCTGCATTATGCGGTGCGCACCGCCGACGGGGCCGAGGCGCGTGAGGTCAATCCGCTCAGCCCCAAATATCGCGCGCAGATCGCGCTGTGGAAGACGCTGCCGCTGTGGCTCGCCAACCGGCTCGGGCCGCCGCTCGCGCGCGGGCTGGGCTGAGCCGATGGGCGACCTGCTGTTCCTCGCCCACCGCGTCCCCTATCCCCCCGACCGCGGCGACAAGATCCGCTCCTACAACATCCTCAAGCATCTCGGCAGCCGCCACCGCGTCCATCTCGCGACCTTCGCGGACGACGAGGCGGACGTCGCCGCCGCCGAGGCGCTGCGCCCGCTGGTCGCCAGGCTGCATGTCGAGGTCCGGACGCGCTCGCGCGGCTCGGCCGCCGCGATCGGCTTTGCGAAACGGTCGTCGATGTCGGTGGCGGCGTTCGGCAGCAGGGCGATGGCGGGCTTCGTCGACCGGGTGCTCGCCGACGAGCCGATCGACCATGTCTACGTCTTCTCGGGCCAGATGGCGCAATATGCGCCGACCGACCGGCCCTTCGTGATGGACTTTGTCGACATGGATTCGCGCAAATTCGCGGATTATGCGGGCGCCGCGCGCGGGCCGATGCGGATGCTGTGGGCGCGCGAGGCGAAGCGCCTGTTCCATTTCGAGCGCGAGACGGCGCGGCGCGCGGTGGTGTCGCTGTTCGTCAGCGAGGCCGAGGCGGCGCTGTTCCGCGCGCGGACGAAACTGTCGGCGGAATGCGTGCAGGTGCTCGAGAACGGCATCGATCTCGCCGCCTATGCGCCGGCGCCGCACGTCCCCGAGGAAGCGCCGCTGATCGTCTTCACCGGGCAGATGGACTATGCCCCCAATGTCGAGGCGGCGCTCGGCTTCGCGCGCGACGCGCTGCCGATGATCCGCGCCCGCCATCCCGCGGCGCGCTTCGCGATCGTCGGGCGCAAGCCGACCCCCGCGCTGACCGCGCGCGACGGCCGCGACGGCGTGATCGTCACCGGCGAGGTGCCCGACGTGCGGCCGTGGCTGACCCG